>JAZRXT010000129.1:0-13603 GCA_045600365.1 Kiritimatiellia bacterium | reverse complement strand
GTCCACGAGCATGCACTTCTGGTTGATCTTCTCGACTGTGGGCTTCTCCGGCGAGATCATGATCTGGACGGGGTCGTACACCAGCTCACCGGCGAGCCGGAGGATTTCCGGCGAAAGCGTGGCCGAGAAGAACATCGACTGCCGCAGCTTGCCGGCCACGCCATTGCCAGTGGCCCCGGCAGCCACCTTGTTGGACGGCAACTTTGAGATGATGCGCTTGATGTCGGGCAGGAATCCCATGTCGAGCATGCGGTCGGCCTCATCGAGCACGAAGAGCTCCACCTTGTCGAGAAAGATAACGCCCTGGGTCATAAGATCGATAAGGCGGCCCGGTGTGGCGATCACGATCTCCGCGCCCTTCTGCAGTGCCTTCACCTGGGGGAACTGCGAAACGCCGCCGAAGACCACCGCGAACTGCAATGCCGCGTATTTAGCGTACTTGGCGGTGTTCTCTGCGGTCTGCGCCGCCAGTTCCCGAGTGGGGGAAAGAATGAGCGCGCGTGGATGACCTGCCGAACCGTTCGCGGCAGCGGGGCGCGTCTCGCCGCTCGGTGGCAGCAGACGCTGGATGATCGGCAGCATGAACGCAGCGGTCTTGCCCGTACCCGTCTGGGCGCATCCAATCAGATCACGCCCGTCCAGCAGCGACGGGATCGCCTTCTCCTGAATGGGGGTGGGCACGGCATAGCCGACCTCGGCGATTGCGTGCTGTATGCGAGGGTCGAACCTGCCGAAGACATTGGCCTCGAAAACCGCCGGCGGCGGATCCTTCGGCAGTTCCGGCACCACGATCGCCTCGTCGCGTTCGGCGAGGCCGGGATGCCGGTTGCCTTTGCCGCCCCCATGACGCTTCCGGCGTCGATTGAAGAATGCCGGCTTTCCGCTGCGGAAGTTCTTCCCGCCAATGGGATAGTGAAAATCATCGCTCATACACTGCGCTCCTAAAGGGTTGAAATAGACCTCAGTTCTCGGTGGAATGGAGACCGCCGGAACCGGCCTTGAAAACTATGTTCCCATGATCGGTACCGGGCACGAGACGCGCACAGTTCCAGATGCAGGCGCCGCAGTGGACGCACTTCTCGCGGTCGAACTTGGGAACGCCGCCCGGCTCGTCCGAGGGCATAAGCGCCTGCGCCGAACAGATCTCAATGCAGGTGTGGGCCTTGCAGTCAGCGCAAAGTGCGGGATCGGCGAAGACCACATGGTCGGCAAAACCGGGCGCCGCCTGTACCTTGCCACCCAGAAGCAGGGCGTCCTGATGCTGCATCAGTAGTTCGCCATCGTACGGAATCGCGGGCCAGCCGCAGGCGTCCATCACCGCATCGTGCAGCGGCTTGCGCACCTTCTCGGCCGCCTCCACGCCCTCGCGCAGTCGGGCCATGTCGCAGCGACGCCCCTTCACCGCGTCGTCAAGCGACGGCACCCGCGACGCCGGCGGCACCGACTTGAAGGGCAGCGCGATGCCAAGGGCGCCACGCAGGCCCTCGCCCAGCATTCCCCAGAAGAAACTGCGGTTGAAGCCATTGCGGGCACCCGTGGCCCGCACGAGACGCCGGTTCAGCTTCGAGGCGCGGCGCTTCGCAACATATGACGCCTCCAGATTCGCCTTGGAGAAGTCCTTGCCCTCCTTCAGCAGGTCAATCACCGCCTCGGCCAGCTGCACCCCTGACTCCCAGGCCTCGTCCACGCCGGCATTCGCCAGCGTGTCGGTGGTGCCGCTACCCTCGCCGATGCGGGCGAATCCGTCACCGCAGAGGAAGGGTTCGCCTTCAACGCCCGACTCCTGAATCGACTTGGCTCCCCAGCTGAGGAGCTTCGCCCCCTTCAGATGCCGCCACAGATACGGATGCTGCATCCAGTGCTGTAGATAGCGATAGGTGGTGCGCACCGGGGTATCCTGCCACGGAGCGGCGAAGATGCCGAGCGAGGCGGTATGGTTGGGATACACGTACATGAAACCGAATATCTCCGGCTCAGGGAAACCCAGAGTGTGGATGATCTCGCCCGGCTTGAGCTCGCAGTCATCCGGCAGCTGAACCACCGCCTTCATGCCCACGCCCCAGTCGTACTGGTGGTGTGCAGGCGGCAAACCGAATTTCGCGTCCAGCGCCCGCCCCACGGCGCCCACCGGACCGTCGGCAACCACGGTCAGCGGCGCCTTGACGTCCATGCCCGGCATATAGGCGCCATCAATCGGGGAACCGTCTTTGTTGACACCCTGGTCGGCCATGCGCACGCCCACCACGCGATCACCGTCGAAGAGCGGCTCCGCCACCGGCGAGCCCGGCCATATCTGGGCCATGCCGGTTTCCATGATCTTGCCGGCGCACCAACCCATGAACGAGCCGATGCCCATCACCAGCCCACCCTTCTTGTCCATGAACGGCGGCGTGAGCGGCAGCTCGCGCGCACTCCATTTGCCGCCCTTCATGACAATGCCGCCGAGCTTGAAGCAGAGGTCGATGAACTTCGTACCCAGTGATCGACGGGAGGCGCCAACATGGTCGAAGAGATAGACAGTGTGCTCCTTGCCCACGGGGGCAGAGTTCGGGATCTCGGCCGTCAGATCCACTCCGGGGAAGCTGCGGCGAATCGCCTCCGCCCTGGTGACCACGCCGGAGACGCCGAAGCCGGTATCATCGGCGCGCTCGTAGCACATCACCTGAAGCGGCATGCCGGGCATCGCCTTCGATTCATAAAGAGGCGTGCCATCCTCCTTCGTCCTCGCCAGCTCCGGCGCAAGGGTGAGCAGAAATCCGGCCGAGGCCGGGCCAAAGCCGACGACCGCGATGTCGGCCTCAATCTGTGCGCGTTCCATAGACTCTAGACTTCCCAACTTCACTGCTTCACTGGCTTCACGTCGAACGAGGCGCGAATCGAGGCACGGGCGGCGGCGAGATCGGATAGCTCGCCGGCGGCGATGAACTGCATGATGAGATTGCCGATGGCCGTGCCCTCGGTGGGGCCGGCGAACACCTCTAGGCCGGTCGACGAGGCGGTGAGCTCGTTCAGGTATCCGTCCTTCGAGCCGCCGCCAACGATGTTGAGGGAGGTGAAGGTGCGTCCGGTGAGACCGGACAGATTGACGATCGCGGCGCGGTAGCACTCCGCAAGCGAACGGTAGACGCACTGCATCAGCTCGCCAACCGTCGTGGGCTTCACGTCCGCCGCCGCAATCACCTCCGCAATCATAGAGTCGGGCGAGAGGAAACGCGCGTCGTTGGCGTCTACCAGCCCGGCGAACGCGGCGGCGCCACGCGCCGCGGTCTCGAGATCATTGAAGGAATACTTGCGGCCCTGCTCGTAGTCGGAAAGCGACCAGGTCGCGGTGCGCTGCTTGCCCTCGACGTAGTCGACGCCATTGAGCTCGCGGCGGATCGACTGGATCATCCAGAGCCCCATGATGTTCTTCAGATAGCGGAAACGGTACCAGGCGCCGCCCTCGTTGGTGAAATTGGCGGTCTGCGATTCCGGCGAGGTGATCGGCTCGGCATTCTCGACCCCGAGCAGGGACCACGTGCCGCTGGAGATGTAGACCGCGCTTTCGTCGCGCGCCGGCACGGCGAGAAACGCGGAGCCGGTATCGTGGGTGGCGGGCAGCACGACCTGCGCGTCAAAGCCAACCGCGTCACGGACCGCGCTGGTGAAATTGCCCACCACTGAGCCCGGCATCTTCAGCTCGCCAAAGATCCTACGAGGCAGCCCCAGGCGGTCGATCAGGTCAAAGTCCCAGTTCTTCGCCCGCGCATCCAGCATGTTCGTGGTGGACGCATTGGTGTACTCGTTCATCTTGACGCCGGTGAGGACGAAGTTGAGATATTCCGGCACCATCAGAAACCGATCCGCCGCCTCAAGCTGCTCGGGGTGCTCGCGCCTGAGCGCGGTCAACTGGTAGATGGTGTTGAACGGCTGCTTCTGGATGCCGGTACGAGCGTAGAGCTCGGCGAGCGGAATCTCGGCCGCGACCTCGTCATCCATGCCCTGAGTACGGGAATCGCGGTAGGCCACCATGTCTGAACAGGGCAGACCATTGTCCTTGAGGAGAATGAAGTCGACGCCCCAGGTGTCGATGCCGACCGTGGATGGAATCTTGCCAAGTTCCTTGCACTTCATCAGGCCCTGCAGCACACTGCGCGCGAGAGCCTGGCAGTCCCAGCAGTCGTGCCCGTCCTTGCGGATCTGCGAGTTGTCGAAGCGGAATACCTCCTCGAGAACCATCTTCCCGTTCTCGAGATGGCCGAGGATGTGACGGCCGGATGATGCGCCAATGTCAATTGCAAGATGGTAGTTCATCTGTTGTTCCTTTTCTCGTTTTACCTGAATTGTCAAACCTGGAAACTTCTAAACCCCGTCAAAGCCTTTCAATGGTTTCGCGGATCGAGCACTCGTGCGCCTCGATGGCCTCGCAGAGGCGGAACTGCACGCGGGCACGGTTGAGGTTCTGTCCTGGCTGCCGCACCTTGAAGTAGCGGTCACCGGCGAGATAGTCCTGGAAGAACCGCAGCCCCAGCTCGAACGGCAGCAGGCGGATGGCGTCGTAGAGATAGGCCCGGTCGGCCGAATCCATGAACGCCCCCGCCTCGCGCATGTAGCCCTTCATGAAGGCGAGAAAGAGATTCTCGTCGAACGACACCTTGCCGAGGTTCAGTTCCTCCTCGCCAGCCGGATTGCAGATGGAGCGCACCGCGTCGCCAACGTCCACGTGGGTGAGCCCGGGGGAGACGGTGTCGAGATCGATCATCGCCGTGCCCTTGCCGGTGAAGTCGTCGATCATGATGTTGTTCACCTTGGGATCGCCATGGAACATGCGCTTCTTCAGCTCGCCGCGCTTCTCCGCGCGTTCGAGCGAAACCGCGAAGTCACGACGCTCCTCAATGTACTTCGCAAGCCGGCGCACCTCCATCGAGGCGCCCAGCAGCTCGCGGGTGTCGGCCTCCTCCAGCACCGCATCGTAAGCGGCGATATAGCCGGAGGTGATGTGGAAGCCGGGCAGAGGGTCGGTGATGGTGGCTGGATCCATGTCCGACACAAGATAGTGGAAGTGCCCCAGCGCCGCGCCGCACTCGAGCGCGTGCTCGGGGCTCTGCGCGGTGTCGAAGGCGTGGGCGGAGAGGGTGCGCGTGATCACGCGCCATACCTCGCCGTCCTCGTCGACGACGAAGTCCGCCCCGCCCTTGGTCTTGATGATGCGCGGCATCTGCCAGACTCGATCGTCGCGATCGGTCTTGGAATCCTCCTCCAGCTTCTCGTGGCAGTGCAGCGTGATGGCGTGCATGTTGGCCATCACCTGCTCGGGGTGCGTGAAGACGTTGCGGTTCACGCGCTGCACGATCACCTGGGTCTCGGTGAAGGTGTTGCGGAACACGGCGAGGAAGGTGTCGTTGATGTTGCCGTTGCCGAACGGCACGAGCGTGACCAGCCGCCCCTTGACGTTGAACTGGTTGACCAGCAGCGCAAGATCCATATCAACGTCCCTTCCTGCGGCACTTGCCGCCATCGTGCTGTCTGATTGGCTCGAAGTCGATCATGCGGCGATCGAAATCGACCTTCGCCACCTTCACCTCGATGCGGTCGCCCACGCTCCACGAACGCGAGCCGGCCACGAGATGCTCGCCCGCCTCGTCGAAGCGGACGTAGTCATCGCTGAGCACCGAAATATGGACCATTCCCCCGATGGCGATTTCGGGTAGATCGACGAAGACCCCGTAGCGAGTGCACTTCGAGATCACCGCCTCGAAGCGGTTCGGCACGGCAATGGCGCGGTCGCCAGCCGCAATCGCCTCCAGATAGCGGTACTTCTTGATCTCGGTGAGCTCGCGCTCCGCGTCGTCGGCATTCTGCTCCCGCTCGGAGCAATGGGCGGCGGCAGTCTTCAGCCATGCCTGATCCAGCCGCCCACCCTTGCCTTCGAGGTAGGACGCCAGCTGGCGGTGGAGAATCAGATCGGGATAGCGCCGTATCGGCGAGGTGAAATGCGCATAGTAGCTCTTCGCCAGGCCGAAGTGGCCAATCTTCTCGGCGGAGTAGAGCGCCCGCTTCATCGAGCGGAGCACCATCACCGAGATCGGGCCCTCAAGCGGCGTTCCCTTGATCTTCTTCAGGAACTTCGCAAGGTTCCGCCGGTTGGAAAGGTCGCCGCAGCCAATGCCCAGCCGCAGCAGGTTGCCCCGTAGCTCCTCGAGCCGATCGGGATCGGGTGCCTCGTGCAGACGCGCCGGCAGCTTGATCCCCCGCGTCCACAGCTCCGTAGCCACCGCCTCGTTGGCGGCCACCATGCACTCCTCCACCATCTGGTGCGACTCGTCGTACGGCCGCACCTCGATGCCGGTCATCATCCCCTTCTCGTCAAGTTTGACCTCGGCCTCGGGTACGTCCATGTCGAGCGCACCCTCGGCGAAGCGAAGGCGTCGCAGACGCTGGGCAAGGGCGCTGACCGCAAGCACCGTGCGGCGTTCGTTCGGCTTGAGCCCCGGCTTGCCGCCGCCGGAAATTACAGCCATCACCTGCTCGTAGGTGAACCTGGCGCGCGATCTGATCACGCTCTTGGCAAAGCGGCGGGCGATGCATCTGCCCTCACCGTCGTAGGTGAGAAACACCGAGAACGCCAGGCGGTCCCGCCCCGGCACGAGCGAGCACACACCGTTCGAGAGCTGCTCCGGCAGCATCGGCACCACCTTGCCGACCAGGTACACCGACGTCGAACGCCGGTACGCCTCGCGGTCGAGCGCGGTGCCGGGACGCACGAAGTGCGATACGTCCGCGATATGAACGCCAAGCACGGTGTTGCCCGCCTTGTCGGTCTCGATCGAAAGCGCGTCGTCGTAGTCGCGCGCGCTCTCGGGATCGCAGGTGAAGATGAACTTGCGCCGCAGATCGAGGCGCTTGCCCTCGCGGAGTTCGCTTACGAGCTCGGCCTCGCGGACCACCGCCTCGGGGAACTCCTCGGGGAGATCGTGGGCCCGCATCACGGCCAGGGCGTCGAGCGAGGGATCGTCCGCCGGACCAATCACCTCCGATATCTCGCCACAGGGGGCGAGGCGGGGATTGTCCCATCTCACGAACCGCATCACCACGCGGTCGCCCGGCTGGGCGCCGCATGCGTCGGGAACCGTGAACGCCTGGCGGAACATGGGCGACATCGGCTGCACCAGCGTGAAACGGCCGACTGCTCCTATGAGCGTACCCACAATCATGCGCTCGGCGCGGGCGTCGATGCGCAGCAGGAGCGCGTCTTTGTCCTCGCCACGCAGTTTCACGGTCACACGGTCGCCCGGCAGCGCGGTGCCAAGGCCCTTGGAGTCAATCCACACCGCATCTCCGGTCTCGGGGTGGATCAGGTAGCCAGACCCGTTGCGGGCGACATGCAGTTCGCCGGTCATGGTGCCAGTCACCCGCGGCGACTGGGCGGCACGCAATTTCTCCTTGCGGCGATTCATCTGGTGGAACCTTTCAGCGAGGCGCCGGTGGAGGCGTTGCCAACAAAGACCGAATAGCGCTCCAGCCATCCGCCCTTGATGCGGGGCGACCACTTCTTCGCCTTCTTCGCCCGTGCCGCGATCTCAGCCCGGGTGAGCTTGGCGTTGATTGCACGCTTCGGAATGTCGATGGTGATCTCGTCGCCGTTCCTGAGCAGACCGATCAGACCGCCCTCTGCGGCCTCTGGCGAGACGTGCCCCACGCAGGCGCCGTGCGTGGCTCCGCTGAAGCGTCCGTCGGTGATGAGTGCCACCGACTCGCCGAGTCCCGCGCCGATGATGTAGCTCGTCGGTGCCAGCATCTCCTGCATCCCAGGGCCACCCTTCGGGCCCTCGTAGCGGATCACCACCACGTGGCCGGGCTTCACCTTCCCGCCCAGAATGCCCGCGCAGGCCTCCTCCTGGGAGTCGAAGCAGATCGCCTTGCCAGTGAACTTCATCATCGACGGCGCGACGCCGCCCTTCTTCACCACCGCACCCTTGGTGGCGAGATTGCCCCACAGTACGGCCAGGCCGCCATCGCGGGAATATGGATTGTCAAGCGGACGTATCACGTCGCGATCCTTCACCGAGGCGGCACGGATCTGTGCGCCCATGGTCTTGCCGGAAACCGTCGGACACTTCGGATTCAGGAGCTTCGGCGGCAGCGTCTTGAGGATTCCCATGATTCCGCCCGCGCGGTCGAGGTCGGAGACGTGGTAGTGTCCGCTCGGCGCAAGCTTGCAGATGTAGGGAGTGCGCGCGGAGATCTCGTTCATGCGCTCAAGCGTGTAGTCGACGTCGGCCTCGTGCGCGATCGCGAGCGTGTGCAGCACGGTGTTGGTGCTACCGCCCATCGCCATGTCGAGGGTGAGCGCGTTGTCGAGCGATTCGCGGGTGACGAGCTCGCGCGGGAGCGGGCCACCCTTCTTCGCCATCTCGACCGCCCGCTTCGCCGCCGCCTTCCAGAGGTCGACCCGGCGCGGATCAACCGCCAGGATCGTGCCGTTGCCGGGCAGGGCAAGGCCCAGCGCCTCGTAGAGGCAGTTCATGGAGTTGGCGGTGAACATTCCCGAACACGATCCGCAACCGGGGCACGAGGTCTCCTCGACCTGCGCCAGTTCCTTCGCGGAGATCTTGCCCACGTTCTGGGCCCCAACCGCCTCGAAGACGGAATTGAGGTCGGTGTCGGCACCAGTCTTGGGATGCTTGCCCGGCGCCATGGGGCCGCCCGAGGCGAAGATCGTGGGAATGTTGACGCGCAGCGCGCCCAGCAGCATGCCGGGCACGATCTTGTCGCAATTGGGAATGCAGATCAGCGCGTCGAAGCAATGCGCCCGCGCTATGGTCTCGACGGAGTCTGCTATCAGTTCACGCGAGGGCAGCGAATATTTCATGCCCTGATGGGCCATGGCGATGCCGTCGCATACGGCGATGGTGTTGAACTCCATCGGAACGCCGCCCGCGTCGATCACGGCCTGGCGGACGATCTCGCCCACGCGGTTGAGGTGGCAGTGGCCCGGCACAAAGCTCTCGTAGCTGTTGCAGATGCCGATGAACGGCTTTCTCATATCTTCACGCTTCAGGCCACAGGCGAACAGCAACGAACGGTGAGGCGCACGCTCATTACCCAGCTTGACCTGATCGGATGTCATCTTTTTCATCTTTCTCTCCTAACTTTTCCTAAAATTATATCAGAAATAAGCACGAAAAGCAAGAAACGAACACCGCCTAAGGGGTCGAGCGTGCGATCGTCTTGCCTCGGGGCTAGGGGTTAGGCAATAGTGGCTGCTTGGATCTTCAGTTTTCAGTGGACGCCCCCATTGAAAACTGAAGACTGAATATTGAAGACTGAAGACTGACCACCTGCCGCCGGCTACTTGATAAATAGGACGATTCCCTTCGGGTCGTGCGGCGACTTGCGCGGACAGAACCACGCCTTGCGTTCGCCCTTGGTCGTCACGTATACGCCCATCGCCGAGGCCGGCGCGTCCCTGTCAAGCTCCGGGTCCAACGGCGTCATGAGCCCCTGCCACTCCTGCATCCGCGCCAACGACACGTACAGAACGGCGCGGTTCCAACTCTCCTCCGCATTCTTCGTGAGCAGAACGTCAAGCGCCTCGCGCGACGGCACATGCTTGAGGAACCAGACATACCTGATTCGGGAAGTCGCATTCGGTCCGCCGAAAGCTCCCGGCTCAATGACCAGATCCCCCGCGCAGCCAATCGTCAGGTTTGCCAGACTCGCACAGTTGTAGAACGCATTCGTACCGATGTACCGGAGCGCGCAGGTTTCAGAACCAAGCACGAGGTTCGTGAACGCGCTCTGGGTCGAGAAGTCGCTCTCGCCGATCAACTCGATACGAGGCAGGCGCAGGGTTCCCTTGAACCCATGGCCCGGAAGTTCGGCGAGATTGAAACGCGACGCACCGGGGGTCTTCAGGTAACGAAGTCCGCTCAAGTCCCAGTCATTGGCGTCGGTGTCGTCGGCAATGGCGTTGAAGAAGGCGTAACTGCCCGTGATCTCCTCCAGCGCCGGAACCTTCAAGACCAGTTTCCGAAGCGCCTTGCAGCGCGTGAAGGCATCGTTCGCGAGCTCCGTCAGATTCGGACAGTCCATTACGACCTCCACCAGGTTCGTCTGGTCGCGGAAAGACCCACCCTTAATGGATTCAAGCGTACGCGGCAGAACAACGCGCGAGAAATCAGCGCGCCACACGTCGCCCACCTTCAGTGTCCTGAGCCAAATCGACTTGATCGCAATCTCTTCACCCGTTATGTAGTGAACAACCTTCGTATCAAAGTCGATCGCCCCATGACCGGTCTTGAGCCATGACGTGCTGCCCGAGTTCAGGATGTTTCCACTGGCGATAGTACCATCCTGCAGCGCGATGTCGAAGTTGCCATCTTTCATGCGCCACTCGGTTCCCGAACCACCCTCGTTCGCCTTATCGTACTCGTAGACGAGCCAATCGCGCGAATAAATCGGGGTGAGAGTACGGGCCGCGCCGACGGTGAAGGAGATTGTCGGCGACGTCACGTCCGCAAGGCCATTCGTGTCGCCCTCCCACCGCACGAACGCGCTACGGTAGACGTTCGTCACGCCGCCCGCGAGTTCGAGGTTGCCCGTGTTAGGATGCGCCGTCAGCGTCACGACCGTCCCCGCCGAGCAGAAGCCAGAAGCGTCGGTGCCTTCAACCGTCACCGGCAGCTCGTTGCCCGCGTCCGCATAGGCGACGCGAACGCGAACAAGCGAAGGATCGAGAACCCACACGAGACGCTGGCTCTTGGACGGGTCGGGCGTATAGTTAAACGACCGGCTGGCCACAAACGGCTCCGACTCCCAAAGGCCCGTCTCCCAGTTATACGTCTCCAGACGATAGCCCGTGACGCGGCAGGCCGTTGTCGCACTCGAAACGGCCTCGGGGATCGTCACCGTCGCCGCTTCCTTAATGGTCGCCCCATCGGGGTGGCTCGCCTCCGAAAGGTCATAGCCTGCCTCTGACGTCCGCACGCGCAGCGATCCATTCACGTTCACAGGCATCACGTAGATTTCAAGTTCGTTGAAGCCGACATCGATGCCCGTGCCGCCAGGCGTGTAGGCAACGGTCTTCGTCGGACGGAAGCGGAACGCCCGATAGCCGGTCGTGCTCGGCGTCAGCGGATGAAAGCCGAGCGTGTTATTACCCTCCTTATCGAAGGTAACGCCATTCCAGTCCAAGCCCGTCTGCGTGTGAATCTCGGTCCATGTGGTATCGGCCTCCGTCGTCGACTTCCAGTTGGCGTCACGGTCGTCGGCGAGACCGTAGAGCGTCCACTCCTGCGGACCGCGAGCACGTTCGTTGGAATTGTAGGACAGGCACCAGATGCGGCAGCTCTGTGGCACAAACACGTCGTCCGGACGGAAGTTCTCCGGCGTTCGAATGGCCACGAACGAACCATTCTCCTTACCCATGTATCCGAGCCAGCGGAAGATATCGCCAGCCGCAGCAACATTCACATGGAAAGTCGCCCCGTCAAACGCCGTCGCCGCCCGACTCCACCAGTTCTGCTCCCAGGTATAGTCATATGCCGCACCATGATTGATCGCGTAACCTGATTGGCGCAGCAGCTGCGAAAAGTTGACGCCGTCGTACAGGTCTCGCCAAACGGCGGACGTAGGTATGATGTCGACGTAGAGTTCGATTTCCATGAAGGAAATCGAGACGGATTCAGCCCAGGCGCCCGAATTCAGGAACTCGATCATGAACGTGCGGTGACCGTAGTCGATGGGTGTTGCCGAGACAGTTGTGTCAAAATGCTGCCCCGAATAACCATTGGAATCCAGCCCCGGGTATTCCAACCCCGTGGGATGGGAAAGCTCATGTACCAGTCCCGCGTCGGTGACGCCCATGACGCGATATTCCGTCGGCATGCGTTTCTTGGCGTTACCCCAATAGGTCACGGGATAAATGGCAACACTACGCAGCACGATGCGGCTTTCGGGTTCGAATGCATCCGGAATCTTGATGGTGACGGACGGATTTTCCGTGGCTGTTGGCGCATTGAAATACACGCGCTCGCCTGGATCTTTGCCTTCTATCAGCACGGCATAGGTGACGCCATCGCAGATGTTGTTAAGGCCCGTATTACACCGTGTCGCGGTGACCGACAGGGACATCCCCGCGTTCGTAACCGCCGTGTAGAGGTTGACCGGCTCGGCCAGAACCGCACTCGCGCAAAACCCGATCAGCAGTACTGTCAGTCGTTTCATGAAAAACCACTCTTTAAAGCCAAGGCACATATAAGAGAATCCTTTCTTAGACTTCAACCCATTGACAAAAAAATCCTCCAGCACCACCTTCCGTACCAACGAAAAGCCCGCCTTTGTTTCGTGATTATATCAAAACACTGAATTAGATGTCAAGAGAAAAAGGATATCGCACTGGCACGGAATCCCATACGAGACGAGGTGGCGAGAATACGAGAGGGGCAGAACGGGCGAGACGGTTCCGGGTCCTAGAGATGCGTCATACGCAATGTACTCCGAGTACGACGTCGGCGTCGCGCAGGACGAGGTCAGCCAGAACGTACTCAACAGAGATAAGGGGATTAAGTTCGCCTATAAAGCCGACAGAAGATTGCCCAGAAGATTACCCATTGAATCAAGATCGAGAAACTTTCGCCGTAGATGTGTGTCTCGGGTGAATCCTCAACGGTGCCCATTGGCTCGCGCTCGGCGAAACCACCGCGTCCGAGCATGTGAAGATTTCAGGCAGTGCAGAATGGGAGACATGGTCCCCCACTCTCTCACCATGGCACAACTCTCCCAACCGCCGCTCCTTCCCGCCACCAATATCTCCAACCACATCCACTTACCGCCACCAATATCTCCAACCACCTCCCCTTCCCGCCACCAATATTTCCAGTCGCATCTCCTTCCAGCCACCCTCTCCACAACCGGCCCTTTCCCCAGATGCTCCTCTTCCCAAAAGGCCCCAATTTCACCATGTCTCACCAGCTGTCCCTTACACCCCGTCTCTTCTTCTGAAGTAATTCGTTCCGAACTAAAATCCAACTTTTCCAAAAACGCTCGAACTGCCCTCTGGTCGAAGCTCCATTGGTCAATTCACGCCGATCGTCGTCGTCGCAGCCAGTCGAGGATCCGCGGCGCCGTCATCTTCGTGCGCATCGCCGCGGGATCCGCCATCGCGGGTATGCAGTCCGGATCAAGACGCAACGCGAGCGCCGCCTCCAGCGCAACGACCGATCCCGCGCCCTCCGCGAGAATCTCCGCCGCCTTCTCACACGCCGCCGTCGGTGCGCCACGTCTCTCGGTCGCCGGCGCGGCTTTTCCATTCTCTGCCGGAGACACATCTCCCCTCGTCACCATCGCAGTGCTTTCCACCGCCGTGCCTGGCAGCAACGCACCCGCCGGCACGGGATCGGCTACCCCGGCGGCCTGCCGGAAGCGCTTCGCTATCGCCTTGTAGCGCATGAGCGCGGAGTAGTGCTCGAAGAGGTCTGGCGCGTGCCTCTTCAGGTGCCGCTTGATGCCGCCCGCGCGGCCGAGGCAGCGCTCGCCCGCGAAGCGAGGACGGTTGTCGAGGTAGCATTCGAGGTCCTCCAGCAGGCCGCCGAGGCGCAGCGCGGCCTCGGGATTGCGCCCT
>JAZRXT010000128.1:0-17110 GCA_045600365.1 Kiritimatiellia bacterium | reverse complement strand
CGAGCTTGCCCGCGTCAAGCCGATCTACGAGGAGATGGACGGCTGGATGTGCGAGACTTCGAACATCACCCGCATCGAGGATCTTCCGCCCAAGGCGAAGGCATATGTCGACCGTCTGGTCGAGCTTTCCGGCGGCAAGCTGGGAATCCTCTCGATCGGTCCCGCACGTGAGTCCACGCTTAGGATATCCCTGTGAGTCACGTCGTGAGAAGAACCGCCACCGGCCTCGCCGTTGGCGCGGCGGTCATCGCGCTCTTCCTGTGGTGTCCGCTGCAGGCGCTGTTCCCCATTATGCTGGTGGTGTCCTCGCTGGTCCAGCTGGAGTTCTACCAGCTGGTGGCGAAATACCAGCCGCTGAAGGTGTTCGGGATCGTTCTGGGTGCGCTCTGGCTGACTGCCACGGCGGCGTTCTGCGGCGAGGTCGGCATCGGTGGAACCTTTGCCGGCTTGGGGGTGATGATGCCGCTGATTCTTGCGGTTCTGGCGTTTGCGGTCACTTTTCGGTCCCGCTTCGCCAATCCTCTCGGCTCCATAGCCTCGACTCTCTTCGGTTTCTTCTATGTGCCGTTCATGCTCTCGTTCTTCCTGCGTATCGTGCAGCTGGACGGGGGTTTCAACTCTGATTTCTTCGCGGTGCCGGAATCGCGGGTGGGCATTTTCATGCTGTTCGCATTGGTGGCCGTGACCAAGTTCTCCGATACCGGCGGCTTCGCATTCGGGCTGGCCTTCGGGCGGCACCGGCTGTGCCCGTCGATCTCGCCCAAGAAGTCGTGGGAGGGGCTGCTTGGCTCCATGGTCTTCTCGGCTGCGGTCGCCGTGCTGTTCAAGTATCTGTCGGTCCGCTTCGACTGGGAGGACGACATGCCGGTCTGGGGTTATCTTTCGTATGTCGGTTCCGGGGTAGTCGGCGCGGTGATCGCCCTGGCGGCCACGGCTGGTGATCTGGTGGAGAGCAGAATCAAGCGCGAGATCGGCGTGAAGGACTCCGCCACGTTCATGCCGGCCGGGATGGGTGGTTTTCTCGACATGTTCGATTCGCTCCTCTTCGTGCCCGCGCTGGTCTATCCATTCATCCTTCTGGCCTATGCGTGAGACCGGCGGCATCTGCCAGATCGCGTTCGCGGCGCTGGGCGTCCTCGCAGCGGCATTTGCCGGGTGCAGCACGGGATCCGTGGTGCGGGAGTGCCCCAACGTGGTGGAGTTTGCGCCTTCCTCGCCGCTTGACATGGCGCCGATGGTGGCTGCGCTGATCGCCGACGTGCGCGGAACGCGCGTCGAGCATGTGTCCGGCTGCTGGAATGGTTCGCCGCTGGTGGCGGACGTGGTGATGAAGGGCGATGGGGAGACGCTTTCAATTGTCTTCCTTTGCCAGCAGATGCGGATGGTCACGATCACGCTGACGCGTCCGAATGCGCTGCGCTACGAGCGCGCGCCGTCGGTGCCGGCTATGTTCGAGCCGGAATACGCTTTGGCCGACCTTGGGTTCACGCGGTTGGGGGTGGGCGCGCTGCGTGGCGTCTGCGGCGGCAGTCTCGATGTTTCCGACGATGGCGTCCACCGCAGGATATCGCTGCCCGGCGGCCGCCTGGTGGCGGAAATCGAACGCCTTGCCGATGGAAGCGTGTCGTTCCGCAACCATCTCCACGGCTACGAGTACACCATAGTCCCCGGTCGCTAGCCGCCGTCCTTCCCTAGGCCAGCATAGCAGTCAGGGAGCGGCGGACGTCGGGCGGGAGCTCGAGATGGAAGGCGATGAACCTGCCCAGGAAGCGAACTGCATCGGCGACGGCGGCGTCTGGCACCGAAGGGGAGTCGGCCCGCTGCAGTGCGGTTACCGTGGTTGGCACCAGGCGCAGGGTGCGCGTGCCCTCGCCGCAGCATCCGCGGTCGATGGCAAAAGGCGTCCATTCCGCGTTAGGATCCATGCCCGAGAACTCGGGGGCGAGGCCGGCCAGCTCGAGCACTTTCATCTCCAGGCGCACCAGACGCCGCAGCGTGCCACCATCCCTGCTCTCGAGAAATGCGTCGAGCATCTCGAACCACTTTGCCGCCTCCCCCCCGGGCGGCGCCAGTTCGCGCACGAGTTCGGCGGCATAGCCGGCCAGCGCTACGGCGCGCCAGTCGGCACGGAGATGTTCGCGCAGCCGCAGGGGGCGCACCTCGCGAGTCTGGTGCACTTCGCTGGCCGAGGCGTTGCGGTAGTACAGCAGTTCGCAGCGGTAGAAAAGATCGTACTGGCCAAGGAACAAACTCTTTGGCCGCACCGCGCCCTTGACGAGCGTGGTAACCGTGCCGAGATCGGGCGTGAGCCAGATCACCACGTGACTGGTCCTCGACCATGGTCTGATTGCGAGAACTATTCCTTCGGTTTTAATTATTTCTGTAGCCACGACCATATATTATATGATATAATATACAGAATTGCAAAGGAGATTTCAGACAATGATAGAACTCAATGGAACGATTACCGCCATGATCACGCCTTTTTCGGCGGATGGATCGGTTGACTATGGCGCGCTCAAGGCGTTTGTTGACCGCCAGTGCGAGAACGGCGTCGAGGGAATATGTGCCGTTGGCACCAGCGGCGAGAGCCCTACGCTCACGCACGAGGAGCACCACAAGGTGATCGAGAAGACGATTGAATACGCCGCCGGTCGGGTGCGCATCATCGCCGGCACCGGCGCCAACTCCACCGCCGAGGCGATTTCCCTGACCAAGGCCGCGATTGCCATGGGCGGAGCCGATGCCACGCTGCAGGTGACTCCATACTACAACAAGCCCAATCCCGAGGGACTCTACCGCCACTTCGTGACGGTGGCGGATCTTGGCCTCCCGGTGGTGCTCTACAACGTGCCTGGCCGCAGCGGCAAGGAGATTCCGCTCGACGTGGTGTTCCGCCTCGCCGAGCATCCGAACGTGGTGGCGATCAAGGAGGCCGCCGGCAGCGTGGAGCGCGTGAGTGCGATCAAGAACCGTTTGCCCGACTTCACCGTGCTATCCGGTGACGACTCGCTCACGCTCCCGATGATCAGCGTGGGCGCCGCCGGCGTCATTTCGGTGGCTTCGAACGTGATTCCGCGCGAGATGAGCGATTTCGTGCGCACCGCTCTCGCGGGCGACATGGTCGCCGCCCGCCAGGCCCATCTAAAGTACTACGACCTCTTCCACGACCTCTTCATCGACGTCAACCCCGTGATGGTCAAGGAGGCGCTCGTAATGATGAAGCTCATCCAGCCCGGTTTCCGTCTGCCGCTCTGCGAGACCACCGAGGCCAACCGTGAGCGCATGCGCGCAACCCTGACGCGGCTCGGCCTGATAGGATGAACGGCCGAATGGCCGGATAATCTGGAATTTGGCAAAGAATAAAACTGAAGGATACTGAAAATGGAAGTTCGCTACACCACCGGCAGGAATGAATACAAGCGCATGACGACGGACGAGCTCCGCGCCGCGTTCATGAACACCTCGCTCTACGCGAAGGGGAAGGTAAATCTGATGTACTGCGAAGTCGAGCGCGGCATTGCCGGCTTTGCGGTGCCAACCGGCAAGCCGCTTGCGCTGCCCGCCGGCAAGGAGCTCGCCAGCGAGTATTTCTGCGAGCGCCGCGAACTCGGCGTGCTTAACATCGGCGGCGAGGGCGTGGTGACCGTCGACGGCAAGAAGTTCACGCTGCGTCCGCTTGATGTTCTCTACGTCGGCAAGGGCGCGAAGAAGGTGCTGTTCTCGTCCAAGAGCGCCAGGAAGCCGGCCGAGTTCTATCTCGCCTCCTATCCCGCGCACAAGGAGTTCCCTACCAAGCTCATCCGCTTCGAGGACGCCAACCACCGCCATCTCGGCAAGGTGGAGGACTGCAATGTGCGCACGATCCACCAGTTCATCCTTCCCGGCAAGTGCGACAGCTGCCAGCTGGTGATGGGCTTCACCCAGCTCGAGCCCGGCTCCAACTGGAACACCATGCCCGCCCACACCCACGAGCGCCGCACCGAGATGTACATGTATTTCGACATCGCGCCCGACGCGGCGGTGTTCCACTTCATGGGCAGTGGCGATGAGACCCGTCATCTCGCCATGCACAACCATGACGTGGTCGTCTCGCCGATGTGGTCAATCCACGCCGGCGTCGGCACCCGCGCCTACACCTTCTGCTGGGCAATGGGCGGCGAGAACCAGGTGTTCGACGACATGGACGGCATCGCCATCGAGGCGCTCCGCTAGCGCCGGGGGGAAGTGCGGCGATGGCCCTCGAGGTGAAGATTCTCCAGTTCGGCGAGGGTAACTTCCTGCGCGGCTACTTCGACTGGATGGTGCAGCGCATGAACGACCGCGCTGGCTTCAATGGCGCGGTCGAGATCGTGCAGCCGCGCGGCACGGAACTGCGTGACGCCTCGAAGGTGCTAAATGCCCGCGGCGGGTCGTATCACGTATGCCTGCGCGGGTTGATGGGTGGACGGCGAGTGGAGACGCTCGAGCGCATAGACTGCGTGCGTGCCGTCCATCTGGCCGCCGAGATCGAACAGCTGGCAATCGTGCCGTCCCTGCGCTTCGTGGTGTCCAACACGACCGAGGCCGGCATCCAGCATGTGAAGGGCGCCGATACCTTTCCGGCGAAGGTGCTTCGTCTACTCAGGGCGCGCTTTGCCGCCGGTCTGGGTGGGCTGGTGTTCATCCCCTGCGAGCTGATCGAGCGCAACGGCGAGGAGCTGAAGCGCTGCGTGCTGGCGCATCTTGACGACGAGTCGCCCGACGGCACTGCCGACCTGCGCCGCTGGATCGACGACGAGTGCGTGTTCTGCTCCACGCTCGTCGACCGCATTGTGTCGGGGCGGCCCGACGACGAGAGCGCCGCCCGCTACGAGAATGAGCTCGGCGAGTGCGACGAGGCGCTGGTCTGCGGCGAACCATTTCATTTTCTCGCGGTCGAAACGCCGGCCGACTACGACCTCGAGGCGGAGCTTCCGCTTGCGAAGGCGGGCGTCGACGTTGTCTACACCCGCGACCTCGCACCCTACCGCACGCGCAAGGTGCGCTTCCTGAATGCCGCCCACACCACGATCGTCCGCCTCGGTCTCGAGAAGGGACTGGAAACCGTCGCCGAGGTCGTGAGCGATTCCGAGCTGGGCCCTTTCCTGCGCAGGATACTCTTCGAGGAGATATATCCCACGGTGGACCTTCCCGATGCGGAGAAGACAGCCTACGCCGAGTCGGTGCTGGAGCGTTTCGCCAATCCCTTCGCCAATCACCGGCTGGAGTCGATTGCGCTCAACTCTGCGGCGAAGTGGAAGGCGCGGTGCCTGCCCGTGGTCTGTGACTACTTCCGTCTCCGCGGGCGGATGCCCGAGGGACTGCTCCGCGGCTACGACGCCCACGCGCGCCATTTCGATTCCACTCGGTGAACCAATGCGATTCGCCCTCTCCACCAACTGGAACAATTCCCGTCTCGACGATGGCTCCGCGATCGTGGATGAGGCGCTGGCGATTGGATTCGACGCCCTAGAGCTCGGTTTCCGTACCACGTCCGAGCAGCTGGAGGGCTTCCGTCGCCGTCTGGACGAGATGCCGGTGGATTCGGTGCACGCCTACTGCCCGGTGCCGCTGGGGGCGCCTAGCGGACACCCCGAACTCCACCAGCTGGCCGCCCATGACGAGGACGAGCGCGCCCTTGCTCGTCTGCTGATGAAGGACACCCTGCGCTGCGCCGTCGAGCTTGGGGCGAAAACCGTAGTCACCCACGCCGGATACGTCAATCTCGATGGCTGGTTTGTTAATGTCTCCAGCGAGGTGCTGCGCGCGCTCATGCGCGACAAGGACGGCAAGATGGACGCCACCCGTCCGCGCTTTCGCAAGTATCTCGAGCGCGCCCTTGCGCGCCGCCGCAAGCGTGGTGTGAAGCTTATGGAGTCCTTTCGGCAGGCCCTTGACCTGCTACTGCCCGATTTCGAGAAGGCCGGGGTGACGCTCGCGCTCGAGAATCTTCCCCGGCTGGAGGGGTTCCCCAACTCCGAGGAGGGGTTGCAGCTGATGCGCGACTACGCCGGTTCTCCTCTGCGCCTCTGGTTCGACACCGGGCACGCCCGTGTGCGCGAATGCCATCTGTGGGATGACCCGGTTGCCGAGGTCGCGGCGAAGATCGGTGAACACGTGCGGGGCATCCACCTCAACGATGTGATGGACTACCACGACGATCACCGCCAGCCGGGCTGGGGAAACGTCGATTTCGCCGCACTTGCCCCGCTGGCCAGGCGAGAGGGTGTGCTGCACGTCTTCGAGCCCCATCGGCCGGTTACCGCCGGTGAACTCAGGTCGTCGCTGGACGCAGTGCGGAGAATGTGGCAGTGAAGGTGGCGGTGGGGCTTTCCGGTGGCGTCGATTCCGCGGTGGCGGCGCTGCTGCTGAAGGAGAGCGGACACGAGGTGACTGGGGTCACGATGCGCCTGTGGCACGATGGTGCCGGCTTCCGCGGCGGCGGTGACGGTTCCTGTTTCGGACCCGGCGAGGCGGCCAACATCGAGAGCGTCTCGCGTCTTGCGGCGGCGATCGGCATCCCGTACCGCGTCTTCGACTGCCATGACGAGTATGTGCGCGGCGTGGTCGACTATTTTCGGTCCACCTACCTGGCCGGTCGCACGCCCAATCCGTGCGTGAGATGCAACGCCACGATCAAGTTCTCGCTGCTGCCGCGTTTGGCGCGGGAGGACGGGGTCGAGTTCGAGCGTTTCGCCACCGGGCACTACGCCCGCACCGAGCGCGGAGGCGACGGTAGAATGCATTTGCTCGCCGGCGTGGACGCCGCCAAGGACCAGAGCTACTTTCTCTGCCGCCTCGACCAGCGCCAGCTGGAGATGGCGCTGTTCCCCCTTGGCGGCCTCACAAAGCAGGAGGTGCGCTCAATCGCGCGCGAGCACTCGCTCGAGGCGGCCGACCATCCCGATTCGCAGGATTTCTATGCCGGCGGACTGGACGAGCTCATCCAAGCCGAGGATCGGCCGGGTGACATCGTCGACTCCACTGGGGCTGTTCTAGGCCGTCATCGCGGCTATTGGCGCTACACCATCGGCCAGCGCAAGGGACTTGGGGTTGGAGGCGCGGGCGAGCCATACTATGTGGTTGAGCTCAACCCATGCGCCAACCAGGTGGTGGTGGGCCGCCGCAACGAGTGTTCCCGTACCGAGTTCAGGGTGGAGGATGTCAACTGGGTGTCATGCGCGCCGACCTCCGAGCGTCTTGAATGCATGGTGAAGATACGTTCCGCCGGCGTTCCCAGGGGACCGGCGGCGTTCGAGGACGGACATTGCGCGATCCCCGGCGGCGTCCATGGCGTGGCACCCGGGCAGAGCGCGGTGTTCTACTCCCCAGACGGCACCACCGTGCTGGCCGCCGGAATCATAGCGTGAGGAAGAACGAAATGACGATTGAGGAGTTGAAGGAAGAGATACGCAAGGGAGCGCGCTGCATTCTGCAGGTGAGGCACGCGGAACGTCCCAAGATGGATCCCGATGATCCGACTTTCGGCGATAAGCTGGCGCTGACGGATGAAGGAGTGCGCTCTGCGCGCGAGCTCGGCAGGATGCTTGCCGAATTCCGGAATGACGTCCAGTTCTGCGCCTCTCCTCTGCGCCGCACCACGATGACCGCGGAACTGATTGCCGAAGGAATGGGAGCGGCGAAGATAGTCGAGGCAGAGGGGAAACAGTGTATTCCAACTGATGATCTGCTGGGGAACGAATCGTTCTATTACGATGATCCGGCGGTGGTATTGGAGATGTTCCGCCCCGGCAATTTCTTCAAGGCGTGCTTCGAGTACTATGAGAAGGGCGAACAGCGAGGATTCAAGAACCTCTATTCTGCGTCGGACGCTTTGGAGAAGTGGCTGGTCGAACGTTTCGAGAAGAAGCTCTTCATCGTCACGACGCATGACTGCTATGTCGCGGCCTTTCTCGCGGCGCGCAAGGCGGTGGAGCGTTTCACGATCGACAACTGGATCCGCTTTCTGGACGGAGGCGCGATTCTCTTCTATCCAGACGGCACGCGAAAGTATGCGTTGATCCGTACCGGGTTGTCGAAAGGAATTTGCGGCGTCCATGTTCTGAAGGGCAATGCCGTCGCTCGTAGGGCCCATGCGAAGATCAACTGGACGCTGGAGGTCCTCGGGACGCGCCCCGATGGCTATCACGAGCTCAAGAGCATCGTTTTGCCCGTCGAGCTCCACGATGACATAACGGTTCGTCCTGGAAAGGGCGTTACCGTCGAAGGGTGTGGCGATATTCCGCTTGAGAAGAACCTCGTCTATATCGCGGCGATGAAGCTCGCGAAGCGGATGAAGCTCGAGAATCCGTCCGCCGCGATTTCGGTCGTGAAACGCATTCCTGCGGGCGCAGGCCTCGGCGGCGGTTCGTCCGACGCTGCGGCGACGATCCGTGCACTTGACGCCTTCTGGCATCTGAATGTGCCTGAGGAGACACTGCTCGAAGTCGCGGCAGAAGTCGGTAGCGACGTCCCCGCGTTGCTGATCGGCGAGCCGGTGATGATGGAGGGACGCGGCGAGAGAGTCAGACGACTCACGCCGTCTGAGCGGGACGGACTTCCCAGGATGGAGGATATCGTCCTCTACACGCCACCGATCTTCTCCTCTACGGCTGCGGTCTACCAGGAGCACCGCCAGTCAGATAACGGACAAGGACGCAACGATCTCCAGCCCGCCGCGCTCCGACTTTATCCCGGCATCGCCGCCGCGCTTGACAGGCTCCGTTCCAATGGTCTCGTCGATGTAGCTATGAGCGGCAGCGGATCGACCGTATACGGCATCCGCCGCCATAGCATATAATTCACGTTTCTGCCGTGAATTTGGCAAAACCCACCCCTATTGCCTATTGTCTGACTTTTATTGAAAACTTTTTGCATTTCTCCCTTGCACGGACACAAGATTTAGTGTATTATATTTGGAGTCGTCTTTGCGTTTCCGCGTCAGTTCGGATCAGCGGATACCAGGTTTGAAGAAGGCATAAAATGAGCAAGTACAACTTTTCGGAATGGACGGGATTCGTGTCCGGCAAATGGCAGGACCACATCAATGTTGCGGAATTCATCCGCACCAACTATCACCCCTACGACGGTGATGAGAGCTTCCTCGTCGCGTCAACCCCCGCGACGGACAAACTCTGGACTAAACTACAGGCATTGCAGAAGGAGGAGCGGGCGAAGGGCGGAGTCCTGGATATGGACACCGAGATCTGCTCGACAATCACCTCGCATCAGCCCGGATATCTCGAGAAGGATCTCGAGCGAGTAGTCGGACTTCAGACCGACAAGCCGCTTAAGCGCGCGTTCATGCCCTATGGCGGCATCCGCATGGCCGAAGAGGCCTGCACGACCTACGGCTATCAGCCGAGCGCGAAGCTGCACGAGATCTTCACCAAGTATCACAAAACCCACAATCAGGGCGTCTTCGACATCTATACGCCCGAGATGCGCGCGGCGCGCAAGGCGCACATCATCACCGGGCTTCCTGATACCTACGGACGCGGACGCATCGTCGGCGACTATCGTCGTATTGCACTCTACGGCATCGACGCGATCATAGCGCAGAAGGAGAGCGACAAGATCCACTGCGGACAGGGCTCGATGCCCGAGGATGTCTGTCGGCTTCGTGAAGAGGTCGCGGAACAGATTCGCGCGCTGCAGGAGATGAAAGTGATGGCGCAGTCCTACGGCTTCGACATCTCCAAGCCCGCCAAAGACGCTCGGGAAGCTGTGCAGTGGACCTATTTCGGATATCTCGCGGCGATCAAGACCCAGAACGGCGCGGCGATGTCCATCGGCCGTGTCTCCACGTTCCTCGACATCTACATCGAGCGCGACCTGAAGGCGGGCAAGCTCACCGAGTCCGATGCCCAGGAACTGATCGACCATCTGGTGATGAAGCTCCGCATGGTCAAGTTCGCGCGCATCCCCGCGTACAACGAGCTCTTCTCCGGTGACCCCGTGTGGGCGACGCTGTCGCTCGCGGGAATCGGCTGCGATGGCCGCTCGATGGTGACGAAGAACGACTTCCGCGTTCTGCACACGCTCGAGACGATGGGGCCTTCGCCCGAACCGAACATCACGGTTCTTTACTCGCACCGCCTCCCGAAGACGTTCCGCGACTACGCCGCGAAGATCTCGATCAACACCTCTTCGGTGCAGTACGAGAACGATAGCGTGATGCGCCGCGTGTGGGGTGACGACTACGCGATCTGCTGCTGCGTCTCCGCAACGCAGACCGGCAAGGAGATGCAGTTCTTCGGCGCGCGTGCCAATCTCGCGAAGTGCCTTCTCTACGCCATCAACGGCGGGCGCGACGAGAAGCTCGGGATCCAGGTGGCGCCGGAATTTCCGCGGATCACTTCGGAGTGTCTCGACTACAACGAGGTGATGAAGCGCTTTCTCAATATGATCAACTGGCTCGCGGGACTCTACGTGCATACGCTGAACCTGATCCACTACATGCACGACAAGTACTACTACGAGGCCGCGGAAATGGCGTTGATCGACACGAACGTGCGTCGCACCTTCGCGACCGGCATCGCTGGCTTCTCGCATACGGTCGATTCGCTTTCCGCGATCAAGTACGCGAAGGTGAAGGTAGTCCGTGACGAGGAGGGTTACGCCGTGGATTACAAGATCGAAGGCGACTTTCCGCGCTACGGCAACGATGACGACCGCGCGGATGAGATCGCGCAGTGGCTGCTGGACGAGTTCATCAACGCGATCCGCGGCCACCACATCTACCGCAACGCCGAGCCGACCACCTCGATCCTCACGATCACCTCGAACGTCGTGTATGGCAAGGCGACTGGCGCGCTGCCGGACGGGCGTACCGCCTGGACTCCGTTCGCTCCAGGCGCGAATCCCGCCTACGGGGCCGAGCAGTCGGGGCTTCTCGCCTCGCTCAACTCCGTTGCGAAGATTCCCTACGAGGACGCGCTAGACGGCATTTCCAACACCCAGACTATCCATCCGTCGGCCCTCGGCAATGACGAGAAGACGCGGATCGACAACCTCGTCTCGGTGATGGACGGATATTTCGACCGCGGCGCGCATCATCTCAACGTCAATGTCTTCGGCACCGAGAAGCTCATCGATGCGATGGAGCATCCCGAAAAGCCCGAATACGCGAACTTCACGATCCGCGTCAGCGGCTATGCGGTAAAGTTCATCGACCTCACCCGAGAGCAGCAGCTCGACGTGATCGCGCGCACTTGCCACCAGCGACTTTGAGATGAGCTGAGTGCAGAGCGCAGAGTGAAGAGTGTAGAGCGGTGGAGGGAAGGATACATTCTTATGAGAGCTTCGGGGCCGCCGATGGTCCCGGAGTTCGTTTTATGGTCTTTCTGCACGGCTGCAACTTTCGTTGTGTCTACTGTCACAACCCCGACACCTGGGCGACGACCGAGGCCGCGATCCACGCGACGCCGGAAGATGTCCTCGCTAAGGCGCTCCGCTTCCGTTCGTATTGGGGGGAGAAGGGCGGCACCACGGTTTCCGGCGGCGAGCCGATGCTGCAGGCGGAGTTCGTGGCGGAGCTCTTCGAACTCGCGCACGCGGAAGGGGTGAATACGTGTCTTGATACGGCGGCAGGTCCGTTCCGTCGTGATTCCGAGCCGATAAGACGCCTGCTTGCGGCGACGGATACGGTTCTTCTCGATCTCAAGGCGATGGACCCAGGTTTGCATCACAAGGTGACCGGTGCCGGCAACGCGAATGTCTTCGATTGCGCCCGGTATCTCGCGGAAAGCGGAATCGCGACCTGGATCCGTCATGTGAACGTGCCGGGGCTTACGGACTCCGCGGAGGAGATTGCCGCGCTCGAGTCGTTTGTTTCAACTCTTCCCAACGTGGAGAAGACCGAATATCTCCCCTATCACACTTACGGCGTGGAGAAGTGGCGTCGCCTTGGGCTTCCCTATCCGCTTGAACGGCCAGGGGCTGATTTTTAGGTTGTCCGCGAGGTTGATTTTTGGTATAATGCTCCCCGTTTTAAGCGATTGGAATAAGAGATGAGAATAGCGTTCATTAGCGATATCCATGGTGTGCCGTCGACCTTGAAGACGGCGCTCGCCATGGCTGATTCGCTTGGATACGACCGGCTTGTGCTGCTGGGCGACCTGCTGTACCATGGTCCGCGCAACGGGGTGCCGAATTTTTACGACCCCGAGGCGGTGGCGGCACTGCTCAACCCGCTCAAGAACCGCATCACCGCGGTTCGCGGCAACTGCGACGCCGAAGTCGACCAGCTGATGATGGAGTTCCCCATGATGGGTGACTATGCGGTTCTCGAGGGCGAGAAGGAAACATTCTTTCTCACCCACGGGCACCTCTTCAACGAAAACCGTCTGCCGCCGATCGGCATCGGAACCGTGTTGGTGCATGGCCACACCCACGTGCCGGAGCTGAAGCGGCTCGAATGTGGGCTCACGATCTTCAACCCAGGAAGCGTGTCCCTGCCAAAGGGCGGTTCGTCGTGCTCATTCGGCTACTACGACGGTAGCGAACTCCGGCACTATTCATTCTAACGTCAACCTTTATCCAGTTCCAAAGAACATGTCAATGCACAACCATATTGCGACCAGTCGCCGCGCCTTTCTCGGTGGTGGCTTCGCCCTCGTCGCCAGCGCCATGTGTCCGCCCATGCGCGCCTTTGCCGCCTCGATGGCGGATGCGGCGGCTGACGCCGCAACCCCTATGCCCGAATACTACAGGGCGCATCTGGATGGCGTCGCGGCAAGGGTGAACGGCCTGGCGCGGAACGCCGCCGACGCCTTCTGGTTCATCACCGACCTCCACATCACCTCCAACAAGCGTCAGAGCGGCAAGGCGCTTTCTGCCCTCACCGCCATGACGCCGATTCGGAAGACCATTTGCGGCGGCGATCTGCCCGAGGCGTTCGCCTCGCGCTTCGAGTCGTCCAAGGCCGGCGTCGACTATGCCATCAACTTCTACCGGCTGTTCTGGACCGACCCGATCGAGCGTTCGGGGCAGCTGATGTACACGGCGAAGGGAAACCACGACTTCACCATCCGCCTCAACCCGACCGCCGACGACGGTTTCACCTATTCCGAGACTGAAGCCGCGCGCATCGTGATGGCGACCCGCGGCGCGAAGGGCGCGGTCACCAACAAGGACGATCCCTCGGCCTGCTACTACTACTTCGACAACGCGAAGGCGAAGATCCGCTATATCGTGGCCGACACCTCCGACACGGTCAATCCGAAGTCTAAGTTCTGGGGGGTGGTGTACGGAATGCAAGACGTGCAGCTGAAGTGGCTGGCGGACAACGCGGTGGCCACGATTCCCGATGGCTGGGGTGCGGTCGTGATCCATCATATTCCGATCGCGGGCGTCACGGGCACAAAGGGCGATGCGAACCGGTTCGCCCCGTTCCGCAGGCTGCTCGAGGCATACCAGAGCCGCGGCACCGCCGAGATCTGTGGCCGGGAATACGATTTCTCGAACGCGAAGGGACGCATTCTGCTCGACCTGAGCGGACACGAACACGCCGAGCGCCAGACCTTCCAGAACGGCATCCTGCACGTCACCAACCCCTGCGATGCCTGCTACGGCGACTACATTGTCGGCTCGCAGCCCTGGTGTGGAGAACTGCCGCGCAAGGTGGGTGGCACCGTGACGGAGCAGACCTTCGACGCGGTTGTGCTCGACACCAGCCACGACCGCATCCACTTCGTTCGCGTCGGCGGCGGCCAGGACCGCGTCATCCACCTGCGGCCGATAGTGCTGAATGTCGGCGACAGGCTCAACTTCAAGGCACCGCTCCTTTCCGGGGCGCTCACCTGGGGTTGCTACGATGCCGAACGCGTTGACTTCGTCCCCAATCCCAAGAACAGGTACTGTCCGCTCGTGAAGTACTTCAGCGAGTGCGGCGGCATCGACGCGGATGGCGTCTTCACCGCGAAGAAGGCGGGCGAGATGTTGGTGCTGGGCATGGACTCGGGTCTTAACAAGGAAATATTCCCCGTGACTATCCGGGGCTAGGAGGATCATACAATGAAAAAGATCATGTTGGCTGGAATCTCCGCGGCGTTTATCTTCGCCGGATGTACTCTTCCCGGAGGAGGTGCCTCGGAGGCAGGTGTGAAATACATCGACGAGTTCGACTTCTCGGCGATGACCTGCGGCATGGGGCGCAAGGCCCAGCCGCGCCTATCCTTCGATGGGCATCCGCTGCGTCTTGGCGAGCGCACCTACGAGCGTGGATTCGGCACTCATGCTGAAAGCGCGATCGGATTTTCGCTCAACGGCAAGGCAATCGCCTTCGACGCCACGGTCGGCATCGACCGCGACGCCGCCGACGTGAAGGGACGTACGTCCCGCAAGGCCTCGGCGGTATTCCGCGTGTGGACCGACGGCAAGATCGCGTGGGATTCCGGGGTGGTGGAGGAGAACTCGAAGCCGCGGGACTGCCATGTCGAACTTCTGGGCGTCACCGAGCTGGTGCTTGAGACCACCACAACGGCGCCATGGATCGGCTTCGAGTCGTCGAACGCCGACTGGGCGGATGCCTGCATCCACTACGAGGCTGGAGCGGTGATCAAGACGATCCAGCCGGGCGAGCAGCTTGGCATTCTCACGCCGCCCGAGGCGAAGGAGCCGCGCATCAACGGCGCCTCGGTGTGGGGAGTGCGTCCGGGGCATCCGGTGATCTTTCGCGTTGCCACGTCTGGCGTGCGTCCGATGACCTTCAAGGCGGAGGGTCTGCCGGAGGGTGTTACGTTCAATTCCTCGCTGGGCATTCTCGGCGGCGTCGCGCCGAAGGAGCCGGGAGAGTATCCGATCACCGTAACCGCCGAAAACAAGGAGGGTACGGCGACTCGCGTCATCACGCTCAAGGTCGGCGATACGATCGCCCTCACTCCGCCGATGGGCTGGAACAGCTGGAACATCTGGGGCTGGCAGCTCACCGCCGAGCACGTTAAGGCTTCGGTGAGGGCGATGGAGGCGTCGGGTCTCGGCAACCACGGCTGGGCCTACATCAATCTCGACGACTGGTGGGAGATGAACAACAGCGGCAACGACCGCGCGAAGAAGCGCCCCGAGGTGGTTGGCCCCGCGCGCGACGCGAAGGGGCGCATCATCCCCAATCCCTCGTTTCCGAACATGAAGGAGCTCACCGACTACATCCATTCCTTCGGCTACAAGGCCGGTCTCTACTCATCGCCGGGTCCGCGCACCTGCGGCGACTGCGAGGGCAGCTACGGCCACGAGATGGAGGATGCCACGAGCTATGCGGAATGGGGATTCGACTACCTCAAGTACGATTGGTGCAGCTACGGCGAGATTTTCAAGAAGGAGACGGGATGGGGCACCTGGGATAGCCCTTCGTCGGCGACGAAGGAGCGTCCGTACCCGGGCACCGACGCCTGGGCGAAGCCGTACCGGCTCATGTCCAAGTGCCTGCGGGCGCAGAATCGCGACATCGTGCATGCGTTCTGCCAGTACGGGCGCGGCCGCACCCAGGACTGGGGCCGCGAGGCCGGCGGGCAGGTGTGGCGCTGCTGGCAGGACATGAAGGACTCCTGGACGTGGATGTGGAAGGCGATCGAGGGCTATATGCCCAACTGCGACTACTACCGCTACACCGGCCCCGGCTTCTGGGCCGATCCCGACATGATGATCGTTGGCCTGCAGCGTTCGTTCGGCTCCACCCATCCCACCTATCTCACGCCGAACGAGCAGTACACGCATGTGTCGCTGTGGGCGCTGCTCGCCTCGCCGCTGCTGATGGGCTGCGATCTCACGAAGCTTGATCCGTTCACGAAGAATCTGCTCGTCAACGACGAGGTCATCGCGATCAACCAGGACACTCTCGGACATCAGGCGCGCCCGCTGGTCCGCGATCAGGCGTACGAGATCTGGGCCCGTCCGCTTGCCGACGGCGGCTGGGCGGCGGGTCTCGTCAACCGTTATCCGCTCACGCGCGAGGTGCGGTTCGATTTCGAGAAGCTTGGAATCGAGGGCAAGTGGAAGGTGCGCGACTGCTGGCGCCAGAAGGATCTGGGCGAGGCCGAAGATTCCTTTGCCGCCGAGATCCCGCCCCATGCCACGCTGTTGATTCGCCTTTCCAGGTAGTTGAGGTGTCAATTAACATTTTTTTCTTGCATAATTCTGCCAGAAATTGTATAATATAATCTTAATTTTCGATACGGAGTAACAATGAACATCGAACTGCTCAAGAAAGCCCATGATCGTGTACCGTCGATTCCGGTTCTAGTCAACCTGATTTCGCGGCGTGAACGCCAGCTCATCAACGGCGACAAGCCGCTGATCCGCCCCGAGTCGTCTGACGAGGAGAAGGTCGATACCGCTCTGCGCGAGGTTGCTATGGGCAAGCTCATTGCCGAAATCGATTTCGACGCAATTGCCAAGGCCGAAGAGGCCAAGACCCGCTGGCAGCAGACCGCGGCGAATTCCTCCTATCTTGTTTGATGGCGCAGGAGAAGCGAAAATCGCCGCCAGGTGACTTCGCGGTCAATCGGCGTGCGTACCATGACTATGCCGTACTCGAGAAGATCGAGTGCGGCATAGAACTGCGTGGCACCGAGGTGAAAGTTGTCCGCCACGGCGAGGCGTCGCTTGCCGGCGCCTACGGCGCGGTGCTGGGTGGCCAGCTCTATGTGGTGCAGATGAACATACCGGTCTACACCTTCGGCAATCGCTTCAATCACGCCCCCCAGGGCAACCGGCGGTTGCTGGTGCACCGAAAGCAGATCGCCGAACTTAAGATGAAGACCGAGGCGAAGGGCCTCACTCTCATACCGCTGCGCCTCTATCTTAGTCGCGGCAGGATCAAGCTGGAGCTTGGCGTGTGTCGGGGCAAGGCAATGCACGACAAGCGCGAGGCATTGAAGAAGAAGGCTCTGAAGCGTGATTTCGACCGTGGTGACGTCTAGCGTCGCCCGCCCAGGGGAGTGCCATCGTCATGACTTTAATTGAGAACGGCGTCGTGGTTGACGGCATGGGGACAGTCCCCTATCTGGCCGATGTGGTGCTTGACGGCGACCGGATTTCCGATGTGGTGGGGCGCGGTGGCGGGGCAGCAGGCGGGCCGCGCGGCCAATTC
>JAZRXT010000127.1:0-30484 GCA_045600365.1 Kiritimatiellia bacterium | reverse complement strand
AGCGCGAACCAGCTGATTTCCATGGGGGCCACGACGTCGTTCATCGACATGGGCGGCTATGACCAGTCGCTTACGGTGCTTCACTGCAACGGCACGTCCTACAACGGCGCCAAGATCTCGAGCGATACGCCGGCATTTTTCCGCATAGTCGGCAACCAGGGCATCTTGGACAAGAATCCGAGCGTCAACATCACCAACTATGTTCAGTTCGTGGGTGCGGCGGGGCTCTCGATGGAGCGCACGAGTGAAGAACGACCACTTGTACTGCGCAACACGAGCTCGTCGACCGGCACCGTGCAGGTCACTAGTAGCATTCTGACGCTTGCGGCGCCGAATGCGCAGGGACAGTGGGCCGGCAAGTGGCCGAACGCCTCGGCGGCGGTCGTGACGGGCGGGCGGATGGTCCTGGAGCACAGCGAACCCTTCGGCACGAACACCGTCGTCAGCATCAGCGGCAGCGGCAAGATGGAACTTGCTGCCGGCGTGAAGGTGAGGGTGCCGGCGCTGGTGCTGGACGGCGAGGAGCAAACGCGCTGGGGCACGTATGGATCGACGGCCTCGGGCGCGAAGTATCAGAACGATGCGCATTTCGAGGGCGAGGGCGTTCTCTATTTCGGCGGCAACGTGGGTACCGCCTTCATTCTGAGGTGATAGTGATATGAAAAGCAGGGGAGTGGCCGGCATTGCCGCGGCGATTTCGTTCGTGGCGATGGCCGAGACGGTGACTATTGACTTTCTTCCCGGCGAATACTGGTGGGGCGGAACGGTGGCCGGTGGCTGGCGTATGCCCATCGGCGAGAAGGGCAAGGAGGTAAAGGATCTGCGTGTCGACTCGGATGGCAACCAGTCCGCGCCGCTGCTCCTCTCCACGAAGGGTCGCTGGGTCTGGTGCGAGGACGCCTTCAAGTACACGTTCGAGAATGGCCGCCTCGTGGTCGAGACCGGTCCTGCGCCGCGCAAGGACGGCTACACGCCGAGTCCGATGGATGTTCTTGCGAACGCCGAAGGTGGCGCCGCGAAGTCCGAGGGCGGCGCCCGTCCCGCCGGCGTCGACCGGATTCCCAACGTCGCCCAGACCTGCTACGCGAAGCGCACCTTCGCGCCGATCCAGTTCGGGACCGCGAGGGGTGGTTCGCTGCGCTCCGCCTACGAACACTGCTCGAGGACGTTCTTCCCGCCCAAGGGCACGCCGCGGCTCGAATGGTTCGCCCAGCCGATCCTCAACACCTGGGTGGAGCTTAACTACAACCAGAACGAGAAGGACATCCTCGCCTACGCGAAGGCGTTCCGCGACAACGGCATGGGCCCGGGCGGCGTTTTCCAGATCGACTGCTTCTGGCACACCGACTCGTTCGGGCTCTGGAAGTTCCACGGCGACCGCTTCGACGATCCGAAGGGGATGGTGAAGAAGCTCAACGAGATGGGCTACCACGTGATTCTCTGGTATTCGCCGTTCGTGACGATGGACCAGATGCCCTATCGCATGCTGCGCAACAACAACGGCATTCTCAAGGACTCACGCCTTCGTTCCTACGCTACTGGCTACCAGGGGCTTCCGATCACCTGGTGGGACGGCTATTCCGCGGTCTACGACCCCACTTCGCCGTTCGGGCGGCAGTGGAACATGGACACGATGAAGCGCATCATGGATGACTACGGCGTCGAGGGTTTCTTCTTCGATGGCGGCGGCTGCCACGAGTTCCCGCCCGGCGACTATATTGCGTACGACAACGCCGCCCAGCCCGTCGACCTCTCCCGCGCCTTCCAGATGATGGCGACGGAGGTTCCTTTCGGCGAATGCCGCGAGGCGTGGAAGATGGGCGGCGAGGCGCTTATGCAGACCTTGCGCGACAAGCATCCGAAGTGGAGCGAGATACGCCGCTGCATCACCGACATGATCGCCTCCGGACAGCTCGGCTATCCGTTCACGGTCGCCGACCTCATCGGCGGCGGCACCTGCGGCTGGGACGGCAAGGCCAAGCGCGGCATCAACTGGCAGAACGAGCTCTTCATCCGCCACATGCAGGTGGAGTGCCTTTCGCCGATGATGATGTTCTCCGGCTCGCCGTGGCGCGTGCTGGCGCCGAAGGACCAGGAGATTGTCCGCAGGACCCTCAAGCTGCGCGAGCGCTTCGTCGACCGCATCACCGCGATTGCCACCGAGTCCGGCCGCACTGGGCTGCCGATGCTCCGTTCGATGGACTTCCAGTATCCTGGCCACGGCTACGAACTCGTCCTCGACCAGTTCATGATGGGCGACGACCTGCTCGTTGCGCCGGTCGTGGAGGAGGGCGTGAAGACGCGCAAGGTGGTGATTCCCGAGGGAACCTGGCGCGCCGACGACAACACGATCGTCGTCGGGCCGTGCACTCTTGAGGTGGCGACGCCGCTCGAGCGGCTGCCGTTCTTCGAACGCCTCGGCGCCGGCACCGGCAACGACCGCATCGGCGGCGACGCGCAGGGCGAGGGGGCCGGTGCTGCGTCCGCACCGGCGAAGAAGGACGTGGGAAAGACGTCCGGCGCGGAATGCGGGCGCGTTGCCGACGCGAAGCCCGACCTCTACCGCACGGCGCGTCTCCACGACGTGAAGATGCTCGGCTATGCCGGGCGGAAGGCGGACCGCTTCCTCTTCGGCCGCGTGCAGAGCGACTTCGCGAAGAACGTGATCTTCGGCGAGGCGCGCGACGCGATACGCGACCGCAATGACGACGAGACCGGCGTCGTCGGCTTCTGGCAGGGCGAATTCTGGGGCAAGCTCATGATGAGCGCCGCGCACACGGCGGAATATACGCGCGACCAGGAGCTGGTGTCGTTCGTGAAGGACGAGTGCCATCGCCTCATGCAGCTGCAGGAGCCGGACGGCTATCTCGCGAGCTATCGCAACAAGGAGTTCGTCACCGGTCCCGACCGCAACGACAAGGCGCAGATGGCCGCGGTCCACAAGGCGCTCGGACGGCCGTGGAACTGCGACTACTGCTGGAACATCTGGGGCCGCAAGTACACGATGTGGGGAATGCTGCTTGCGTACGAACTGACTGGCGACCGCGAGATCCTCACTTCCGTGGAGCGCCAGATGGACCAGCTCATCGACATGATGCACCGCCTGAACCGTCCGCTCTGGAAGACCGGCGAGCCGACCTACGAGGGGCTGCCATCGATGTCGATCCTCAAGCCGCTCCTCGTTCTCTACCGTGAGACGGGGAAGAAGAAATATCTCGACTACGCAGAGGAGATGCTGCCCTACTGGGAGCGCGAGGACGGCGCGTCGCCGAATCTGGTGAAGAACGCCTCGCGCTCCGACGCGATCTCTACCTGGTATCCGAATCCATTCGGCTGGGCCAAGGCGTACGAGATGATGAGCTGCATGCAGGGCCTGCTTGAATACTACCGCCTCACCGGCAGCGTGAAACATCTCGACGCGGTGAAGGCCATTCACGCCAACATTGCGAAGTACGAGCGCAACCAGGTGGGCTCCATTGCCTACAACGACCACTTCAGCGGCACGGACAAGCGGCCCAACGCCGTCACCGAGCCCTGCGACGTGATCCACTGGATGCGCCTCAACCACGACCTCTACCTCATCACCGGCGACGACCGCTACATCGACGAGATCGAACTCACCTACTACAACGCGATGCTCGGTTCGGTCACGCGCGACGGAACCTGGGGCGCGCGGTGCGTGCGCAGCCACGGGCGCAACTGGCACGATCTGGGCGGACAGTGCAAGCTGAAGTACCAGCACTGCTGCATCAACAACATGCCGCGCGGGTTCATGGACGTGGCGCAGACGTTCGTGACGGCGGATCGCGCGGGCAACCTCAGGGTGAACCTCTATTCCGACTGCGATGTGACGATCGACAACGCCAGGGTCGAGATCCGCGGCAACTTCCCCGTCGACAACGTCGTCACGGTCTCGGTGAAGAACCTGCCCGACGACCGCAAGGTGAGCTTCCGCAAGCCCGCCTGGTGCCCGGAGCTAAAGATCGAGGAACTGAAGGGTGAAGGCCGTGCGTACCGTCTCACCTTCGACATGAATCCGCGGGTGATAGACTGGACGATGCCCGACGTCAAGGATCACGACCTCAAGCAGGAACGCGGGTACGACAGCCGCGTTGCGCAGTTCACGGACTACTATCGGGAGAAGGACATGGTGCAGCTGGTGAGGTCGTCGCCGGCGGCCACGGTGATGTACGGTCCGCTGATCCTCGCGAAGTCCAAGCTAGTGGGGGCGACGCGGGAGCAGGTGCTCGATCCGTTCACGGTCAACCACAAGGGATATCGCGTGTCGGTGGAGCGCGTTCCCTCGACGCAGGTGTGGGGTGCATGGAAGGTGACGCTTGAGAAGGACGGCGACAAGCACGTCTATCCGGCGGCCGACCTCGGCAGTGCCTGCGACCGGGTGACGCCCTATACGACGGACGAGTACTCGATCTGGTTCTAGAACAAGACGAAAGGGAACGATTATGAAGATGAAGAGACTGATGGTGCTGGCATTGGCTGCTGCGGCGTCCGTTGCCTGCCTTGCCGAGGATACGCGCATCTGGAACGGCGGCATGCCGGTGGGAAATGCCGCCTGGTGCCTTTCTGATTCCACGCCCCGCCGCCTGATAAAAGGGGGCATGCCGGTTGGAAACGGGCTCGTCAATTTCCGCGACGGTAAGATCTGCTCGGGCAACATGCCCGGCACGCCCATCTGGATCTACGAGCGGGGCAAGCTCTGGAAGGGCCACATGCCGGTGGGGGCGCCGGCCTGCGAGTTCCGCGACAACAAGCTGATAGTAGACGCGGTGCGCACGGTTGGCGTCTTCACGCCGCACAACCGGCGGTTCTTCAAGGGGAACATGCCCGTCGGCAATCCGGCCTTCACCTGGAGCGGCAACTGGCCGGAGGCGATGCTCGTCTACATGGCGTACTGCCATTACCTCAAGGCTGGAGGCGCTTCCGGTGCCAAGCCGGCCGAGGAGGAGGCGATGCCGGCGAACGGCGTGATCCCCGCTGAACGCATCTTCCGCGTGCGCGATGGTGCCGGCAAGGTGGTGTGCACATACGCATTGGGCAATATCTGGGACGGCGACACCACGAAGGGCGAGCCGGCGTGGAATTTCGACAGCAAGACGAAGTCCTTCCGCAAGGGCGGCGCCAAAACCGGCGCTCCCGTCGCCACCTTCAAGGGCCGGTATCTGCTGAAGGGCGACGGCGCCGACCCCGCGCAGTACTACAGCGAGTTCCTGATGATGTGCGACTACGAGCCCGGCAAGACGAAGCCAGATGCGTTTGGCTGCTGGGATTCCACCGACTTCAACGCCTTCCACCGCGGCTTCCGCACCTACAAGGACAAGCCGCAGGGCGAGGTGCTGCTCCGCTTCGACCGGACGCCCAAGTCGAGCGTCAACGCGCCGACCAAGCACTTCATCGTGTGGAAGTACTTGATGGACAAGTGACGGGCGGAGGACGGAAAAGGCGCATGCATCTACGCACGTTCGCAATCGCCGCGGTAGCCCTGGCGCTGGCGGGCGACGTGGCCGGCGAGGCCAGAAGCTCCCGTTTCGGCGCCGTAGGCGACGAGGCGTATCACGCGATTGAACGCGAAGTGGCGGCATCGGACGCCGCGGTCGTTGCCGCCGGGAAGACGCTTGCCGACAGCTGCCTCCTCACCGACTACAGGACGCTGGCGATCTGTCGGGACGGCGAGGAGATCTGGACGGCCGTTCTTCCGGCCGTGGAACGATACGCCGTCTGGAAACCATCGACGTCATCGACTGAATGGCGCCGTATTGGCAGAACCGTGATGACATGGATTTGAAAGGAGATATTGCCCGATGTTGATTTCACATGGCAGAAGAACTTTTGGGTGCGCTCTGGTTGTGACGGCGATGGCGGCTTGCGGCGGCGACGCGATTTCCGTTGTCTCGAGCGACGCCACCTTCCCTCCGCACTACGCCTTCCCGATTGTCGGCAATGGATCGCTGGTGCTGGGAGTGGATGGTGCTGGTGATCAGTGCCAGCAGCTGCCGTCGTACCGCATGCACGTGCCCGAGGTCGTGTGGGAGGGCCGCCGCTATAATCGCACCGACAATTCCGCCGCCCTGATTTCAATGGGGCATTGGAATACTCGGATAAGTGTGGACGGTGTTGAGCTGGGGAAGCCGATTTCGTGGAAGCAGACCCTTGACCGCGAACGCGCGGTGCTGACCTGCGAGACGGAATACGCCGCCGCACGCGTCGTCACCGAGGTGTTCGTTGCCGCCGATCACAACATCGTGGCGGTTCGCAAGCGCGTGCGCTCCGCCTCCGCGAAGCAGGCGCGGATCGAGTTCGCCTATTCGTTCTCCGCCAAGGATGAAAAGGCGCCGCCGCCGCGGGTGGCGCTCTCTCCGCTGGAGTTCGCCAATGGGGTGGTTCGCTTCCCGTACGTGGCGTACGCCCACAAGGTGTACCGAGGCGAGATCAGGCTGTACGGCGGGGAGAAGGCGTCGTTCCCTGAGGTATGCGCGGCGCGGGCAGTATGCGAACGGAACTTCGCGGACGGTATGGCATCCGCCGACTTTCTGCTGGCCTATGCCGACAACTACGACGAGGACATACCCGGCAATGTCGAGCGCCGCGCCAACCAGGTGCTGAGCACTGGACGCAAGCCGACCTACGACGAGATCTGCTCGATAGTTGAGGAGCAGCGCCGGGACGAGTTCCCGGTCGCCGTGCGCGACGCGCGCCTGGCCGCGCTCGAGTCGGTGGTGCGAAGGGGATACGACGCCATATTGTGCGACCACGAATGCGCCTGGCGGCAGAAGCAGGGACGGTTCTACGTGAATCTGCCGGATAAGCGCCTGAACGACGCCTGGAGGACGGCGCTCTACAATCTGCGCGTGTTCTCCACCAAATGGTCCATTCCCGTGGGAATCTTCGGGCGGGGCAGGGAATGGAGTGGGCGCTACTTCGGGTGGGATGAGTCGTTCTCTGCCATTGGCGCCATGAGCGCCGGCGAGTTCGCGATAGGGCGCCTGCCCACGGAGTTCCGGCGCAAGCTGCTGGTGCCGGCGGTAATGCGCAGCTCGTACTACCGCGCCCCAACGCTCAATGCCTTCGGCGCCCGCTACGTGTGGGAGACGCTCGAGGATGGAACCGAGGGGACCACCGACGGTCTCTGGCTCGACCATGTGTTCCATGCCTCAACGATTGCGGAATGCGCTTGGAGGAACTATCTCTGGTCGGGAGATCTCGACTTCCTGCGTGATCGTGCCTACCCGGTGATGCGCGAGAGCGCCCTCTATCTGCTCACCCACTGCGTGCTGGAGCGGGAGGGGCGCGTGACGATCGGTAAGTGTACCGACATCGAGCGACTGGGGCCGGCGGTGGAGAATCCCTTCCTCACCGCCTGCGGCGCGATTCGCACGTTCGAGACCGCCGCCCGGGCCGAGGAACTGCTGGGGGCTGGGGACGGCAATGCCGAGCGTTTCCGCAGGGCCGTGGCGGGGCTGCGCCGTTCGCTGCCGCGGCGGGACGGGCGCTACGTGCCTTTCGAGGGCTGCGCCGAGAACAGCATCGTCACTGTCTGCGGGTACTATCCGTTCCCGGTGATTTCGCGGGACGATCCGTGCGGCGTTGCCGCCGTGCGCTACTTTGCCGACAACATCGTCAGTGCCGGCAACATGGTGCCGATGGGCAAGGGCGTGTGTTCGTGGTATGCGAGCTGGACCGGCTGTGCGCTGGCGTCGATCGGTGATGGCGAGGGCGCGTGGAACTCGCTTCACAAGGCCGCCCAGGGAATGGGACTCTTCGCGGAACCGTGGGAGATCCTCGAAATCGGTTCGCATCCGTGGTTCGTTTCGGCGGGGGCGAACTATCTCACCGCGCTCGCTTCGCTGCTCGTGGGACAGGATGAGAATTCGAAGCAGGTGCGCCTTGCGTGGGCGGTTCCGGTTTCCCTGCGCGAATACTCCTTCTGTCTGCCCGTCTACGGTGGCGGCTGGGTGGAGCTGGCGGTGGATGGGGATCGAATTGCGCACTTCGAGCACAGCCCGGGCGACCGCGAATTCATTTTGCCGCCGGTTGGGAGATAGTGTTTGCCGTGTGGCTTTTAAAGCCATGAGCTTTGTAAAAAGGCATTGTCATTCCAGTTGATATATGATATGATAGTGGTGCTTCCGCGAAGGGGGGCTTCGCGGGCGGCGTTGTCTACATGAAATGACAGGAGGATTATGAAGAACGGCAAGGGCGCGCGGCTGCGCGTGCTGATGCTGATTGGCGTGGACGTGGTGTGCATTGCCGCGATGTGGGGCTTTTCCCTGTGGGCGTATCGCGCGCTGGGTCCTGGCTACTACAAGTTCGGCATTGCGTCCTATCTGCCGCTTCTGTGGCCTGCCGCCATTGCCTTCGTGTTCGTCAATGCCCTGTTCCGCCTTTATCACGGCAATCCACTCTATCCTGCCGCCCCCGTCTCGCCGGTGGAGGAGCTGCGGCGAATCGTCTGTTCCGCCGTGGCCGTGCATCTGGGCGTGATTGCGTGTCTGGCACTGGCGCATCAGACGACCGAGCACTTCTCGCGGGCCGTGATATTGATGTCAGGTGCGCTGACGGCGGTGTTTGCCCAGACCTTCCGCGACCTGGTGCGGCACCTTGCCTTCCGCATCGGGGTGGCGCAAATGCCGGTGGCGATGGTCGGCGCGGGCGAGCCGGCGCGGCGGGTGAGGGAGTCGCTCGCCGACGATGCCTACACCGGCTTTCGCCTGGTGCGCGACTTTGGCGGCGACTACCGCAGCGTGGTCAAGGAGTCGAAGCGGCTCGGAGTGCGCATTCTGCTTGCGTGCGTGGACGAGCGGGTGTTCCGTCTGCAGCTCGCCGAGTACACCTCGTGGTTCACGCAGATCGAGTACTTTCCGTCGACTGACGCCTTTCCCGTCTATGGTGCGCAGACGGTGTCCTTCGACAGTGCGAGCGGTCTCGAGATGGTCAACCAGCGGCGGATGGGGGCGCTGCGGATCGAGAAGCGTCTGCTCGACAAGACGCTGTCGGTGATGGCGTTCGTGCTGTTGCTGCCGTTCTTCGTCGTGGTGCCGCTGCTGATAAAGCTGACTTCGCTCGGGCCGGTGTTCTACCGTCAGCGGCGTCTGGGGCGTGGTGGGCGCGAAATCAGGGTGTGGAAGTTCCGTTCGATGTACGCCGACGCCGATGAGCGGCTGGCGGCGATTCTCCGCGACAGTCCCGAGCGGCGCGCCGAGTGGGAGGCGAACCACAAGCTTGCCCAGGATCCGCGGGTCACGCCGCTCGGGCGGTTTCTGCGGCGCACGTCCATCGACGAGTTCCCGCAGCTCTTCAACGTGTTCGCGGGCGACATGGCACTCGTCGGGCCGCGTCCGATCGTCGAGGACGAAGTGTGTCTCTACGGCGAGTCGTACTCGGTGTTCTCCTCGGTGGATCCTGGCATCACCGGTCTCTGGCAGGCCTCGGGGCGCAGCTCTACCGACTATGCGCGGCGGGTGGCGCTGGACGTGCGGTATGTGATGAACTGGTCGCCCTGGCTGGATCTCTGGATAATGAAGAAGACGGTTTCGGCGGTGCTGTTCATGAGGGGTGCGTGCTAGGTAAGAGTGCGGAGTGCAGAGTGCGGAGTGCGGAGTGCGGAGTGATTGTCATTCCAGAAAAACTCGTGCCTGCCACCTTTTTTCTTGACTGTTGTGATTATTTCCATTATACTTATCTCGTTATGACATTTTCACCTAAGAAGTTTTTGCGCGTGGCGGCGGTTGCCGCATGCGTTTCCGTGTCGTGCGGCGCGGTCGCGGAAGAAGCGGCCGGCGGTGCGGCTGCAGTTGATGCCGCCGCCAAGGAGGAGCTTGCCTTCATTGACGTGCTGGTGCAGGCGAACATGCCCGACTTCGCCGCGCCCGTGATTGCCGCGGCGAAGAAGCGGTGGCCTGCGCTTGGCCCGAAGTTGAAGGTGCTCGAGCTCCGTGGGGCGCTGAGCCTCGGCAAGTTCGACGACGTGCAGAAGGTCGTCGACTCGATGACGAAGAAGGACGGCGAGTACTGGGCGCTGCGTCTCTCGATGGCCGATGCGTACTATGCCCGCTCGATGATGCCCGAGTGCCGCAAGATATACCAGGAGTTCTTCAAGGCGGTGCCGAAGCCCGGGCCCGATCTGGTTGAGTTCTACGTCGAGAGCGGCTTCAAGTGGGCGCAGATCTGCGTCAACGAGAAGAACTTCGACGAGGCGGTGAAGATGTATGGCGAGCTGCTCGCGAAGCTCCCCAACAAGGGCGACACCGAGGAGCGCTGGTGCACTGTGGCGATGGAGGACGTGTCGCTGATCATCCGCATGATCGAGAAGTCGCAGGTCGACGCTGCCGCGCTCGACGCCAAGAAGGACGCGAAGAAGATCGCCGAGCTCGCCAAGCGCGAGAAGGCGCTCTTCGCCGAGGCGTCCAAGCTGGTGGAGGGCCTGCTCTGGAAGAACGAGCTGATCCTCGTCTTCGGCAAGGCGATCGCGATGAAGGCCCACATGGAGCTGCTGCGCGGCGAGCTCGACAAGGCCCAGGACCTCGTCAACCAGTACATGCCGGACCTCAAGCGCATTCACGACAATCTGCTCGAGCAGGATCCCACCGGCAAGGAGGGCTTCATGCGCATCAGCCCGATGCCGGAGTGCCGCTATCTGCTGGCCAAGGTGATGTGGGACGGCGTGCAGAAGGAGGCTGGCAAGGCGAAGCCGAACGAGGACATGATCAAGGACTCGCTCTTCGGCGCGAAGCAGAACGGCCGCCGCAACGGCCTTGGCGCCTACAACCACGCGATCAACGTGTTCGTCAAGTACCCCGAGGCCACCTGCGCCGCCTCGGCTGGCGAGCTCGCCGAGCACATCGCGAAGTTCGTCAAGACCCGCTACGGCAAGGAGATCAAGACCAACATCTCGGCCGACCAGATGGAGAAGGTCCGCAGGATGCAGTTCCTCAATGCCGACGAGAGCTTCCGCAACAACGACTTCGCCAATGCCGTCAAGGCGTATGGCGACATCCTGGTTCAGTTCCCCGAGGTCAAGGAGAGCGTTGGCGCGGTGGCGAATCTGGCCGAGAGCTACCTCTCGCTGTGGCAGAATGCCCGCGACGCGAAGGAGAAGGAGCTGCGCCGCATCGAGACGGACGCGGTGGAGGGCTACCTCGCCGAGCGTTTCGCCGGCAGCAAGCCGGCCATGGCGCGTACCGCCGGCGACGCGGTGCTGCGCTTCGCGGCCAAGGAACACGACGCCGGCCAGCTTGCCCGCTGCCAGCGCCTCTACGACATGTACTTCGCCAACTATCCCACACACTACAATGGCGCACAGACGGCAAACTCGCTCGCCTTCCAGGCCTACAAGGCCGAGGACTGGGACAAGGCAATCCACTTCTATGGAATCATCGCCGAGACCTTCACCAACTCCACCTACTACATTCCCGCACTTCAGTATCTCGCTATCTGCAGCGGGAAGGCTGGCAACGTCGAGAAGCAGAAGGAGTGGCTACGCCTCTTCGCCGGGAAGACCCCGAAGATTGCAGACCGCACCACCTCGCATCTCCAGCTGGCGCTGATGCAGCAGGAGGAGGGATTTGCGGCTTTTGAGACTGCATCCCAGACCAACGACGTCAAGGTCGCGGAGGAGATTCGCAAGCAGGCCTATGCCAGCGTGGCCGGTGCAATCAAGGATTTCCGCGCCACCTCCGTCGCGATCGAGAAAGAGCTGAATACGAACAAGGGCCTCACCAAGGACGAACTCGCCAAGTTCACCCTCAGGCGTGAGCAGGCGATGTTCCTCGAAGGCGATAGCTGGCAGCGCCTTGCGTGGCCCGAGGCCAAGCTGAGCGCCTTCCGCGCCCAGGCCGTCAAGGCCTACGAGCGCTATCTCGCGGCATATCCGAAGGGCAAGTACAGCCCGACCGCGCTGGTGAAGATCGGCACGATCTACACCGCCGAGAAGAACATGGAGGAGTCGCAGAAGGCGTTCGCGAAGCTGCAGAGCGACTTCCCGGAGTCCAACGAGGCGAAGAACTCGGTGCCGCGTCTGGCGAGTACGCTCATCGAGATGGGGCTGCGCGCCGAGGGCGTGGCGCAGTACAAGCAGATGATTGCCAGCACCGGCGGCAAGTACACGGTCGGCCAGTTCAAGCTCGCCGGCGATGCGCTGTGCGGGGCGAAGAGCTGGGATGAGGCGCTCGAGGCGTACACCAAGTGCGCCGAGATGGCCAAGACTCTGCCCAATCCGACCAATGTCTCGTACTTCGCGGCGCAGTGCCTGATGGGCAAGGCCAGAACTTACTACGGCGCCGGCCGCTTCACCGAGGCGCACGAGGCTCTGGACGCGTTCATCGAGAAGTACTCCAAGTCGCAGCAGGTTATCGACGCCTACGAGATGCTCGTCGAGACGGCGGCGGAGGAAGGCCGCAAGGAGAAGGACGACGACCAGCGCATGCGCTACTTCAACGCGGCGGTCGGCGCAATCAAGAAGCTTCGCGGCTTCCGCAAGACCCAGGCGGAGCAGGACGTGCTCGATCTGCGCTCCGGCGACGTGCTGGTGCGCAAGATGGAGGCGGAGGAGGGAATGGGTCTCAAGGACAAGGCGAAGGAGACCTGCGGTCTCGCGGTGGCCAAGTTCATCGGCTTCATCCAGGCGCACGAGCCCAACGAGGAGCACCCGGCCAAGGACATGACGGCTGCGCAGCTGGCCAATCTCGAGCGCTGCTACTCCTCGGCGCTGCCGCTGATGGCGCGCCTGGGCAAGGAGCAGAACGAGGCAATCATCAGGTACGGAACGGTGTACAACGAGCTCTTCCCCGACGGCAAGCACAAGACCGCGGTGCAGACCGCGCTCGCGCAGGCAGCCGCCGACAAGTGATCGTCACGCAAATCTTAAAACAGTCATCAACGGAGCAATCAGTCAATGAAGAAGATTCTTATCGCCGCCGCGGCGGCAGTGGCCGCAATCGCGTCTTATGGAGCAAACGGTACCATCACCACCGAGAACGGCGAGTCGCAGAAGGGCGAGATCCGCTGGAGTGCGCGTGATAAGGCGTACGTGATCGTCAAGGGTGGCATCGAGATCCAGATCAAGGCCACCGATGTGTCCGAGATCGACATCGATGAGCCGGCCGGCTATGCGGCCGCCGTGGCCCAGGTGCAGAAGGGGCAGGGCGCGGCTGCGATTCCGGCCCTCCAGAAGATTGTCAAGGACTATGCCCATCTCCAGTGGGACAAGTCGGCTGGCCGCTACCTCGCCGAGGCGTACATCTCGGCCGGCAAGGCGGACGACGGCTTCAAGGCCTGCCAGGCGATCATCTCCAGCGATCCCGCCGCAGCCTACAAGGGCGAGCTGGCCCCCGCCTACTGGAATGCCCTGCTGGCACTGGGCAAGACCCCCCAGCTCGAGAGCGCGCTTGCCAAGGCCGCGAAGAGCGGCGACCGCTTCTCCAGCGCCTCGGCGCTGACGATGCGCGGCGATATGATCCTCAAGAACGGCAACGAGTCGCCCGATGCCTGCAAGCAGGCGCTCAGCGATGGCTATCTGCGCGTGGTGCTGCTCTACCGCGACACCCCCGCCGTGCAGCCCGAGGCGCTCTACAAGGCGGCCCGCTGCTTCGAGAAGCTCGGCCAGAGCGGCCGTGCCGACTCGATGCGCACCACGCTCAAGAGCCAGTACTCGTCCAGCGCCTGGGCGTCGAAGTGATTTAGTCAAGGTCAGTAGACAGTCGATTCAAACCAACAGTATTTAAAAACCAAAAGGAGATCAAAAAATGAACATGAAGAAGATGCAGAAGACCGTTATGGCGGCGATGATGATGCTCGGCCTCGTGGTGGCGCCGGTTGCTTCAAGCGTGGCCCTGGCGGCGGACGAAGCGCCGGCAGCGGCGGCGCAGGGCGGCGGCGACCTGGTTGACGCCAGCGGCAAGGCGGTTTCCGGCGAGCAGAAGCAGAAGTCGTCCGGCGGATTCTTCGACATCGTGTTCGGTTCCGGCATCGTCGGCACGCTGCTGTGGCTTGCCCTGTTTGGCGACGGCGCGATGGCCATCTACTTCGCGATGGACTGCTTCGTGCTCGTCAAGCCCCAGAAGCTGATGCCGCAGTCGCTCATCAACAATGTCCAGAGCGCGATGGCCGAGGGCGATGTGGTGAAGGCGCTCAAGGCCTGCGAGAGCGAGCCGTCCGCCATGTCGAACATCCTCTCCACGGCATTCCAGCACGTGGAGGATGGCTACGATGTGATCCAGGAGGCGGTGAACGGCGCCGCCGATCTCGAGACCGAGCGTCTGATGCAGCGTCTGACCTGGATTTCCGTGTGCTCCAACCTCGGCCCGTCGCTCGGTCTGCTCGGTACGGTGCAAGGCATGATCCTCACGTTCCAGGCCCTCGCCTCCGGCGGCGCCGGTGATGCGTCGATGCTCGCCAACTCCATCGGCCAGGCGCTCTGGACCACGGCCGGCGGTCTGATCGTCTCCATCCCGTCCATCACCGTGTTCTACTCGCTGCGCAACAAGGCCAACCGTCTCATCATGCGCATGACGGCGCTCACCATGGAACTGCTGAAGGGCCTGCGCAACGTCGAAGTCATGGACGACGGCGCCCAGGGTTGATTGTCCGGCAGTTTCCCGCACGATAAGGGAGGAGCCGGTCAATGGCAAGGAAAACCCAGGAAAACCCGCAGCTGGACATGACGCCGATGATCGACGTCGTGTTCGAGTTGATCATCTTCTTCGTGGTCACGCTCACCCAGGCGAACGCGAAGGACGAGACGATCATGCTGGAGGACGGCAAGCACGGCATCGAGCTCACGCCCGAGGAGCTGCCGCCCACCCATCTGGTCGTCGACGTGGCGAAGAACGGGCGCATCTCGATGTGCGACGTCACCATCACCCCGGCCGAGCTCGGCCGTCGCGTGAAGGAGCGTCTACGCAAGTACGGCGAGTTCCCGGTGCTCATTCGCGCCGACTACCGCACGAAGCACAAGGCGGTGGCCGACGTGATGAACGCCTGCACCGCGAACGGCATCTGGAAGCTCTCATTCGTGGCCGTCTACGACCGCAAGGCCAAGCAGTGAGGAGGTCCCAATGGCACGCAAGGAACAGGAAAATCCGCAGTTGGACATGACGCCGATGATCGACGTCGTGTTCGAGCTGATCATCTTCTTCGTGGTCACGATCAAGCAGGAGGATATCTTCTCCAAGCTCAATGCCAACCGCCCGGCGCCGAACGCGAGTTCGGCGCAGACCGAGGAGAACGACACCTCGATCAAGATCGACATCGGTCCCGGTGGCATCGTGTACAATGGCCGCGGAGTCTCGCTCAAGGATCTCGACCGCAACATCAAGCAGGTTTCGGCTACGTCCAAGAAGGCCACCGTGCTGGTGCGCTGCACTCTCAATTCGCCGCACAAGTACCTGGTCGACGCGCTCGACACCTGCAACAAGTACGGAATGTACAATCTGTCGATATTCAGCATGTGACGCATACGGGAAGGAGGATTGAACCATGGAGACGATCGACGAAGAGCAAATCAAGGAAAAACTTGACGAGGAGATGGCCAAGTATGAGGACGCCGGCTACCTGAAGCGCCTCTGCAAGATGTTCATCGGCCTCGGCAAGCCCAGGGCCAGCCGCGAGTACAAGGAGGCATACATCGAGCTGCAGCGCCAGATTGCGCCGCTGCTGGCCATTCTGTGCCCGCTGGTATTCATCACCATCCTGTTCGTGGTGACCGCGGTCTCCGGCAATGGCAAGAAGGAGATCAAGGTCGAGATTGTGCAGGCCGAGCAGCAGGACGACAAGCTCGAGGAGGTGGAGCCGCCGCCCGAGGTGGAGCCGCCGCCGGACGTCGATGTCGACGTGCAGGTGGACACCCCCACCGTGGGCACGCCCGAGAACGTCGAAACCCCGGCCCCCACGGCCGAGCCGCAGTCGGTTAAGGTGGCCTCCATCGATGCGATGCTCAACATCAAGAGCCCCGTCACCATGAAGAGCGTCGCCGGCACTTCCCGCGGCGCCGGTGTGCGCGGTGCCTATACCCGCGGTGGCGCCCAGTATGGCGACGCCCAGACCGAGGCTGCCGTGCTCAAGGCCCTGCGATGGCTCAAGGCGACCCAGAACTACGATGGTTCCTGGGGCACCAATCCCGCGCTCGGTCTGAACAAGGGCATGGATAAGGCGGCGGGCGCCGGCTTCGCGATTCTCACCTTCCTCGCTCACGGCGAGACGCCGTCGTCCAAGGAGTTCGGCGAGACCGTCCAGCGCGCGCTTGACTACCTGATCCACAGCATCTACGAGGACAAGAAGACCGGCCTCGTCAAGATGTCCGGCGCCGGCGGTGCCGAGTATGGATACCTGATCGCAACCTATGCCCTCTGCGAGGCGTATGGCATGACGCACAACCCGACCGCGCGCGAGGCGGCCGAGAAGACGCTCAACCGCATTATCAAGGGACAGACCGCCACCGGCGGCTGGAACTACAACATGGCCAAGGTCGCCCCCGAAGGCGGCCCCGACGACATTTCGTATGGCGGCTGGGCCATGCAGGCGATCAAGGCCGGCAAGATGGCGGGAATCCACCCCCCGGGGATGGACGAGTGCAGCAAGAAGGCGATCAACTGCCTCAAGAAGCGCAACTTCAACCAGCAGGCCGGCTTCGTATACCGCGCCACCACCAACCACAAGACCGGTGGCGGTGGCCTTGGCGGCGTCGGCTGCCTCGCGATGCAGCTGCTTGGATATGCCAAGGAGCCCGAGGTCGTTAACGCGCTTTCGGTGATGAAGGACTGGGAGCCCACGTTCGACAAGAAGCACATGTCGGGCGGCAGCAACAGCCAGTACTACTCGTACTATGCCGCGCAGTGCAAGTACCAGGCCGGTATGTGCAACGGCGCCACGCCCGCGAACCAGACGCTGTGGAAGAAGTGGAACACGCTGATGAAGCAGGTCTATCCCAAGGCCATCATCACCGTCGTCGATCCGCAGACGAAGCAGCCGGTGACGGTCAAGGACGCCGAGGGCAAGGATCGGCAGATCGGGCATTGGGAGAACGGCGACCACTACAACTACGACGTGATGGGCACCTGCCTCGCCGCGTTGCAGTTGATGGTGTACTACCGCTATCTGCCCACTACGTCGCTCAAGGCGACGGAGGTTGAAGCCGACGTCGAGGCCCTTTCCAAGGACAAGGGCGGCGAGATTGGCGTCTCGATCGACATCTGACGTAGCCCTAGGGCGCTGAGGAGCTGGAAAACCGGAATGCCGTTTGGATTCTTCCTGGCGTCTAAATACCTGAAGCCGAAACGCAGCGTGGCCAGCGTGATCACCTGCGTTTCGGTTTTGGGCGTTATGCTGGGAGTCGCCGTGGTGATAATCGTGCGCGCGGTGATGACTGGCTTCGGCGACATGTGGCAGGAGAAGATTCTCGACTTCAAGCCCCATATCACCTTGCAGCCATCATACGGGCACGGCAATGTCATCCACGACGAGGACGCACTCTCCGAGAAGATCGCCGCCCTTGATGGCGTTGTTTCGGTAACGCCCGAGATCCACACGAGAGTACTGCTCGAGCATCGCGGGCGTGTTGCGGCACCCGCCGTGCTGGGCGTCGATTCCGATCGCTTCCGTGCCGCCTACAAGGTGGGCCCGCCTCGCTCCGGCACCTTCGACCTCGATGGCGACTCGATTGTCCTTGGTGTTGACCTGGCCCGTTCGCTCGGCGTATGGACCGGCGACGATGTCACAGTCTATTCGCCCAAGACCCTGGTCGCCCGCGACGAGATCTATCTGCCGCTGCGCTGGAAGGTGGCGGGTATATTCTCCTCGGGCCAGCGTGACTATGACGCTGGCTACGCCATCTGCTCTCTTGCCAACGCCCGCGATCTGATGGGAATGGAGAAGGGGGTGTTCGCCATCCACGTCAAGACTTCGGCTCCCGCCAACAGACAGGTCTTCGATGCCCTGGTCGACAAAATCAATGCGCTCGCCCCTGCCTGCCGTTCCGTTACCTGGCGCGAGGCCGATCGCGAGATATTCAACGCCCTTGCCGTGGAGAAGAACATGACGGCGCTGCTGCTGATGCTCATCACCGTGGTGGCGCTCTTCTGCGTGATGAACACGCTGCTTGTGCTCACGGTGCAGAAGACTTCCGAGATCGGCCTCCTCAAGGCGCTCGGTTTCACCCGGATGAAGATCATGAGCGCGTTCGTGGTGCATGGCATGGTGCAGGTGACGATCGGAACCGTCATTGGCATTGCCGGTGCGCTGGCCGTGCTTAAGAACCTGCAGAACATCGTCGAGTTTCTCGGCCGCTACGGCGTCGAGGTGTTCCCCAAGGCCGTGTATGGGCTTGATTCAATTCCCTACCGGCTGGTGATGGCGGACGTGGTCTGGGTGGTGGTAATCGTCTACGTGTTTGGTCTGCTGGCCTCGCTGGTGCCGGCTTTCCTGGCCGCGTCCAAGGATCCTGTGGAGGCACTGAGAAGTTGAGAATCGGATTTGGATATGATTCCCATCGTTTCGGTGGCGAGGGTCCGCTCATGCTGGGCGGCGTGTGCATTCCCGGCGAATCCGGCCTCAGGGGGCATTCTGACGCAGATGTTCTGCTCCATGCCCTGATCGACGCCCTGCTCGGCGCCGCCGCGCTTGGTGACATTGGGTCACATTTCCCCGACACCTCGCCGCGCTGGAAGGGGGCGGATTCGGCGCAGTTGCTCCTGGCGGTGGCGAAGGAGGTGTTCGCCGCCGGGTGGAGGGTCGGCAACGTCGACGCCACCGTGATCTGCGAGTACCCGCGCCTGTCCTCCCACGTATCCGCCATCCGCTCGCGGATCGCCACCCTGCTGGATATCGACGTGTCCTGCGTCTCCGTAAAGGGCAAGACCAACGAGGGCATGGACGACATCGGCGCCGGCCTCGGAATCGAGGTGCACTGCGTGGCGCTTCTCCTCAAGGCCTGACTTCCCACGCCAGAATTTATCAATCCATCAAGTTCCAAAACCATGAAACTGAATCTCGCAATAGCTCTCTGCTCCATCTCTTTTCTCGTGCTGGCTGAGAACCAGGCCGGACCGCGCGTGGAGCGCCGCAAGCCGCTCACCGCCAATGTCGGCGTCGTGTCGGTAGGTCTCGACACCTACTGGAAGCAGTGCCCCGGCCTGCTTGACGACATGGTCAAGAAGGAGGACGTCTTCGTGCGCAAGCTCGATTCGCACGGCGTGAAGGTGACGCGCTTCGGCATGAGCGACAATCCGATCAGGGCGAAGTCGATGATCCCGGCCATGAAGGCGGCCGACCTCGACATCCTCTTCGTCGACATGGTCACCTACGCCACGTCCTCCACCTTCGCCCCCTTCGTACGCGAGCTGAACGTGCCGATCGTGCTCTTCGCCCTGCAGCCCGACGACCGCCTTGACTATGAGCACGCCACCATCTACCGTCAGCTGCTCAACGACGACCTCTGCAGCATTCCCGAGTTCACCGGCGTCGCCGAACGCTATGGCCGCCCGGTGGCGGACGTGGTGATCGGCAAGCACGAGGGCGATGCCGGCGCCGACGAGGAGATTCGCCAGTGGTGCTCGGTCGCCCACGTCCTGCACGATCTCTCCCGTGCCAGAATCGGTCTGATGGGCCATGTGCTCGAGGCAATGTACGACATGCAGGTGGACCCCACCGCCGTCAGCCGCACCTTCGGCTGCCATGTCACGCTTTGCGAGCCGGATGAGATTCTGCCGTTCTACCTCAATCCCGAGTCGGTTGCCGTCGACGCCATGAAGAAGCGCATCCTCTCCTTCTTCGACACCCCCGACCCCGTGAGCGATCCCTGGACCGAAAAGCTCACCGAGCGCGATCTTGACGTGGCTGCCAAGGCCGCGGTGGCGCTGGAGAAGTTCGCCGACAAGCGCAAGCTGGACGGCTTTGCCTACTACTACGAGGGCCAGCCCTACACCCCCACCCGCGAGCTGGTTACCAACTTCATCGTCGGCAATTCGCTGCTCACCGCCGCCGGATTTCCGATGTGCGGCGAGTTCGACCTCAAGAACTGCGTCGCCATGATGATCTTCGACCGTCTGGATATCGGCGGGAGCTTCGCCGAGTTCCACCCCATCGACTTCGGCCGCGACACGGTGCTGGTCGGCCACGACGGACCCCACCATCTCAACATCGCCTCGCGCAAGCCGGTCCTGCGCTCGCTCAAGAAGTACCACGGCAAACCCGGCAAGGGGGCCGGCGTCGAGTTCAACATCAAGGAGGGTCCAATTACGATGATGTCGCTCGGGCTCAAGCGCGATGGCTCCTTCAAGTTCATCATCGCCGAAGGCGAATCGATGGCCGGCCCCATCCCCCCGACCGGCAACACCAACACCCACGGGCGTTTCCTGCCCGACGTGCGCACCTTCCTGCGCCGCTGGAGCATGGAGGGCCCCACCCACCATTTCGCGCTCGGCGTAGGCCACCACGCCAGCGAACTCAAGAAGCTCGCCCGCTGCCTCGGAATCGAGGCCGTGGTGGTGACGCCGGAACAGCGATAACCAGAATCGGAGGTCGGATATGAAAGTCGGCGGATTGTTCTTTGCTTCTGTGCTCGTCGCGGCGACGGCGGGCGCGGATATGGCCTCGGACGCGGTGGCGCTCACCGAGCGCACCATTGCGTACGTCTCTAAGAGCCAGGCGGACACCAACGAGCTCAGGCGACTATCCGAGGAGTTTGCAGTTGACCGCGAGTGGCTGGCGAAGACCACTGCCCCCGCCATGCGCGATGGCATCGGGCGCGAAATCCGCCGTCTGCGGCGCAAGATACTCTTCCTTCACCCTGACCTTGCCTTCGATCGTCTGCTTGCGGTGCAGCGCGGATTGCCGTACGGCTGGGACGAGCATGAGGTGGACCAGTATGTGGGTCGCCTTTCGCGTCCGGGGCCCGGTCTGGTGGTGCTTACCGACTGGAAGACCAAGCCGAAGAAGATGCGTCTTCTGGGCGACAAGCTTCCAGAGGGCACCGTGCTCAATCCCGACCTTCATTGGAACGCCGACCGCATCGTGTTCGCGTTCTGCGACCACACTCGCAAGACCCCGCCCGGGTTCGATCCGCGCAAGTACGGCTTCAACGCCGACTGCGGGCACATCCCGTTCATGAACGAGCTCGACCCCACCCACCCGGTCTATTGCAAGACTGGCCGTCCCGACCCCGATGCCGAGGCGGCGCGGGCGCATCTGAGGTATTTCCTCTACGAATGCGCGGCCGATGGCAGCTGGGTGCGCCAGCTCACCGGCACGATGAAGGATCCGATGAAGACGCTTGACGGGCGCCAGACCGTGCTGATTGAGGATGCCGACCCGTGCTATCTGCCCGATGGCGGCATCGTCTTCACCTCCACCCGCAGCCAGAACTTCGGTCGCTGCCACTGGGGCCGCTACACGCCGTCCTTCCTGCTCTATCGCTGCAATGGTGATGGCGGCGACATCCGTCAGCTCTCGTTTGGCGAGGCGAACGAATGGGAACCTACTGTGCTTGACGACGGGCGGATCCTCTACACCCGCTGGGACTACATCAACCGCAATGCCGTCTGGCACCAGTCGCTCTGGACCACGCGTCCTGACGGTACGTCCGTTGCCCACTACTACGGCAACTATTCCGAGCGCGTGTGCGTGAGTACCGAGGCGAAGCAGGTGCCTGGCACTTCGCTTGTGGTTGCCACCGCCTCGGCCCATCACTCGTTCACCCATGGCTCGCTCTTCCTGCTCGATGTGGCCAAGGGCGAGGATGGCGATGCGCCGCTTACGCGGCTTACGCCCGAGTCCCCATTCCCGGAGTCGGAGGGGTGGGATCTCGGCGGCACGTTCTGCTCGCCGATGCCGGTCAACGACACGCTCTTCTTCTGCGCTTATTCCGACGAGGTGATGTCGGTGCCGAAGAACCATCCGCGCCGCCATCCCGGTACCTGCGGCACGGTGTGGCCGCATGCGAACGCCTTTGGGATCTGGCTTGTGGATACGATGGGCGGGCGCGAGCTGATCTACAAGGATGACGACATCTCCACCTTCAATCCGATTCCGATGGTTCCCCGCCGCAAGCCGCGTTCGCTGGCCAGTGTGCTGCCGCCGGCCGACAAGGCTCCCGACAGCGGCGTGTGCTATGTCGAGAACGTCTACGAGTCGCGTCTGGACATCCCGAAGGGCTCGGTTAAGGCATTGCGCGTCAACCGCCTCATCAACCTGCCGGTCTGCCGCCGCGAGACGCTCAATCAGGGGCTGGACCTTGAACTCTACAAGGAGTCGCTTGGCACGGTGCCGGTGGACGAGAACGGCTACTGCGCGTTCCGCATTCCCGCGGGAACGCCCATCCAGCTACAGGCGCTCGACACCAATGGCATGGCGATCGTCACCATGCGCAGCTTTATCTATTCGCAGAAGGGCGAGGTGCAGGGATGCACTGGATGCCACGAGCAGAAATACCAGGCTGCCCCGGCGGTGAGGCAGAAGGCGGGGATCGAAGTTGTCGATCCGGTCAAGGAGGTGGAGCTTGGCTATACGGGGCCGTTCAGCTACTGGCGCAGCGTGCGCCCGATCTTTGAGAAGCACTGCCTCAAGTGCCATACGGGTGGCGAGGGCAAGCCGCCGTTCCTGGGCGGACTCGACGGTCAGCGTCTGATGGTCGAGCGCAAGCACGTCAAGTGCATTCACTCCTATTCCGAGACCCACATCTCGCAGCCCTACGACTATTTTGCGGCGGCGGCGCCGCTCACGAAGCGTCTGCAGGGTGGCCATGGCAAGGTGAAGCTTTCCGCCGATGAGTGGAAGAAGCTGATTCTCTGGATGGACTTTGATGTTCCCGAATACTCGCATGGTGGTGGATACAGCTGGAACCGCATTGAGTCGCAGGACAAGGGCGATCGCGAGTACCATGACATCGACGGCACCTGTGGTCGTGACGAGAAGTGCAAGTGCCGCAGCTGCTGGATCCGTGTAGGTGGCCTGAACCGTCCCGAGAACGCCAATCCGGCGAAATAAATAGTATTTGCCTTTTTACCTTGCTTCGATGGCACACCTTTTCTGTTTCAGAATGTAAAAGAATTTTTTACAAATTGGCAAACCATGTGCGGCGAAACGCATACGCCGTCGTCTGCCGAGGGGCTTCCGGCTGAAGGACAGGACGCCATACTTTCTTGTTGTCCAAAGACAAGGAGGTGTTGATGATCTAAAAACGATACTTGCCTGCTTAACAGGCAGACATCACCGTTACCGTCTGGCGGGTTTGAATTTTACCATATCCGCGCGGACTTCATTCTATGAACTTCCTTGGTCTTTTTTGAATCAAAGCGAGCATAGGTTGCCAAAGAGACGGAAGCTTGTCAACTATTTGGCCTTCGCCGAAGGCCAATATCTACCCTATTTGGCCTCGGTCGAAGTCCAATTGCCGTTGTTCATTTGAACAACCGGGCATCCGATCATCTCCTCTGGGGACACACTCTGCGCTCGGCACTCGAAAGCAGATTTATGAACGAAGTGAATTTAGCTCGAAGGGCATTTATGAGCGCAGCGAATTTAATTGCCTGTCTTCTCGATTTTTGTCAGATTCTGTGGATATGATCGTATATTCGTATGAAAGAGATACACAATGAGGCGAAGGATTGTCAAAAGGAGGCGGATGGTCTAGAACATTCTTCCTGAACGGACGAAATGTGCGAAAAAAGCAGTTGCATATGAACGGTGATTGTGGTATAATTTCGCCTGTTCAAGGGGGAGACATCCTTTGAATCGCCCGTGGTGCATTCGACTGCGGGCGGGGGGATCCGAATAAAGCAGTGTCGCTGGTGTTGTGTCTTGATCGACAATGGTAGGGCGTGTTGCCCCGCGACCGCCGCCGAAGCGGATCCTGGTGAACGTCGTTCACGTATCGAGCCTTGGGAGAAACCGCTAATTTCTAACAAAGAGGCGACATACGGGAGCGCGTCACGTGCAATCACGTGGCGCATTCTCTGTCGTTGTTTCTTTGTGGGCTCTTAGCGGTGCCCCTCCCAAGACATTGATAGCAGAGTGCGCCACGCCTCTTTTCAGCGCGATCAACCGCGCGAAATCAAGCGTCACATTCCAACAAGAACGACCAGGTCGGGAATGCGCGGCCTAACGGCTGCCTGCGGCTGTTCTCTTCTATTCCGCGCGGGAGGAGGTCGCAAACAAGGTGCGCGGAGAAAGAAGAGGGGTGCTTCGATGAAGAGTGTGATCATAGGTGGCGTTATTTTGGCTCTTTTGATTTTCTTTAATCCAGGAATTGAGGCGCATAAAGAGGCGCTGGAATTGCCGTTTGATAAGGCATGGAGTGAAGGTTCGAAAAATGCCAACTGGTTTGAAAAGTTTGGACTATGGTTGGGTGGAGATGCCGCCAGATTGGAATTTAGGTCGATTTTCTTGAAGCAGCTTGATCGGAAAAACTATGCGATATTATCTTTGGGATATATTAAAGGAGAATTGGTGACCTTGGGCATATTGGGGTATGTGCATGTGTTTGAGTAAAGTGAAATTGAGACTGAAACGTGGCGCATCCCCTAATAAGGATAGGGATGCTGCGCAGTTCAGCCAACTTCAACTGACGAGTATAGGTTAAACATAAGGAGATAAAATTGATGAAGTTAAGATTTGTTCGCGCGTGCATTCGTCTTTCGTTTGTTTTGAGTGTCCCTGTGACAGCGGTGGCGGTTGAGAGACCGAATCTTAATGCTGTCTGTGATACCTGGGATTCCTATATGTCGAAAATTTCAGACATCGAAAGCGCGTGCAAATGTGCGAATGGGGATGTTCTCACCCTGTTGAACAATGTGTCGTCAGTAGATAAGTCCAATCTTTTCACCTTCGAGGCTAAAGCACCGATGCTTAAGCCAACTGAATTTGAGTCAGATGGTGAATTTAAGGCTCGAGTTCAAAAGCAAAAGGAAATAGATGCCAAAGAATATGAACGAATTTCAAAAGCCAAGGAAGAGTTTATCGATCAACATCAGGAACGCATAAGAGAGCTCTCGGAGAAATGTGTCGAATTGACGAACGCATTGAAGCGGGTAATTAGCGAACGTGACGGCTTTAAAAACATACGGTGGACATATGAAGGCATTATGAAAACATCGGATATTCCGTATTTTGACCGTGATACAATGTCATTTAAGGACATCTCATGCCCCCTTGTCTCATATGAGGATGAGGGGAGGCACATATGTTTTAGAGTTGAATCTGGGTATGAGAACATTTCCTTAAAATTTGGAGACATTAAATGTGCTCAGTTGTTTAAGGAGGGGGTTGCATCAGGTGCAATAGAAGTGAGGTTTCGTTATGAATTTTCAGTCGGGGAGCCTGATGTGTGTACATTCCGTGCGGCTTGGACTGAAAAGAAGCCAAATGGAGCTAAGAAGGCCGGGAAAGCGCTCGGGATAGCCGTTATGATTGCTCGAATCTTGAACGGCAGTCGCGGTTTCTACGCACAGGATGTTAGCAGGATTGAGGCCGATGACACGTATGACCTAATTGAACACCCTGCCGTTATGGGTCGATCCTTTCCCGTCAGTGTAAATAAATGTCATGTTATGGTAAAAGGGGAACAGGCAAAGTTGCTGGACATGAAATTGGATTCTTTTTCCAAGAAGTGGAAGCTCGTTGTAGAATGAAGAGGTTGATTGTCGACGGCGAATAATGTGATTTCGTTGACAATAGGGTTTTGTGCTGAGGAAGTTGAAGACCTTTCTATGGAAGCAATAGAAAATCCTTCATGTCAGGTTTCAACTTGATTTGAACAATCAATCGCATCACACATTCAAAAGGACAGAAGAATGAAACGAGCGGAAGGAACGACGACGGACGTGACAGGCGAACAACTGCAGCCGCTGACGGCTGAATGGCTGAAAGCCAATACGCGCATACATGGATGGCTTTCGTTTTTCATATTTGTGTTGGTTTGCGGCAGCTTGAAAAGTGTAGGCGATTTCGTCGAGACATACAAGGTGTCAGACTATGTCGGAAGCACCCTGCTTGGGATGTCGAGTATTTCGTTTGTGGTAGAGTTGGTTATGGTTGCGGTATGGTCGATTATTTCACTTTGCCGGAGAAGTCCGTCGGCGGTATTTTGGGCTAAGTACTATATTGTTCTTGCTCTGCTGACAAATGTACTGGCGTTGAGGTGTGGCGGGGAAAATCAGGGCCACGAGACTTCTATGGCGATTGGTATGGCGATGGGTAGTGTTTTCTGGTCGATTATTTGGCTTCTGTATTTGTCATTTTCACAGCAGGTTCAGGTTGTGATTCCAAAACGGTATCGCTATGTTGGCATACGGACATGGCTTTGTGCCGGTCTCGTAATTCTAATTCCCTTGATTTTCGGTGTTGTTGGCATGTTGGATATTGCAATCAATTATCATAGTCATGTTGAAATCTCTCAATCGGAGTTGTCCGGTGGAGAATTGACGGATGGACATATCGTTTTCAACCGTTTGGATGGGTGGTCGTTTGGGATGGAGAAATCAGAAGGCATCAATGTTTGTTTTTTCACGAACAGTCAGGAACTGGTTTTGACGCTTGTGAGTGCCCTGGACTCAGATGATTCCAAGGACAATTTCGTGCGGTCGATGTCAGGTTGGGCGAATGCAGAGTTTGAGAAGTTTGAACATCGGATTGTTCGGGATGATGTGGATGCGCGCAATGGTCGTACGTGTTATCGTCGAATTGTGCGGTATGACCGTGATGGCGCGGATCCGATTTTCAGGCACTTTGCGTGTATGTTTGACAATGGGTCTGGCAAAGTCGTTGTCGTCAATGGATATTTCTTCGACAAAGATGTGCCGGATATCGAACGGTTGCTGAAATCCGTTAGATTTACGAAGTGAACCTTGCAGAGGGAGGATGAAATGAGGAAAACCATCGTAGTTATTCTTGCCGTTTGTGCGATGTCCTGCGCGGCCGAAATGGTTTCTTATACCATTCCCGTTCTGACGGTGAAGTCGGATGGACGGACTGTCGTTCCGGGGAGCGGGAAGCTGCAAACGTGTCCGTTTTCGTTTTTCGAAACGACGAATGCGACGCCGGTCAGGGTGTCGATTATGGAAGACGTCCCGTCGGGAGCGGGCAATTCGATGCGGGCGAGCGTCTGGCTGGCTGTAACGACGGCGGCGTTGGCGTTGAATCGCGATCTCTCTGGCGAAACGATTAATTTCGAAACTTCGGGATATGTGGACGGACCGAGCGCTGGCGGAATGCTTTGCCTTGCTGTCATGTCTGCGATTGAGGGACGGCCGTTCCCAGATGACTTTGTGATGACCGGGACGATCGTGGCCGATGGAACTGTCGGGGCCGTTGGTGGCGTTGCCGAGAAAATCCGTGCTGCCAGCAAGGCTGGAGTCAAGCGGATGTGTATTCCGTCTTCCATGCGCATGGATGTTGATGATAACTACACGGATTTGCTGGATCTGGGGAAATCCTTGAACATCGAAATTCATCAGGTGACGACGATTGCTGAGGCATATCAGGTGTTGCATCGCCTGCCAGTGCGTCAGTTGGAGCGGTTTAATCCTGTTGAGATTTATCGCTTGCCGCCGCATGTTGAGGTGGTGCTGAAGGATCGGTATCGCGCCCTGGTCAAGGAATGTCCGCAAGACGATTCTCTGTTAAACGGCAATATTCAAAAGTCGGTTGGAGAGTATGTGGCCGGTCTTTTTGGCGCGGCGGCGATAGATATTGTCAATGGGTTGAACGAACTCGCTTGTAAGTGCTGTAGTGTGGATTTTCCCAATACCCAAAAATATCCAGCACTCGAGCATGAGATGCCGACCAATGCGAGTTCTGTTGTGAGTAACCTTTTGGGGGGTGGTCCTTCGCGGCAGAATTTTGTGAAAGAGCTGTTGGCACTTCATCAGGATTTGAAAGAAGTTGAGAAATCGGTAGATGATGGTGTTTCGGCGGATGAGGCCGAGACGGATGTCGAACATTCAAAATCAGGTAACGCCGTTGCAGAACAGAAGGATGACTGGTTTGATGACACTGTAGAGTCGCCGAGCGAAGCGCAGTTTGTCGGGATGTCCATCAACTACATTGCCCAGGGACAGGTTCTTCAGGCCAGGTGTGCTGATATAACCGCACGCATTGATGGGATTGAAGATTGGAATGGCCTGAGTGCGGAGGATTTGAACACAATCCGGTCATGGTTGCTTTCGAAGCTGAATCTCATGATTGTGAGCGCGTTATATCAGGAGGGGCGAGAGAACTACGAGAGGTTGAATGTTCTTTACCGCAGTCTTCTCGGATCTATTCCGTATGTTCGGCCGAATCATAACGTACGCCAGGTTGAGAACTTGTTTTATCGCACGATGAAGGCAATGAACTTGTCGATTGACGAGATGAAGTTTGGAGATGATTACCGCGCCTTGCGTTATAAGGCCATCTTGAATTGCTCAGAGAGGTTGCATGAGCAAGTGCTGGAGAATGAGCAAGCCTTACCGTCGGCAATATTCTCGGAGGTCCAGGTGCTGGCGGCCGCATGTTCCCTTTTGATGCGCTACGACCGGACGGTGTCGGATAATGCGGCGTATTTCAGCGCGGCCGTTACGACGGCGCGAGAAAATGCGATTGCCCATATCAAAGAATGTCGGAAGATGGGCATTCCATGCGTGATGCCTGCTATGTGTTTCCAAATGGCTGAATCTCGGCGTGATGACAGGGTTTCGGGAGATGATCAGGAAAGGTTTGATGTGCTGGAGAATTACCTCGCGGCAAGCATTGGTTCTAAGGCACTAATTCTTTGCTTTGAGGGGCAGAAGCCGGAGCTTAATCCTAAGGGGTATTGCTGCAAGACCGTGGAGTGGAACGACCAGACGCTGGTGGTTAGGTATCTCGGTGTTGACGGCGAGCCCATTCTCCGCAGAGGGTTCTCCGGGTATAGAATTCAAGAAAAGGATGGAGAGGTGTATACAGCATGGCTTGACCTCAAGGGAAGATCCGTAAGGTGCTGTTCCTCGAATGAATGGTTCCTGTTGGATTATGACGCTTCAGATCGGGCCGTGCGCAAGACATATTGTGATAATGCATGGAAGCCGACGGTCGGAGAAGACGGAGTCCTTTTCATATCCTATGAATATGACGAAAACGGGAACGAAACGTCTCGTGATTGTTTTGGGGGCATGAGTAATCGAGTGCTCAACGCAGAGGGCATAGCAACGGTCAAGTCGCGTTATAACAAGCGAGGTCAGGTGATATGGCGGCGGTACTATGGAGCGAAAGGAGAGGCGATTTTTCATAAGGATGAAAATGCGGGATATGATGCAACTTATGATAAGAAGGGTAATCAGCGAAAATTCACATTCGTTGATAGGGAAGGGAATTCGGTTATGACGTCTCAAGGGTATGCGATTGCGGAAAGTAAGTTTGATGCGCAAAACAAGGAGATAGACCGTGCTTGGTTTGATGCAAAAGGGAAGCTCGTTTGCGTTGATGGAGTCGCACGAGTCAGATGCGAGTATGACGATGCTGGCAATATTGCGGTGATGAAATTCTTTGGAGCAGATGATCGTCTGACTAGGAATAAGGAAAATGTTTCGGCAATGGCTTGGAGCTATAACCAAGCTGGAGAGGCAATTGAATGCCGCTACTACGGTCCTGACGGCGAGGCTACGCAAGACAAAAAAGGGGTTGCGTCTTGGAAGGCAAACCTGAACGCATCGGGTCGAAGTGTTGGTCGTCAGTATTATGATATAGACGGAAATGCGCTTGAAAATATCGATGTATCAGCTATGCCGTGAATATCTGATTGTTTCAGCCTGGAACGTATATTAACAGTCATTAGCCGGATTCCGACTGAAATAGGTCGGGCTGATCTGCGGGCGAGAACCTCTTGGATTTCGCCCGCAGATTTGATTTTTAGATTCCTGTCAGATTCCTTTTGCTTCGCACGTATATTTGCATGTGAGTGGGCGGTTTCGGTTTGAAAGTTCGGATCCGAAAGAAAGGAATTGAAATAGATGATGGGAATGCGCGGCGTTGGGCGTTCTGTCGGCTTTATTGTGCTTATCATGGGCGTGCTGGCTGGGCCGTTTAATGCCTTTTCGTATGGAAGCGCAACGGCTCACCTTGAAGTGACGGAGGCCATACTCGACGGTTATGGCGGGGATGATTTTCGGGAGCTTTTTGAGGTGACGAGCGGCGGCATAGATTTAATGGCCGAAGACTTTGAAGCGCATTTCCCTGAAATGAGAAAGAAGTTCAATCCGTGGACGCATCGGCTGATGGGACACAGTTGGTCGCTCGACGAGAATGTCCCTGAACGGGTGTTGGAGCGGTTGGAAACGGAGTATGGCGTTTCTCGCCCAAAGGTCATTCGTTATTGCAAGGAGTATCAGGAGAAGATTATTAGGAAGGCGATTGAAATAACTGGGCTTTCCCGCGATCCGGCGACGGCATTTGCTGCGCTCGTCATCGATCTTCATCAGTTGCAAGACCTTGAGCCAGGAAATAGGGCCGTCAAGTATGTTGGACGAAT
>JAZRXT010000126.1:0-8624 GCA_045600365.1 Kiritimatiellia bacterium | reverse complement strand
CAAGGTGGTCTTGGCGGCGATACGCAGATTGAATGTCCTCTGGAAGGATATGGAGGAACCCAAGCGCGTGAAGAAGATCAGGGAAACGGTGGAGTCGTTTGGACTTGAGATGCCAGATTGGTGATGCGATGCTGACTCCTTCGACAAGCAATTGCTGGAGCGGAGTTGGCGCAGTGGTTCAGTTCAGCTGTTCCAACAACTGCGGTTGAGGCGGTGATTGCCATGCTACTGGAATGGCCGGTATGGAGAACGCATCCTTCGCCGTGACTGGCGGCGTGTGCAGTTGTTCGCTACCTGACGACCCGCATTCAGATCCAACGCCGTCCATGCCAGATGGGTGTCGAGAAGTTTCGACGTAAGGTGGTACGGCCCTTCGGTGGGACTGTGTCATGGGATGTGATTCAATGAAGGAGGTTGCGATGATGAAGATGTTCGCCCTTGGGCTGCTCGCCCTCTGCTTTGCTGTCGGATGTTCTCCACATGTTCCGACACTTGACGAGGAGGTCGCCAACCAGCCCGACGAATGGAGTATGGACTATCGGAGCGGGGCATACTCCAACAATTGCGCACTCCTTGATCGCGTTATGGCCGTGGAGGACGTCCATGAGCGGATTCGCTTGGTCACGGCCCTTCAGACGCACTTTCGGCATCCGCCCGAGCGTCTGCTTGCCGACTGTGGGAAGGGGACCGTATTTCGAAATGACGCCTTTCACAAGCGGATCAGTTTTGCGGGATCGTGTGCGAGTCGGCTGACCAGGGACAGGAGCGCGGATCCAGCGGCACTTTTCGCGGGGTGGCGGCTGAGAACGCTCTGGCTGGATGACCTGGAGCGACTGATCAAGCTTACCGAGAAGGAATGGAATGGTGGCAAGTGTAGCACCCCGGAATGGGATGAGCCGCCGAGCAAGGCGGAGATTCGAATGATTGCACTTCAGGCACGAAGCATATACAAAAATTACTTCACCTACAGCATAGATTTCGTCAGTACCTATCGCAAGCTACCCAAGTCTGACCGCCCGGCTTTTGTCGCGCAGATCAAGCGCGATTTCTTCCACCGTCCTGGCATGAAGTACATTGATAGCCCCCAGAGCATCGGCTGGAAGGACAGCGTGGTGTTCCCCACGGAGGACGAATGAATTCGTCAATACAGCGTTTTCAAACAAAGCATTTTCATAGAGTTAATTAACCTTTAACCTGCTTGACTTCTTGGGGAAGTTTCGGTAGAATGTACGATGTTCGCTGGGCGGGCGGTCTTGGGTGAGTCGTTTGCGCTGCGAATGGGAACCTCAATTCCAAAGGATGAACGTGAAGACACTGCTATTGTTTCTGCCGCTGGCCGCAGTTGCGGCTCCATTCGTCAACGCCCCGTACGGCGACGTGACCCTCAAGGGGCCGATGGGCGATCGCCTCGGGATCATGCTTAAGAACCACCTCCTCGCCACCGACACCGAATACATCACCGCCCCGTTCCTCGAGAAGACGGAGCGTCGCGGCTGGTGGCAGACCGAGTTCTGGGGCAAGTACATGCACTCCGCCATGCCGTTCTGGACCTACACGAAGTGTCCGCAGCTGCGCAAGAACATCGACGCCGGCCTTGCCAACATCCTGAAGAGCCAGGAGGCCAGTGGCTACATCGGCAACTATCCGGACGACATCCGCTGCGGCGAGGGCTGGGACGTCTGGGGCATGAAGTACACGATGATGGGCCTCATGCACTACTATGACGGTGCCCCCGAGAGCGAGAACGGCAAGAAGGCGCTCGCCGCCGCCCGCAGCGTGTGCGACTACGTGATCTCGCAGCTCGGCCCCAACGGCGCCCGTGGCAAGCACCTCTGGGAGACCGGCAACTGGTGCGGCTTCGCCTCGTCCTCCATCCTCGAGCCGGTGGTGTGGCTCTACAAGCGCACGAACGACAAGAAGTATCTCGATTTCGCCTCCTATCTCGTCAAGGACATGACCGAGGTCGAGGCGGGCCCGCGTCTCGTCGACCTCGCGCTCAAGGGTATCTCCGTGGCCGACCGCAACGGATACGGCAACAAGGCCGACACGCACGGCGGCTACGTGATGAAGCACAACCGCTGGAAGGCGTACGAGATGATGAGCTGCTACCAGGGCCTGCTCGAGTACTACGAGGTCACCGGGCGCAAGGATCTGCTCGACGCGGCCATCGCCACCTGCGACCAGATCATCAAGGATGAGATCAACGTCGCCGGCGGCAGCGCCTCCTCCGAGGCCTGGTTCCACGGCGCCGTCAAGCAGCACATGCCCTACCGCCACCTCCAGGAGACGTGCGTCGTCACCACCTGGATGCGCTTCGCCGAGAAGCTGCTTACGATCACCGGCAATCCCAAGTATGCCGACGAGCTCGAGAAGTCGTTCTACAACATCTATCTCGCCTCGCTCAACCGCCAGGGCGACGAGTTTGCTGCGTACACGCCCCTCAACGGCTACCGCTACCGCGGCCACCACCACTGCTTCATGCACACCAACTGCTGCAACGCGAACGGTCCGCGCGGCTTCCTCGCGTTCATCCGTGCGCTGTTCCAGGCGCATGACGACACCGCGGTGATGAACTTCTACACCTCCGGCAAGCAGAAGATCAAGCTTCCGAAGAGTGGTCGCGAGGTCATCTTCGAGAGCTATGCGCAGTATCCCAAGACCGGTCAGGTGCGCCTCACCAACCACACGGTCGAGAAGGGCACGTTCACGCTGGCGCTGCGCATCCCCGCCTGGAGTGCGAAGACCTCGGTCAAGATCAATGGTCAGAGCGTCAATGACATCAAGCCCGGCGCCTATCTCGACCTCACCCGCGAGTGGACGATCGGCGACATCGTGGACATCAACTTCGACATGGCCGTGACCGTCCACCGCGTGCCGCACTTCATGGCGTTCTCGCGCGGACCGATCGCGCTGGCGCGCGACACGCGCTTCAACGATGGCCCGATCGACGAGGCGTTCAGCCGCGCGCTCGACCAGAAGAATGCGCCTGTCTTCACTCCGGCGCGCAGCCCGAGCGAGGATATCTGGATGACCTTCACCGCGTCGCTGCCGGTCGGCTCGCACACCGAGAACCCGGAAGGCCGCATCAATCCGACGATCCACTTCTGCGACTATGCGTCCGCCGCCAACCTCTGGGAGCCAGGCAACGCCTGCCGTGTGTGGTTCCAGAGCGAGTACGGTCCCCACGAGTGAGTGAAAGTCTGGATGGAGGACGAGTTGGCGCGATGAAGAGCGGACGGATATCGTGGATTCCTGCCGTGGTGTCCGCCGTGGCACTGGTGGCTGGCCTTGTGGGGCTGGTGTGCGCGAACGACTGGAAACTGCTGCTGGTCGTGCCGCCGAGCTTTGCGTTCACCGAGTTGCTTGACGGCGTCGACTCGGAGTGGATTCTAGGCCAGGATCCACGCTTCGCGTGGCGGCGGCGATTGATTCGCTGGCTCGAGAGTGCCATCCTCGTGATCGCTGCCATGCTGGCACTGACGTTTCCGATAGACATGATGACTGGCTACGCGATGCCGGCATCTGGCTGGAAATGGCATCGGATCTGCCTGTACATGGGCTTGGTAGTGATGCCGTGGGGGTATTTCGCAACCACCGCAAAAGGGCGCATGGCGCGGTGGTTGCTATTTCTTCTTGCTCCGTTCGGGGCGCTGTCCATGGTCATGTCCCCGGAGAATGGCAGGGCACTGGCTGTTGTGCTCCAGCTGTTCACGCTGGTTGTGATGTCCGCCGGCGTTTGGCTGCTGAAGAGGAAGGGGATGGCATGACCTCTGTAAAGGAACTTCTGGGGAGAGACGACTTCGCCCAATTTCCGATATGGATGCGTATGTCACTGCTTGCGATCGTGATCTGCGTGCTCGCGGGGATTGTCATGTTCGGAGCATGGCGTCTTCTGGTGTGTCCCATCGTAATCATCCCATTCCGCAGCATCTGCGAACAGCTGAAGCGTTGCTACTGGAGCGGATTTGATCCCTTCATCTGGAAGGCGTCCGACAACGCGCGCTTCAAGACCGTCGTATTCTGGAACGCGCTGACCATCTTCCTTGACTGCATGATCTCCGCCATTGTTGCGGTTGTAGGCATGTTCGCCGTGGAGGGGATTGCCTCGGGGCTGGACGTTCCTTTTGGGTTACGGCTGCTCGTGCTCTTTTGCGGCGTGTTTCCGCTTGCTGGAAGATACGCCAAGGGAATTGATTTAAAGACGGATCCTGTGATTGTGCTGGGGGGCTTCGCTCTCCTGCCCTGTGCTCTGGCATCACTGTTTCTGCCCTTGACCACCGCGCACGTCGCGCTCGTTCTCTTCGCCGCTGCGCTGCTGCTTTCTGTCTTCAGGACGCGGATGACCATGCCGAGGATTCGCCGCGACTACGAGCGTCTGCTGAAAGAGGTCTGCATGGGTTTTGCCCACGACTACCGGCAGCCGCGCAGTTGGTTTCCCCGTCCCGGCGTGGTCTTTGAGCCACAGTTCAATTCATATCGCATCATGAGTGTGGACGCCTTTGACGAGATACGCCCATCGCTGACGATTCTGCGGGTGAATGTCTGGGGCTTCTTCATTAGCATTGCGATGCTGGTTGGCGGTGTTGCCTGGGTGTCGTGCCTTGGGCGGGGGCTTCTGCTGTTCTTGGTACCCTTTATCATGTTCTACGGGGGAATCATGGGTTCCGCGGCGTGCGAGTTGGACCGTAAACCTTCGGAAATGCCCAGTTTCTTCCGCGGTATTTTCACCGTCGCGTCGATATGCTGCATGGCTCTGCCGACAATCTACTTCGGCGGACGAGATCCATCGTCCCTTATGGCCATGGGCTTGCTGTTTTCGGCATCCTTGTTTTTCTTCCCGTACTTCCTTGTTCGCAAAACCAGCTATGGAGTATGCGACACATTGGAATTCCTTCTCGCCAGCGCCTCGGTCGCGTGCACCATTCTGGCCCGCGTCAATTCCTGCCGCTGGTGGGAATGCCTTCTGCCCGCGTTCTTTTTTGGCTTTCTCTATTCACGTGTTCGCCGTCATTTCCCTCGCATGGATCTTCCTGAAGCACCTCCCGAACCACCAGCCGGTCCCGAAGTGCCCGCAGACATCCAGTCCCGCCGAGCCAGGAAGCGCGAACGTCAGCTTGCCGCCCTACGCCGCTCAGCGCGGCATTAGGCATGACCTGAGGAGCGCTGCCGCGACTGCGGCCAGCGGATGCCGCGCGGAGACGGGGAACGTTTTCAGTGCGGCGCCGACGTGGCCGTCGGCCAGATACTCCCCGAGCATGCGCCAGCCCTCGCGGCGCGGCAGACGGCCGCGCACGGTGAGCGAAAGCATCTCCATCGCCGATAGCGCACAGGAGCCGGCGAAGAGCGAAGTGAGCTCTCCGCCGGATTTTTCGTCCAGCTCCCTGCGCTTGGCGAGCAGCGCGAGCTTGTTCCGGCACACGGCGGCACCGTCCGCCCCCAGTCTGCTGGTGGCACCCGACGATCTCAGACGGGTGTGATAGAGTGCGCGGTCCACGGACGTCATCGACCCTGCGTGGATGAGATATTCGCAGTTGAACATCGCGTCTTCCCACAGGCGCAGCGACTCGTCGAAGCGGACGTGGTGGTGTTCGACGAGCTCGCGTCTGAATGCCGCGCGCCATACGCCCCCCATCTCGCGGGTCGCGAAGAGCTCCTCGCCACGGTTCCACCGGCGGATGTCGTCGTGTGAATATCCGAAGATCCGCGGCAGATAGCCACGGCGGATCTCGTCGTTGGTCTTGAAATGGTACTGCTCCCGAAGTGGAATCGTTCTGCCCGAGGCCGGCGGCGCCGCATCGGCAAAGTCCGAATAGGCGCTGAGACAGTAGTCGGCACCGTCACGCTCCATTGCCTCGATCACCGCCGAGAGGAAGTCAGGTTCCACCACATCGTCGGGGTCGGCGAAGAAAAGGTAGCGTCCGGCGGCACGTTCAAGCGCGGCGTTGCGGGCTGCGGACACTCCGAGGTTGGGCTGTACGATCACGTTCACGCGGCTGTCGCGGGCGGCATATCGTTCGAGCAGAGCGCGGGTGCCGTCCGTGGATCCATCGTCCACGGCCAGTATTTCGGCATTGGATGGGGTGGCCGCCAGAACGCCTTCCATGCATTCCGGTAGCCATTTCTCAACATTCCAACAGGGGATTATGACGCTGGCGATTTTGTCCACGCGATAAGTATACCATTATTTTCTCCACTTGTGGAAAAGTTTTTGATAAAATATGTATGATGATTCAGCTACTAAAGGCATCCTCTTTCAAAATCGAGGCGGTTGCTGGGGCGGTTCCTGCCGCGGCGACCGATTCGTTTTCGCTGCTCTCGCCGTTGGTTGGCGAGGAGAAGGCGGCGTCCATTGTCAAGACGACCGGCTTTCCCGTGCATCGCGCCGCGCCGCCGGGCGTGACGGTGAGGGACTATATGGTGGCTGCGGCACGTGCCGCGCTGGACGGTGTCGACGCGGCGTCGGTGGGGGCCGTTGTCGCCTGTTCCTTCTCGAATCCGATGCGCTTTCCGGCGCTGGCGGTGGCGGTGGCGGCGGCGCTTGGCCTGGGGACGGACGTTGCGGCACTCGACCTTTCGATGGCGTGCAGCGGATATCCGTACGCCCTCTTCTGCGCCGCCCAGTTCGCCGCCTCCACGGGGAGGCGCGTACTGGTGCTGGACGGCGATGTGCAGACGCCGTTTCTCGACCCGGCCGATCCCAATACGCTGGCGGTGCTCTCGGACGCCGCCACCGCCACGTTGATCGTGCCCGACGACGCCATGCCGCCGCCGGTCTTCGCCTTCCTTTCCCATGGTGATGGCGGCAGGGCGCTCGCCTGCGACGGGCGGCGCCTGACGATGGACGGCTTTTCCGTTTTTGGTTTTGTCGCCGGCGAGGCGGCGGCGTTCCTCGGGGAGTTCGCGGCGGCCGCTGGACCATTCGACGCTTTCGTGCCGCACCAGGCGAACTGCTACATGGTGCGCCAGCTCGCCCGTTCGCTTGGCCTCATTGACCGTGTCCATGCCGCCGGTCCCGAATATGGCAACCCTGGATCGGCCTCGGTGCCGATGGCGCTGGCGACGGGGGACTTTGCAGGGCGCACCCTGCTGGCCGCGTACGGCGCCGGTCTTTCCGCCTCGGCGGCGGCGGTCAACCTGGACGCGGCCCGTCGGCGGAGCGTGGTGGAGATTTAAAGGAGGAATCACGAATGGAAGGACATCTAGAGAGAATAGGCGAACTGAACGAGATCGTACGCCGCGGCGATCTGCCGTTCCAGATCACCCGGGACGAGGCGCTCCATTCCGAGCGGATTATCCGCATCGCGGAACGCATCGCCACGCAGGTGCCGGTGGTGCGCCTCGTGCCGCTCGCCGGACCGTCCTCCGCCGGCAAGACCACGACCGCCATCCGTCTGTGCACCCGCCTGCGCGAGAACGGCATAGAGGCGATGCGCATCTCGACCGACGACTATTTCGTGGGCGACGACGAGAATCCGCGCGACGAGAACGGAAATCTCGACTACGAGCACATCGGTGCCGTGGATTCGCGGCGGCTGATCGCGGATCTTACCGCGCTGATGTCCGGCGAGACCATCCATCCGCGCCGTTTCGATTTTGAGACCCACACGGGTTACGACGCAGAGGAGACCGTGTCGCTGCCTCCCCGCGGCATCGTGGTGCTGGAGGGTATCCACGCCCTGAATCCCGCCCTCACAGCTGGAATTCTCGAAGAGGTAAAGTTCAGGGTGTACATCAACGTGTTCACCACGCCGATGCCGGATTCGTCGTCCGCGTTCTTCGCCGAAGACGTCCGTCTGCTACGGCGCATCGTGCGCGACAGCGCCAACCGCAACGTGAGCGCGTCGGCGACGCTCGCGAGGTGGCCGTCGGTGGAGGCGGGTGAGCGGCGCTGGATCGACCCGTATCGCCGTCTTGCGGACGCCGTGTTCAATTCGGGGCTCGACTACGAGCTCGCGGTGCTGCGGCCGTATGCCCACGACCTGCTGCTTGGCGTGGACGATGGTGATCCAAACTACCGCGAGGCGGTGCGGCTGGAGACGGTGCTCGCGTCCATAGCCGAGGGATCGTCCGAGGGCGTGCCCGGCAACTCGATCCTGCGCGAGACGATCGGCGGCAGCCATCTCGAGTACTAGCAGGCGGCGAATGGAAGATTGTCAATCATAAACTGTTGAATGGAGTGGTGATAGTGAAGCGGAATGTCTGCGTGGCGATGATAGGTATGGCTTGTTCCCTGGTAGTGGCCGGGCCGTCGGTGGTGGAGCCGGCCAAGGGTTACAACTGCTGGCCGATGATCCAGTCCATCGGCAGCCGGCTGGTCTGCGTGTACACGATGGGGCCGTCGCACAACCCCGGCGAGAAGGGTCGGGGCACGTATGCGCGGTATTCGGACGATGCGGGCGCGACCTGGTCGGAGCGTGCCACCGTAACTGTCGATCCGCGCTGTGGCGAAACTCCCGTGGCGAAAGGCCTCGACGAGAACGGGGCGGCGCTGTTCTGGGTGCGCCGGTACGGCCCCAAGTCGCTGTTCGCCCTCTACCGCACGACCGATGGCGTCAAGTTCGAGCTGGTGTCCGAGCCGAAGCTGGACAAGGGTCCGTGGATGCAGATCACCGATGTGTTCAAGG
>JAZRXT010000125.1:0-7510 GCA_045600365.1 Kiritimatiellia bacterium | reverse complement strand
CCGTCTCGCCCTCGCGCAGGATCGGTGCCGGCAGTGCCGCCGCTCGACGACTAACCCGCGCCCGTCGCTGGAGGCGTTCCGTGCGCTTTTCGCGCGGGTAGGGCGCAATCCCGTGGCCGCGCTGCGGCTCGGCGGACTGCTGGAGGACCTCGAATGCTACCTCGACAACCGCCCGCGCTTCGCGGGCGAGCGCTGCCTTGGCCGCGCGGGCGGCATCAAGCGGCATCTACAGAAACACGCGCCGGACCTCTTCGCGCACTACTCCGCACTAATGCGCTACAAGGCGATCGCGAGGCACTTCCGGCAGGCCGCCGGCGTTGCAGATCCCGTGCCCGTGGACGCACTGCTGCCTGGTACGGCGGTGGAAAGCTCTGCGATTGTGGCGAAGGGAGATGTGTCTCCGGCAGAGAATGGGAAAGCCGCGCCGGCGACCGAGAGCCGTTGCGCACCGACGGCGGCGTGTGAGAAGGCGGCGGAGATTCTCGCGGAGGGCGCGGGATCGGTGGTTGCGCTGGAGGCGGCGCTCGCGCTGCGGCTCGATCCGGACTGCATCCCCGCGATGTCGAATCCCGCTGCGGTGCGCACGAGGATGACGGCGCCGCGGATCCTCGACTGGCTGCGACGACGATCAGCGTGAATCGACCAATGGAGCTTCATCAAGGTGGGGAGTTCAAGCGGTTGGGCGAAGTTGGATTTTAGTTCGGAACGATACTGTCCAACAACAGATACTGTTCAACAACTTGCATGGGAGAGGTGTTTGGCACGGGGGATGAGATTAGGGCGTAGCGGAACTGCAGATTAGGGCATGGTGGAACTTCGGTGACGGTAAAGGTGGGCGGCAGGTCACGGCTTTTGGAAATTGCCTCGCAGAAAAGAATACGGTGAATTTCTCAGATGCGCCCGAACATTACTTTTTCCCATTACTTTATACCACAGGTAAACTACATGTTGTCTGTTTATTGACATCAGTGCGGATAAAGTGTATACTGTAAGGATAGCGGGACAGGGTGTGCCGCGGAAATCACAGGTTGAGTAAATGAAGAAGATTGTTGCAATGTTGCTGTTGACCGCTGGGTGCGGTGTAATCGCCCCCTTGGGGACGGAGAGCGCACCGCGCGGACTGAGCGTGGAGTACCGTGAGAACCCGTGTGGCGTGGAGACCATGGTGCCGCGCCTATCCTGGAAGCTGGGCCAGGGGCTTGAAAAGGAGGCGGTCGACGTTGAACAGTGCGCCTATCGCATCGTGGCGGCAAGTTCGCTCGAGAAGCTCGCCCGTGACCGCGGCGACCTCTGGGATACCGGGCGTGTCGCCGGCGATTCCTCCATCGGCATCGTCTGGAATGGAGCTCGCCTCGCCACCTCGCAGCGCGTGTTCTGGAAGGTGAAGACCTGGTGCAACCGCGGCCGCGAAAGCGCCTGGAGCAGTCCCGCCGAATTCACGATGGGCGTTGTCGATCCCCTGGACTGGAAGGCGAAGTGGATCGGCCCGGCGGCTGCGACGCGTCCCGATGAGGATTTCGGCGCTGCCCAGTGGATTACGGCCCCTGTCGACGCGAAGGGGAACGTCAATCTCGTCTATGAGTTCGACTGGAATGGGGAAGGTGTGGTCGAAATGGTGCATGCCGGCGTCTCCCACCAGGAGATCGACGTCAATGGCCGCAAGTTCCACCGCTGGACCGCGCACGTCTACGATTGGCGCTATCCTCGTTTCCGCGATATGTCGAAGTGGCTCCGGAAAGGCAGGAACAGAATCGAGGTGAGAATTGCCGCCGATGCCGCGATGACGCCCGGCGAACCCCTCGACCACATCCGCTTCCGCGGCAAGGGCGGCAAGGAGTTCGCCGACGTGCGTGCCTTCATTGCCAAGATAATCATGCCGGGCGGCACCACGCTCGTCACTGGCGCGAAGGGCTGGACTTCACCCGACGGCGAGGTGAAGGCGCTGGGCGCGATGCGCGACACCGCCTGGGGCCGCCATATGAACCTGCGCACCGAGACCGCGTCGCCGGCCTTTGCCAAGAAGTTCCGCATCTCGAAGCCAATCGCCTCCGCCGTGCTCCACGTGACTGGCGTCGGTTTCCACGAGACCTCGCTCAACGGCGTGAAAGTGGGCGACAAGGTGCTAGACCCGTCTCCCACCGCCTACGACAAGCGGGTGCTGTACTCCACCTATCGCCTCGACGAGGCGCTGCGCCAGGGCGACAACGAGCTCAGGATTTTAGTTGGACATGGCTGGTACGACATGCGATCCATCTCCACCTGGGACTTCGAAACCGCTCCCTGGCGCGATTTCCCGCGCTGCATTGCGCAGCTCGAGATCAGATATGGCGACGGTACAGCCGAGACGATCATGACGGACCGCACGTGGCGGCAGGTGGCGAGCCCGCTTGGCTACGACGACAACTTCGAGGGCGAAGTGCTCGGCGCCCGCGATCCGCGGGGGATCGATCTCGAAAAGACAGTGGTCTTCGCCGAGGAGGTGCCGGCGCCGAAGGGGACGCTGCACGCGGAGGCGCAGCCTGGTGCCAAGGTGGTGCGTTCGTTCCCTGCCAAGTCGGTAAAGTCTTGCGGTGACGGCGTGTATGTGGTCGATGCCGGTGAGAATGTGGCCGGCTGGCTGCGTTTCACTATCGAGGGGCAGAAGCTCGGCGACGTGGTTTCGATTCGCTATGACGAGCGCGTTAATGCCGATGGCACCCCGACGGCGGAATCGTGCAACGACGGCGCCAACGACTTTCGCTTCTCCAATACGCTCGACAAGGCGGCGGCAGGCAGCGAACGCCGCAAGATCGACGCCCACTTCCGCTACACCGCCTCGCAGCGCGTGTGCGCGAAGGATGCGGCCTTCCAGTGCGACCGCGTGGTCTGCTCTGGCCCCGACGCGATCGTGTACGAGCCGCGCTTCATCTTCCATGGCTTCCGCTATGCGGTGGTGAAGGGCCTTGCCAGGGCGCCGCGTCCGCAGGACTTCACCGTGTGCGTGGTGCACACCGCATTCCCGACAATCGGTTCCTTCAAGTGCTCCGACCCTACGTTCAACCAGCTGATGACGATGGGCGACAGGGCGTATCGCTCGAACTTCGCGGATGGAGTGCCCACGGACTGTCCGCACCGTGAAAAGAACGGCTGGACCGGTGACGCCTCGATCGCCAGCGAGCTTGCGCAGTATCTCTACGAGAATACGGCCGGCTACGAGAAGTGGCTGCGCGATATCTGCGACGCCCAGCTTCCCGACGGCAATCTGCCCGGCATCGTTCCTTCGTCTGGCTGGGGTTTCAAATGGGGCAACGGGCCTGGATGGGACAGCGCGCTTACGGTTGCGGCATGGAATCTGTGGGTGTGCCGCGGCGACCGGCGCATCCTGGACGAGGTCTACCCCGCCATTGTCAGGTATCTGCGCTACACCGCCACCAAGGCGGATGCGGACGGGTGCGTGAGCCACGGTCTCGGCGACTGGGTGAGCGTGGACAGAAAGCACATGCCGAACACGGCCTACACCGTTTCCTGCTACTACTTCCAGGCGCAGCGCATTGCCGCCGAGATCGCAAAGCTCAGGGGCGACGCCCACGCCGCCGCCAAGTTCGCCGCAGGTGCCGATAGGACCCTCCGTGGCATCAATCGCAAGTACTACAAGGGCGGCGGAGTCTACGACAATGGCGGACAGACCGCGCAGGGCATGGCGGTGGCCTTCGGCCTTCCCGAACCGTCCGAGCGCAAGGCGGTGGAGGCGGCGCTGGTGAAGTCGGTCGAGGTCGCAAACGGCCATGTCGACATGGGGCTCTACGGTACCAAGCACGTCTTCCGCGCCCTAGCGCGCATCGGCCGCGCCGATCTGGCGTGGAAGATGCTCGTCAATCCCACCCGCCCGTCGCCGGTGGAATGGCTGCAGAAGGGCGGCACTACGCTGTGGGAGGATTGGTCGGATGGCTCCTCCCGCAACCACATCATGTTCGGCGATTTCGTGGGCTGGGCCTATCAGTATCTGGCCGGCATCTCTCCGCGCGAGGCCGAGGGTTCCACGAGCGCGGTCACGCTGCCGGTGGCTGGTGGCAATGCCTTCCGGCGGGTGACGATCGAGCCGCATCCGGTTCCCGGCCTTGAGTGGGTGCGGGCATCGGTCGACGGACCGAGCGGCGAGATCGTAAGCTCCTGGAAGGTGGCGAATGGGCAGTTCTCGCTTGAAGTCACGGTGCCGCCTGGATCGAGGGCTCTGGTGCGCATGCCGGATGGTTCCGAACGTGAGATGGGCTCTGGAAAGCGGGTCTTCGCCTGTAGGTTCTGAAGGGGTGAATGATGGCGAGTGAAGAGCATTTGGCATTGATTGAGCGCGCTCTTGAGGAAGCGCTTGCGGGCGCGGTGAGGCGTCCGCACAAACTGCTCGATGCGATGCGCTGGGCGGTTGAAGGCGGCGGCAAGCGTCTGCGTCCGCGGATATGCCTTCTTGCCGCCGAGGCCGCCGGGGGCAGGGCGGAGGACGCGCTGAACGCTGCCGTGGCGGTTGAGCTGCTGCATTCCTACACGCTTGTACACGACGATCTGCCGGCGATGGACAACGATGTCGAGCGCCGCGGCAAGCCGAGCGTCTGGAAGCAGTTCGGCGAGGCGAACGCGATTCTTGCCGCCGACGCGCTGCAGGCGCTGGCATTTGCCGTTGCGGCTAAGAGTGCGCACAATGCGTCCGCAGTGGTGGCGGAGCTTGCCGATGCGGGAGTGGGCGTGGTGGCTGGTCAGGTGGTGGACATCATGTATTCCGAGCCGTCCATGCGCCTTGACAACTACGTCTCGTGCATCGTGCCGTTCATCTACCGGAACAAGACCGCCCGTCTTTTCGTGGCGGCGGCGTCCATGGGCGCACTTGCGGTTGGGGCGCCGGAGCCGGTGGTTCGCAAACTGGGTGAGTTCGCCCTGCATCTGGGTATGGCATTCCAGTACGAGGATGATCTGCTGGACGGGGATTCGCCGAGTCCCGGCGTAAGCGTGGAGGCACTCGTCCGCAAGGAGACTGATCTTGCCGTTGCCGCCCTCGAGGGACTGCCCGGATCCACTGCCCCGCTTTCCTCTCTTGCCGAATCGCTCGTCAACCGCGAGAAATAATCGTCAGGTTTGAGGAATAGAAGATGCTGGATTTTCAAGATATCTCCGTCCACTATGGTTTGCAGGATGTGCTGTCCAATGTGTCGTTTCGCGTCAACAAGGGCGAGCGGATTGGTGTCGTTGGTCCCAATGGGTCAGGCAAGTCTACCCTGTTCAAGATTGTGCTCGGCGAGCTTTCCACCGATCATGGCGAGCTCGTGATCGAGGAGCGTCCGCGCATTGGCTCGACCCGCCAGCACCCGCAGCCGGATTCGCCGGAGGAGACGCTGCTTGAGTATTCGATGCGGGGCGTGCCTGGGTTCCACGAGCTGGAGGCGAAGATGAAGGCGCTCGAGGAGCGCATCGACGCTGGCGACACGAGGGCGCTTGAGGAATATGGCGAGGTGCAGACCGCCTTCGAGCATCTTGGCGGCTACGATCTCGAGACGCGCGTCAAGGTGGCGCTGGGCGGTCTTGGCTTCGCCACGGACGACTTCGGCAAGCCGTTCGCCTCGTTTTCCGGTGGCTGGCGCATGCGCGCCGAGCTGAGCCGGGTTCTCGCCTCGCATCCAGATCTGCTGCTGCTGGACGAACCGTCCAACTACCTCGACCTCCCCGCCGTTGACTGGCTGCAGAAGTTCCTCAAGCAGTACCGCGGCACGCTGATGCTGATCTCGCACGACCGCTATCTGCTGCGCACGCTTACCGACATCATCGTCGAGGTGGATGCTGGCACCTGCACCCGCTACGAGGGCAATCTCGACTGGTACCTGCGCGAACGCGAGGTGCGCTATCAGCACCTGCTCCAGGCGAAGGAGAACCAGGACCATCACCGCGAGCAGCTTCAGCGCTTCGTCGACCGATTCCGCGCCCAGGCGACAAAGGCCGCCCAGGCGCAGAGCCGCCAGAAGCTCATCGACAAGATCGACGAGGAGCGCATCGTGCTGCCCAAGCGCTATTCGCGCCGCGGGCGCCTTCGCCTGGCCGAGCCGCCGCCCAGCGGCATCGAGATGTTCCGCTGCGAGGAGATGTTCTTTTCCTATGATGTGGATTCCGCCGCCGCCCCCCACTATGTGCTGCACGATGTTACCTTCAACGTGGCTCGCGGCGACAAGGTGGCGCTGATCGGCTACAACGGCCTTGGCAAAACCACCCTGATGCGCATCATCGCCGGAGTGCGCCAGCCCACCCGGGGCAAGGCCGTGATCGGGCACAACGTCGTGTGCGGCTACCTCTCACAGGAACTGGCCGAGACCATCCCGCCCGATCTTACCGTCTACCGCGTCGCCAAAGACGCCTGGCAGGGTGGCATCGGCGTGACGAGGGAGAAGGAATTCCGCAATCAGCTGGGCGCGTTCGGTTTTGACGAGAACGATGTGGAAAAGCAGGTGGGAGTGCTTTCCGGCGGCGAGAAGATCCGCCTTGCCTTCCTGCGTCTCTTCCTGCAGCATCCGAACTTCCTGCTGCTGGACGAACCCACCACGCACCTCGATCTCGACGGGCGCGCGCTGCTGCAGGAGGCGCTGCGCGGCTACAAGGGCACGATTCTGCTCGTTTCGCACGACATCGACTTCGTGCGCGCCGTCGCCACCTCGATTCTCGAGATAACACCCGAAGGCGTGCGTTCGTTCCCCGGCGGCTACGACTACTACTGCGAGAAGAAGGCCGAACGCGATGGAATGAAGTCCGTGGCGACTCCCGACCGGCAGGATGGCCAGCCGAAGGATGGCGAGCGCCTCACTTCCAGGGAACTCCGCCAGCAGCGTGCCGCCGAGCGCGCCAAGGTGGCGCCGAGGGTGAAGGAGCTGAAAAAGAAGGTGCAGCTTTGCGAAACCAAGCTCGACGAGCTGCAGAAGGCGCTTGACGAAGCTTCGGCTGAATTGTTCGAGCCCAAGCCGACCACGGATTTTGCTGAGGTCAACCGCCAGGTGCGCACCCTGCAGATCGAGATCGACCGCTACACGGCCGAATGGGAGGAAGCGGCCACGGAGCTGGAGGAACTGCAGAAATGAAGAGATCGCCGAGAATTCTGTTCGTGGGCAATTTCCTGATCCGCCACTGGGGATCTGGCCGCAGCGGCATCGACATGCGCCTGGCGGCGGGGGCGATCCGCAACGGCTGGCAGGCGCTTTCCTTTTCCGAGCGCGACATTGCGCGGTTCCTGGCGCCGCTCGGCTTCCTGCGCAATTTAGGCGCGAAGATGATGAACGACAGGCTCGTGAAGACTGTGCGGAGCTGGAAGCCGGATGTCGTGTTCATCTCCCACTGCGACTACGTGACGAACGAGGCGATCGAGGGCATCCGGCGTGCCGTGCCGGGCGTTCGGATCGCGCACCTCAACTGCGATGCCCCGGCGCAGACCCACACCCAGGCGCAGATTGCGCGACGCTCGGCCAGCTGCGACGCGGTCTTCGTGACCACCGCGGGCGAGGTGCTG
>JAZRXT010000124.1:0-9191 GCA_045600365.1 Kiritimatiellia bacterium | reverse complement strand
ACGAGCGTATGGATGTTCGGAGAAGCTGAATCGGGAATGCGCAGAGTCGCTCGGAATCCTCGCGGCAGTCGACCCTGCGACTTTTGGCGTTCCCTCAAGCGTAACCAAGGCGATGATTACTGAAGCCCTGACGGCCAACGGAATCGCCTTCAAGAAGTCCGCAAAGCGGGACGATCTGCTGAAATTGGCTTTGCAACAACCTGGACTTGTCAAGACGCTCGTCGATACCGCCGAGCCGGATTTGAAGGTAATCAAGGAGGAGTACGCCCAAGAGGCATCCGTCTGGGCCGAGCGCAATCGTCAGCTCCTTCCCTTTGCCCAGGCGATGATGACTTACATGGGCCTCTGCCGAATCAATCAGCCAACGCGCCTCACGACGCTCGACAAGGTCTTGGAGAACCAAGCCCAAATGGTCAGCGGCGAATACCGCCACACGCATCAGTAACTCCGCGCCATCCTGCCGAAGCTTCATCTGTCCCGACGCCAGACGTTGTGCTTCAGCCGCCGGTGGGGGACATCAGCATCCTTGATTTCCACAAGGCCGATAAGCTCGTGGAGATTGGGTACGAATACACAATCACGGAATGGCAGCGTCTCATCGGAGCCGCCGACGATTGCACCGTGTTTTTGTGATCTGGACTACGGATAGTTTGTGCGGGGAAACACTGTTTTGAAGGTGCGGAACTTGGCGAGGGCAGATCGCCGTGTTTGCTAAATGCCTATTAATTTGTAATATCAGAGGCATTAACTCAGAGTGATGCGAGAAAAGCTAGAATCGCCGTGGTTGCTTCTTCGGCTGGTATGTCAAGCCAAGCGAAGGTGGGATTTCTGAGCCCCAATAGGAATCCCTTGTCCGAGAAGATACGATTGAGACGGGATTGAATCCCGGCCATATCGGTCTCGCGAAGTTTTGCGTCATCGAAGATATGGCTTTTTAACAACTTTCGCAGCTGGGTTTTTCTGACACGGGTGTGCAGGTAGTATATGTCATAGACGTCTTTGAATCGTGTTGACACCGGACCGATTAGCAGGAGACTTTTGAGCTTCTCGACGAAAATCTGCTCCTTGGGATTGGCCTGCAGTGAGACGGACGAAGTGTCAGTGACAATTTTGAAGTCGAAGTTCGTTTGCTGAACATCTGACCATGTGTGTACGCCGATGTCCAACTTGGTCTTGATGCTGACCTTCTGCGCATCGGTGATTTTGAGGAATAGTCGCTTACCGTGATAGTCCTGATGCTTGAGGTCCACAATGGAGCCGATGATCTGAATTCGACAGTCGGATGCGCGGTTGAGGATGGCGACAAAATGCCGCACAGAGGCGTTGGAGATGGAATGGTGGAGAAAGTCCACGTCCATGTCCATTGTCGCCCGACGAATCAGATCTGTGATGCCACTCATGACCACGCCGCCTTTGACGGTCAGGTTCTCGCGAAAACCAGCCAAGTTGATGGCCTTTAGAACAATGTCATGCGCAATCTTGGCGTCGGCAGTGTCGTCGGTGTAACCCTTGGCGACAAGTCGGTTGTGAAGTTCATTGAAGTTCATTAGAATATTTCACTTCTGATGATGCGGTCTATGGCGGCCTTCTTGGGGAAGGATTCAAGATAGTCGTACATCTTGGCCGGATACATGTCACTGATGACTTGACGAAAGTTCCCGATGACTTCGCGATAGAGGTCGTATGGGAGTTTGGTGCGCATGCGGATGGTTTCGATGAGCAGCCGCTCTCGATCAAAGATGCGCATTGATGTTCCGTTGATCTCTTTCTGATCGACTCCGATTTTCAGAGTGCCGATAGGAACATCGTGTTGGATGACTTTGGAATCTCTGATTCTTGTCCCGCCACGTTCCATCGCCAGATGATACTTGTCCGGAATGTGGTCGGTCAGGTTGTAGTAGTAATAGGCACTTAGAAGCGTGACCACAGCGGCAGGATAGCGGGCTTGAATCAACTCCAGTTCGCGCGGCTTGCCTTTGGTGTCTGAGTAAATGCCGGGCTTGATTTTGAACAATACGCCCGATTCCACCACTTGAGCTATCCTGTGGTGGTTTCCATAACGTTTAATACATTCTGAATAAGAAATCAGCATTTCCGTGAAAGTATACAATATTTAATTTTTGTAGGTAGGCACGGAATAGTTTATCATAGTTTGTCGTTCCCGTCAATAGATGACTGGAAAGTTTTGATACTGTGAATCTTTGCGAGGTTATATTAACGATTGAATGTCAGCGCGATATTTGGTATAATAGACCATTATGATTTTCAACGACATTCTGGGGGCGATCGGGCACACTCCACTCGTCAGGCTGAATCGGATGGTATCTGACGGCATGGCCGAGGTGCTTGTCAAGTTCGAGGCGCTCAACGTGGGCGGATCGATCAAGACCCGCACGGCCTGGAACATGATCCTCCAGGCGGAGCGGGACGGTCTGATCGGGCCCGACACCGTGATCGTGGAGCCCACGAGCGGCAATCAGGGCATTGGTCTTTCGCTCGTGGGGGCGGTGCGCGGCTACAGGGTCGTGATCATCATGCCCGACTCCGTGAGCGAGGAGCGCCGCAAGCTGATGCGCCACTATGGCGCCGAGGTGCGGCTGGTGCATGACGAGGGCAACATCGGCGACGCCATCGCGGAATGCGTGCGGCTAGCGGAGGAGATGAAGGCGAACGATCCTCGCGTGTACGTGCCGCAGCAGTTCTCCAATCCCTCTAATCCCGAGGTGCATCGCCACCACACCGCGCTCGAGATTATGGAGCAGTCCGCGAGGCCGATTCACGGCTTCTGCTCCGGCATCGGCACCGGCGGCACGCTCACCGGCATCGGCGAGACGCTCAAGGCGCAGAATCCAGACATCGAGATCTGGGCCGTCGAGCCGGAGAACGCCGCGATCCTGGCTGGCGGAACGGTTGGCTCGCATCTGCAGATGGGAATTGGCGACGGGCTGGTGCCCGACAATCTCAACCAGCACATCTATTCTCACATCGAGATCATCTCCGACGAAGTCGCGCTGGAGACCGCCCGCGACCTGGCGCGGCGGGAGGGTCTGCTCGCCGGCATCTCGTCGGGCACCAACGTGGCGGCCGCGCTCCGCCTGGCGAAGAAGCTGGGGCCGGGCAAGACCGTCGTCACCGTGCTGCCCGACACGGCCGAGCGCTATTTTTCGACTCCGCTCTTCGATTAACGGTACAATACACTTATATGTCAGAGGCAAATCTATCCAAGGTGCGAAACATCGGAATCGTGGCCCACATCGATGCGGGCAAGACCACGACCACCGAGCGCATTCTCTTCTACACCGGCGAGATCCACAAGACCGGCGAGGTACACGAGGGTGATACGACGACCGACTTCATGGTCCAGGAGAAGGAGCGCGGCATCACCATCCAGTCCGCCGCCATCTCCTGCCATTGGAAGGACTGGGCGATCAACATCATCGACACGCCCGGCCACGTCGACTTCACGATGGAGGTGGAGCGCTCGCTGCGGGTCCTTGACGGTGCGGTGTGCGTATTCTGCGCAGTGGGCGGCGTGCAGCCGCAGAGCGAGACGGTGTGGCGCCAGGCGGACCGCTATGGCGTGCCGCGCATCGCCTTCGTCAACAAGATGGACCGCATGGGAGCCGACTTCCAGCGGGTGGTGGGCGAGCTGCGCGACAAGCTGCGGGCCAATGCCGCCCCGCTGGAGCTGCCCATCGGCAGCGAGGACGACTTCAAGGGCGTGGTCGATCTCGTGGAGATGAAGGGCATCGTCTACGACGAGGCGAGCGAAGGCAAGACCTTCACGGTGGGCGAGATTCCGGCGGAGCTGAAGGACGAGGCCGAGCTGGCCCGCGCCGAGCTCTGCGAGAAGGTGGCCGACCTCGACGAGGGCGTGATGGAGGCGTATCTGGAGAATGGCGACCTTACGGCCGACGAGCTCCGCGGTGCGATCCGCCGCCAGGTGGTCGCCAACAAGTTCGTGCCGGTGTTCTGCGGCACCGCCTTCAAGGACAAGGGCGTTCAGCCGCTGCTGGACGCGATCGGTCTCTATCTGCCATCGCCGGTGGACCGTCCGCCCGTCCAGGCGACCGATCTCAAGAGCGAGTCCCCGGTGACGCGCCGCCACGACGCGGCGGAGCCGCTCGCCGCGCTGGTGTTCAAGATCGCCACCGATCCCTATGTGGGGCGGCTCTATTTCGCGCGCGTCTACTCCGGCGTGCTGAAGAAGGGCGCGAACGCCTTCAATCCCCGCACCCGCAAGCGCGAGCGCATCATGAAGATCGTGCGTCTCTTCGCCGACCGGCAGACCGAGACGGACCAGCTTTCGGCCGGCGAGATCGGCGCCATTGTCGGTCTGAAGGAATGCACCACCGGCGACACCCTCTGCGCCGAGATGAAGCCGCTCTACCTCGAGCGCATCACCGCGCCGCAGCCCGTGATGTTCATGGCCGTGGAGCCGAAGAGCGGGGCCGACAAGGACAAGCTCGAGGAGTCGATGAAGGCGCTGGCGGCGGAGGATCCCACCTGCCAGGTGCGTGAGGACGCCGAGACCGGGCAGACGATTCTCTCCGGCATGGGCGAGCTGCATCTCGAGATCCTCGTGGACCGTCTCAAGCGCGAGTTCAAGTGCGCCGTGAACGTGGGCAAGCCGATGGTCAGCTATGTCGAGACCGTCACCGCGCCGGCGATCAAGGAGTTCGTCTTCGACCGCGAGCTGGGCGGCAAGCGCCACGCGGTGACGCTCAAGATCGAAGTCAAGCCGCTCGAGCGTGGCGCCGGCGTACGGACCGCGGTCACGCGCGATGTCAGGAACACGCTGCCCGATCCCAAGCTTGCAGAGGTGATCGAGCAGGGTCTGAATGACGGCATCTCCACTGGCGTGCTCGCGCGCTATCCGATGACCGACCTCGAGGCGACAGTTGTCGCGTGCACCATGGTCGATCCCGAGATCTCGGACGAGATAGCCTTCCGTTCGGCGGCGGTGATGGGCTTCCGCGAAACGGCCGAGGGCGCCGCCCCGGAGTTTCTGGAGCCGATCATGAAGCTCGAGATATCGGTTCCGCCCGAGTCGGTGGGCGAGGTGCTGGGCGACCTCAACGGCCGCCGCGGCGCGGTGCTCGACATGGACATGCGCGGCGATCTGCAGATCGTGCACGCGCGCGTGCCGATGGCGAAGATGTTTGGCTATTCCACCGCGATCCGCTCGCTTACCAAGGGCCGGGCGTCGTATTCGATGGAACCCGACAGTTTCGATCTGGTGCCGGGAAGCGTCCGCGAGGAGCTACTGGCGCGCTAACCAGGAAAGGAAAAAGAAGACCATGTTCACAAGACGGAATTTCCTCACCGCCGGCGCGGGTTCGCTGCTCGCCGGCTGCGCGGTCACGAAGATGCCCGGCGCGCGCAACTATGCCGGACCGGAGGGTTTCGTGCCCGCGGCCGACGTGAAGCCGTTCGCCGGCGACCCGCGCATGCGCGGCCCGTTCCCGATCCTCTCGACGCCCTTTGACGAGAAGGGCGAGGTGGACTACGAGTCGCTGAAGCGCGGCTGCGTGTTCACGGCCAACGGCGGCTGCCCGGGCGTGATCTGGTGCCAGTCCAACGACGCGGTCGATCTGCTGACCTTCGAGGAGAAGAAGAAGGGCTACGACGCCTGCGCCGAGGCGCTGGAGGGGCGGGGCGACTGCGTGTGCTGCCTTGGCTGCAATGGACCGACCTGGGAGCAGATGATCAAGGAGGCGGAGGCGATCGAGGAGGTGGCGAAGCGCCATCCCAAGACCTTCGTGGCGATGATCTCGCGTCCGCCGGACACCGGCAAGACGCTCGACGACGTGCGCGACTACTTCGAGCGCCTTGGCGCGGTGGCGAAGCGTCCGGTGATCATCCAGACCGTGGTGAACGCCACCTGCCCCTCGCCCACGGTGGAGATGCTGGTGGACCTGGCGAAGAAGTATCCCCGCGTGTTCGGCTACATCAAGGAGGAGTCGGGCGGCGCGAAGGCGAACGACCGCATGAAGCAGGAGAACGCCGCCAAGCCCTACATCCACACCGTGTTCAGCGCTTGGGGCGGGTGGCAGTGGCTCTTCCAGAGCCGCCGCTGCGGCTCGGAGGGTCTGGTGACCGAACGCTGCGCGTATGCGCCGCTACTGGGCTACATCTGGAAGCAGATGGAGAATGGCGACCAGAAGGGCACGCTCACCGAGGCGTATGCGCTGCTGCGTCTGCTGATCGACCAGCGCGACTTCCCAGGCGGGCTGCGCGGCTACTCGCTGTACTATCTGCAGCGCGAGGGCGTGTTCAAGACGACGGTGTCGCGCGAATACCTGAAGAGCGAGAAGAAGGAGCAGGGCACGGTTGCCACGGGCGACACCTCCAAGTGGAAGCTGGGCCAGCTCAAGCTCACCGACGACCAGAAGGCGGAGCTTGACAAGTGCTACGACGACGCGATGCGCTTCGTGCGGGAGCATTGAGATGGTTTTGAAGGTTGAATAATTCTGCGCAAACGAGAAAGGATAAAAATGAAGAAGATCATGTTTCTGGGGGCGGCGGCACTTTTCGCCACTGCGCTCTTCGCCGAGAAGGTGGCCATCAAGTTCGAGCTGCCCGCGCCCCATTCGAGCGGCACGCCGAAGGAGATCAAGAGCCCGAACCTCGAGCCCGACCCGGGCCCGGGCAAGCTGCGGGCGCCGATCATGGTGGAGCCCGAGTACACCAAGAAGCTCACCAACGAGGACACCAAGGTGACCACGTCCGAGGAGGCCGTCACCGGGGAGAACGAGTACGTGGTGGATGGCGACAAGACGCCCGACGCGACCTGCATGCTGCAGCTGCCCGGCGGACTACAGTGGGTGCAGCTCGACCTTGGCGCCGAGCACGAGATCGCCGCCGTCTGCGTGTGGCACGATCAGGGTGACGAGCGAGTCTACCGCGACGTGGTCGTGCAGATCTCGAACGACGCCAAGTTCGCCGACGGCGTGAAGACCATCTTCAACAACGATCACGACAACACCGCCAAGCTCGGCGCCGGCAAGGACAAGGAGTACCGCGAGCGTAACGATGGCCGCCCGATGGCCGCCGGCCTTGTCAAGGGCCGCTACGTGCGCTGCTACTCGGCGGGCTCGACGTCCGAGCCGGTGAACAACTACATCGAGATCGAAGTCTTCGGCAAGTGAGCCGAGCGGTGTCGGCGATAGGCGACATAGCGCTCGCGTTCATGGAACGCGGCGGGAAGCGTCTGCGTCCACGTCTCTGCCGTGCGGCGTGGCTGGTGGCGACGCATGACGCCGCGCCCGCTGCGCTCAGGCCGGTGGAGGATGCGGTCGAGTGCTTCCACAAGGCGTCGCTCATCCATGACGACATCCAGGATGGCGACGAGGAGCGCTATTCCCGTCCCACGGTGTGGAAGGAGCATGGCGTCGCCGTGGCGATTGCGGCGGGCGACTGGTTGGTGGCCAATGGCTATCGGATGATCGCCGCGAGCGGATTCGCCGCCGTGCCGCAGATGCTTACGGCGACGGTGGAGAGCCACCTGCGGCTGTGCGAGGGCCAGGGCGACGATCTGCTCGACGGCGATTCCCTGCGCGATCCTGTCCGTTACCTCTCGGTGTGCGCGGGCAAGACGGCCGAGGCGTTTGCGCTGGCCGCGCAGCTCGGCGCGCTCGCCGCCGGGGTCGATGCCGCGCCGTACCGGGAGTGGGCGATGACGTTTGGCACGCTCTTCCAGATCGAGGACGACATTGCCGATGGTCCATGTGCGCCCTTTCTCGGGGAGCTGTGCGCGGAGTGGAGGACGCGCATGGAGAGTGCGGACCGTGCGCTGCCGCTCCTGAGGGCGAGGATGTTCGGCCAATGACGGTTCCGCTCGCCATCTTCGCGGCCACGTTCGCGGTGCGTCCGCTGCCGCAGCCGGAAGCTCCGCTCGAGCCCTCGGTGCAGAACGAGGTTGACCGGGCCATCGGCATTGCCGAGCGGTGGCTGGCGTCGCATGCCTGCACCAACGCCGTGCCTGCTGCCGACATCTTCCGCACCAATGGCCTCACCCGGTGCGAGAAGGCGATTCGGCTGGTGTCGATGCAGCGTAGCGGTGGCTGGTGGATCACTTCAACCAACTCCGTGCCGACCCGTCTGGCGCTGGAAATTCTGAAAGGACTCTGATGCATCCCGACCTCTTCTCGATTGGTCCGCTGCACATTCGCACCTATGGCGCCTTCATGGCGCTGGGGTTCCTCGTCGCCTGGAAGGTGATCGACATTCTCTGTCATCGAGCCGGCCGCAACTCCGAGGGCATTTCCAATCTGCTGCTGGCGATGATGGTGAGCGGCATCGTGGGTGCGCGTGCCGCCTACGTGATCGAGCACTGGCGTGCCGAGTTCGCGAACAATCTCGTGTCGATCATCCGTGTCGACCAGGGGGGGCTGATGTTCTACGGCGGACTCATTCTCGCCATGGCGGTGTTTTTCGGGTGGTGCCTGGTGAAGCGCGAGAAGGTGCTCCAGCTTTCAGATATGCTTTCGGTGGTGGTGCCGCTTGCGCATGCCTTTGGCAGGGTGGGTTGCTTTTTCTATGGATGCTGCTACGGCCGCCGTTGCGACGGAGCGGCGGGCGTGGTTTTCCCGCGTGGATCGCCGGCCTGGTACGAACAGGTTAACCGCGGGATGCTGAGCCACGACGCCGCCGCGGCGCTCCCGGTGTTGCCGACGCAGCTCTACGAGGCCGCCGCGGTGTTCTGCCTGTTCCTCGCCATGTACTTCCTCCACAAGCGCTTTCATGCCACTCGGGCAGGGTTGGTGACAGGTGCATATCTTGCCGGATATGCCTGCTTGCGCTTTGGATTGGAAGTTTTAAGGGGCGATCCGAGGGCGGCGGTGGGGCCGTTCTCCATCAGTCAGACGATTTCGCTGGTGATGTTATTTTCAGGTTTTGCATTCATTTCTGTTGCCTTTTTCCGTAAAATAAGATAAAATATACTAATCCATCCAAGAGGAAAGGAAAGTAAAGACGATGAAAATTTCTATGAAGACGGTGGTCGCTTCCACGGTAGCGGCGTTGCTGATTGCTCCCGCAGTGGCACAGGAGAGCGAGTCGCCAGCCGAGGGCGGCGAGGCAGCGGCGGTTGCGGCGGCTCCGGCGAAGGACGCGAAGGTTTTCTTTGCGCTGATGCGCTGCTTGATCGCGGAGGGCGATGTGCAGGTGCTCAAGCCCCGGGCCAAGGA
>JAZRXT010000123.1:0-5280 GCA_045600365.1 Kiritimatiellia bacterium | reverse complement strand
GATATGAGATGGTGACGAACGCCATCCCCTTCTCGCGGCACTTGGGCCACATGCGCGTCACGGCGCCAAGGCGGTCGCCGTCCATCCAGGCGCCGCCGTGGATGTTGATCAGGACCGGGGTCGGGGGCTGTCCGCAATTGGCCTTCGGCAGCCACACGTCCAGGGACTGGCGCATGTGCGGACCGTACTTGAGGTTCTCGTAGGTCGGAGCCTGCACGGTGAACGCGCGGCCGTTCTTCGCCTTGGGATCCCACCAGTGCTTCATGTAGCACGAGGTGAGCGTATCCTCCGGCTTGTGGCCGAAGACGCGTCCGACGCAGCGCAGCATCTGGTCGCAGGTGCGGATCGTGGGCAGCAGATAGCACCCTTCGGTGTATTCGTTCCAGGCGTTGATGTAGACGACGCCGCCGCTCTTGGGGTCCTCCTCGGCGTATTTCTTCGCGGCGCGTAGGTACTTCTCGAAGACGACGGGGTTGACATTGGTGAAGCTGGGCCCGTAGGGGTAGTTCGCCTTCTTCCAGGGGAATGGTTCCTCTAGGCGGCAGCGCAGCGTCGAGTCCCAGCCGGTGGGCACCACCGGATAGTACGGGAGCGAATGCGCACGATGTCCGGCCCAGCGAGACTGGAGCGGACCGTCCGCCTCGGAATAGTCGAAGAGCAGATCGTTCGGACGCTTCGCCTTCACGTTGTAGGCGTTGAAACCATAGTCGGTGAGGGAATCGAAGCCGACCTCCTTGACCACGGCGACCTCCTCGGGTCCCACGTTCTGGGCGTTGAAGTTAACCTCGCCGAGGCCGGCGGCGCGGATCTTCGCGCGCGCATCGGCCAGTGCCTTCTTCGCGGCGGCCCTGCCGAGATACTTGATGAAGTCCTTCGCGTTGTAGATCGAGAAGAAGAGCCTGCCGTCCTTGCGCCAGTACTCGGGGCACTTGAAGTAGTGCGCGATCGAATAGTCGATTAGCCCGAGGAACTCCTCCGGCGTGTGGTCGAGCTTCATGAGGAAGTGGTCCTCGCCATCGATCGGAATGCGAAAGGCGTCGCGGCGCTCGTGGTAGCACCACATGAGGGCGAATTTCATCTTGGAGCGGTTCGGGGCCTTGAGGAATCCCTCCTCGATCGCCTCCTGCTGGGTGATCTTGCCGCCGTAGTAGTAGTAGTCATAGAGGAACACGTCGATGCCGTTGCCGCTGGCGAGATCGATCTCGGTGGCGACGTCCTCGGGATCCTTGCCGTTCAGGTAGCCGGGCAGCGGCTTGAGGTTATGCTGGCCCGGCCAGCGGGTCTTGGGGTGCTTGACAAATTCCCACTCGCCCTCCTTCCACTTGTCGCCGAACCATTCGGTGCCTTTGGGATACTGATGCCAGTGCGGATAGTAGACGCACATCACCTCGACCTTCTTCGCGGGGGCGGCGAGAGAGGCGAACACCGCGGCGAGAGTGAATGCAAGGAGAACTTTCTTCATGGGAGAGGACCTTTCGTGAATCAATTGGCGGAACGGGTCCGCACGCGGGGAAACGGAGTTTGGTTGTAGACGCGGGAATACGGGGGGATGGAGTCCATGAGCCAGACGTTGCCGCCGATCTCGGAGTCGTGACCGATCACGGTGTCGCCGCCGAGGATGGTGGCGCCGGCGTAGACGACCACGTTGTCCTCGACGTTCGGGTGGCGCTTGTGTCCCTTCATGAGCATACCGGTCGATTCGTCCTTGGGGAATGACAGCGCACCAAGCGTCACCCCCTGATAGAGCTTGACGTTCCTGCCGATCACGGTGGTCTCGCCGATGACTACGCCGGTACCGTGGTCGATGAAGAAGCGCTCGCCAATGGTGGCACCAGGATGGATATCGATGCCGGTGCGCGAATGCGCGAGTTCGCTCATCACTCGCGGCAGAATCGGCACCTTGAGCAAATACAGTTCATGGGCGAGACGGTGCACGGTGATGGCATACAGCCCCGGATACGCCATCACCACCTCCATGGGGCTGGTGGCGGCGGGATCGCCCTCGTAGGCGGCCTCGACGTCGGTGGCGATGACACGCCGCACAGAATCAAGGGCAGAGGTGAAGCGGTGGGCGATATCGGTCGCATCCGCATCCGGCATCAACATCGCCACCTCGCGTTCGAGGCAGCTGGCGATGGATTCGAGATCGCAGCGCTCTTCGCCGTTAATGCCGCCGTAGAGACAGGGATGAAGAACCGCGAAGCAGCGCTTGAGCAGGATGGCCGCTCGCTGGGGCAGAGTCATAGGGGATTGCTCCTACTGTTAGATTCCGCCAGAGCAAATAGCCAGTCGGAAAGACGATTCAGATAAACGAGGCCCGCGTGGGTGGGAGAATACGCCACCAGCGAACGCTCGGCTCGGCGGCAAACCGCACGCGCCACGTGGACGAACCCGCTGGGCAGACGCAGTGAGAAGCGTTCGGACGGCAGGAGACGATCGATGTCGCGCTCAAGGGCGGCCGCTTCGTCTCCCGCATCGTAGGCGGTGTAGCCGGCGACATCGGCGGAGATTGCAGCGAGATTGCGCTGGGCGCGCTCCAGCGCCGCAACCTCTGCGTCGGGCAGCACCTTCAGCGCTCCCAGCCACGACGAAAGCTCGTCGAGGTCGCCGAGAACGGCGAAGACAGGCGCATCCTTGCGGACGCGCCTGTCTTTGACCGAGGACTCGCCTGAGTCCCCGGTTCTCGTGTAGATCGGCATCGGATCACCTTGTGGTTCCGGACGCCGGATTCGTCACTTCGCCTCTTCGGCAGGAGCGGCTTCGGCAGCGGGCTCGGCGGCAGGAGCCGGGTCGACCGCCTCGGGAGCGGTCACCCACTGGAGGATGCACATCTCGGCGGCGTCGCCCTTGCGGGTTCCGAGCTTGATGATGCGCGTGTACCCGCCATTGCGGCCCTCCATCGAAGGCGCGATCTTGTCGAACAGCTTCTGCACGGCCTTGGGCTGCTGCAGACGGCTGGCGGCGAGACGACGGGCGGGAAGACCGCCCTTGCGGGCGATCGTGATCATCTTGTCCGCCGCCTTGCGGGCCTCCTTGGCCTTGGGCAGCGTGGTCTTGATCGACTCCGCGAGGATGAGGTTCGTGACCAGGCTCTTCATGAGCGCCTTGCGGTGCTCCATGGAACGGCCGAACTTCTTCATTACTCTCTGATGACGCATGGGAAAACTTCCTTGATCTTACTTCTTTGTTTCGAGCAGGCTGGCGTCGAACTTGTAACCAAGGCAGAGGCCGAGACCTTTCAGCTTGTCCTTGATTTCGTTCAGCGACTTCTTGCCAAAGTTACGGTACTTGAGCATGTCGGCCTCGGTCTTCTGGGCGAGTTCGCCGACAGTCGTGATGCTGGCGTTGTTGAGGCAGTTCGCGGCACGGACCGAAAGCTCGATCTCGTTCACGGACATGTTCAGCAACTTGCGCATGCGCTCGCGCTCGTCGGCGTCCTTGCGCTCGCCATCGTCGAATTCGAGGGCAACCTCGCTGGAGTAGTCCACGAACACGTCGAGATGACGGCGAAGAACCGCGGCTGCGGTCTTGAGCGCATCGTCGGGCGTCACGCGACCATCGGTCCACACGTCGAGGACGAGCTTCTCATAGTCGGTGCGCTGGCCAACGCGGGTGTTCTCCACGAGGAAGTTGACGCGCGTTACAGGCGAAAAGATGGAGTCGATCGCAATGCGGCCGATGTCCTGCACCGCGGGCTTGTTGCCTTCTGCGAGGCAGAAGCCGCGGCCCGTGCGGATGTCGCACTCCATGTCCAGCACGGCGCCCTCCTCGAGCGTCGCGATTTCCTGGCGGGGATTGAGCACCTCCACGGAGTTCTCGGCGGCGAAATCGCCGGCGGTGACAGTGCAGGGCCCCTCCTTCTTCAGGTGGATCGAAGTGGTCTCGCGCGTGAACGTCTTCAGCAGCACGCGCTTCAGATTCAGGATGATGTCGGTCACGTCTTCGGTGACGCCCGGAATGGTCGAGAACTCGTGGTTGACGCCGGCGATCCTCACGGAGCAGATGGCGCATCCCTCGATCGACGACAGAAGCACGCGGCGGAGCGAATTGCCGATCGTGCGCGCATAGCCGATTTCAAACGGCTCGGCGACGAAACGGGTATAAGTTCCGGTTGCGGTTTCCGTCATCTTCTCAACCTTGTGGGGCATTTCGAAGCGACTCAAACGGATTGGCATAAAACCTCCCTTGAGATGGGTTAAAAAACGTTAAGCGGACAAACGCCCGCGCACCTTAGCGAGAGTAGAGTTCGACAATCGCCTGTTCATCGACGATCGGCGCGATCTGCTCACGTGTCGGAATCGAGACGACCTCGCCCTTGAGAGCGGCGCGATCGACCGTCATCCAGGCAGGCATCTGCTCCTGCGTGGCCGCCTCGAGCGACTTCGTGGCGAAGTCCTTGCTCTTCGGGCTGTCCTTGACCGCAACCACGTCGCCCTGGGTGAGCACCATGGAGGGCACCGCGGCCTTGCGGCCGTTCACGGTGACATGGCCATGCAGCACGTACTGGCGAGCGGCCTTGCGGCTGGGAGCGAAACCAAGACGGTACACGATGTTGTCGAGACGCAGCTCAAGCAGCTGAAGCAGCAGCTCGCCGGTGACGCCCTTGCGACGGAGCGCCTCCTCGAAGAAGCGGTGGAACTGCAGCTCGCCCATGCCGTACTGACGGCGGAGCGACTGCTTCTGACGAAGCTGCTCGCCATATTCGGACATCTTGCGGGCGCGGCGCGCCACGTGCATTCCCGGAATACCAATGCTCTGATCGATCGGGCACTTGGTACGATAGCAACGCGCACCCTTGAGGAAGAGCTTCTTCCCCTCGCGGCGGCACAGACGACAGACTGGACCAGTATAACGACCCATGATTAAACCCTCCTGCGTTTACGCGGACGGCACCCGTTGTGGGGAACCGGCGTAGTATCGGTGATCATCGTGACCTTGATGCCAGCAGCCTGAATGGCGCGAACCGCGGACTCGCGGCCGGCACCGGCTCCCTGCATCCGGACCTCGCACTCATGCATGCCCTTGGCAAACGCCGTGCGCGCCGCATCCTGCGCCACCATCGTGGCAGCAAAGGCCGTGCACTTGCGGCTGCCCTTGAAACCGGCCTTGCCGGCCGAGCTCCAGGCAATCACTCCACCGCGCGCATCGGCGATGGAAACCTGCGTGTTGTTGAAAGTGCTGCGGATAAAGGCGATCCCGGCAGGAATCGACTTCCCGGAACGCTTCTTGGCGGCAACGTCGCCCTCGGCGGCCGGCGCGGCCGGCGCGGCGGCAGGAGCC
>JAZRXT010000122.1:0-38879 GCA_045600365.1 Kiritimatiellia bacterium | reverse complement strand
AGCAGCGTGGTGGAGGGGATGAAGGGATCAACCGGATCCTTGGGGTCGTAGTAGGTGTGGATCGACACCGCGTCGATGTACTTGAATTCGCGCACGCGCAGTTTCTTCATTGCCGACTCGAACCAGGCGTCGGCGCGCTTGCGCTCGGCCTCGGTGCGGTTCTTGGGCCAGGCGCCGAGCCACAGCAGGGACTTGCCCTCGGGAGCGATCTTGTGCCACTTCAGAATGTTGTCGTGGCTGGGGCCGGTGTAGTAGACCTGCGAAAGCACGCCCGCCGCCTTCGCCCGCTCGGCGATGTATTCGGGGCCGGCGCCCTTCTCGTCGACAAACGCGAGGTAGGAGGGGTTGCCCTTCATCGCCGCGAAGGTCTCGTCGATCGTGGGGATGCGGTGGTTGGCGAACAGCGGCTTCAGGTAGGAACCAACGTCCACGTCCCTGATCTCGTTCCAGCAGAGCTCCCTCGAGACGTTCTTCTTCGCAAGCTCCGGATCGATACCGCGGGCGGTGCGCTTCAGCGTGGCGTCATGGAGCATGATTCCCACGCCGTCCTTGGTCTTGCGGCAGTCGCACTCGACGGCGCTGCCGTTCTGCCAGCACCACTTGAAGGTCTCGAGCGTGTTGTCAGGCCGCTCCCTGGCCCCGCCACCGCGGTGGACGTGGGAGATGAAGAGCCCATCGACACGCTGCTGGGCGGTCTGCCGCTCGGGCAGGAAGCAACCAGCGGCCAGTGCCAGCGGGATTGCCAGAAGGAACTTGATCTTGGACATAAATAATAGTTAAATGATTAATTGGCTGATGGTTAAGATGGGAAATTATTCGAGAACGGAGGAGACGCGGGTATAGGAATTGCCGTTGTAGCTGATCTCATCGCCCTGGCAGAGCCACGTGGTCAGGCTCTCCACGTCGCCACTGTTTGGAAGCGTGATGGTGGCCACATGGCCATCGGCGAAGGCGACGTGGCCGGCCCAGCGCTTGCCGTTCTTGTGGTTGAAGCCAATGGTCTCGCCATCGGCGAAATCCAGCACGGGATCGCCAACCTTGCCACCGGAATGCAGGACGGTGTTCGGCATCCTGGCGGCAGCACGGTCGGTATTGCTCTCGATCGCCGGCATCTCGCAGAAGAGCAGCATGCGGTCGGGCGCATCGAAGCCCACCCCGTTCCGCCAGGCGTTGACGTCTGTCTTCTTGCGGGTGACCATCCCGCCGAAACTCTGCGCACGCCAGTCGCTGCTGCCGGAATTGTCGCGGCCGAACTGGCAGTTCATCACATAGCTCCAGCCTGGTCCCTGCTTGAGCGAGCTGTTGGCGGAACGGCACTTCGCCTCGTGTACCGGGCAGCGATAGGTCTTGTAGTTGTGGTCGACGTACGTCCACAGGACGCCGTTGGTGAGCGCATAGCGAACGGTCTCGACATCGGCGTCGAAATTGACCATCGAAATGCCGGTGGCCTGCCGCGTTGACCCCTTGCGGTCATGCGTGTTGGCCGCAGCGGAGATCCAGCCCTTGCGCTGATTGTAGACGACCTTGCGATCACTGTCGACATCGACGTATTCGTGCGACCCCGCTGCGGGATAGAAGCCCTTGCCGGTGGTGCTGCCGCTGGCCATGGCACAGTTCTGAACCGCCACCGTGAGGTTGCGCAGGTTGCTCATGCACTTGGCAGACTTCGCCGACTCGGTGGCGCCACCGAACGTGGTGAGCATCACCGTCATCAGCACCGCGATGATGCCGATCACGATAATGAGTTCAACAAGGGAAAAACCTTTATTTCTGAGTTTCATGTTATTAGTCGAATTGGTGGTAGAAGAGGACTCGGGTACGGTGGGGACGGCGTGACTGGCCGACCCAGGTGTTGTTTTGGATAAATTCCGTACTCCCCGTGGGCGTGGAGGGATCGCGCCAGACCAGGGCAACCGCGCGGCCGCCGAGCTGCGACGGGGTCTGCCCCGCGCCGGAACCGCCGAGCGCGGTCGATTCGGCGCGCACGAACACGAGGAACAGCTGCTGTCGATTGCCAAAGCAGCTACGCCAGTAGGCATGCAGGAACTTGCGGTCCACCGAATGCACGTAGTCGCTGGAGCCATCGAGCTGCTTACCCAGGAAATTGCGGAAGGAATTCGGATTCTGCGGATCGACCTCGTTGTCGCCGGCCCAGTCAAGGGCGTCGTAGGCTGTCAGCCAGCTGCTGGGTGCGCTGCGGATCACAGTGGTGATCACGTTCGCGATCTTCATGCGATCGTCGTCGTTCTCGGTGAAGGGCTCGCCCTTCTCCTCCTTCTTCGACACCTTGATGCGCGAAGCATGCTTGTCGGCACCGGAGTCGGAATTGAACGCGAACTTCAGCGACTCCTTCGCATCTCTGATGATCTTGTTCTTGGTGGAGACGTCCGCGCCGTTCACGCCACCGCCCGAGGTGGTGTTCGTGCCTGCGACCCACCAGTCGTACGGAGTGTTGGTGAACGGCAGCAGCCGCACGCTCTGAAGATCGGAGAACGGGTTGATCTTGATGCCGCGGGAGGAATCGAGGATCTTGTACTGGCCGTTCGCCGCATAGTCGCGGAAGATGCTGTCGGGACCGAGACCACCGGTCGTGAACGTACGGTAGGAACGATAGGCACAGACTGCATTGGCCGTTCTCTCGGGGTCGGTGCGCGGCACCCCGTCGAAGTTGGCGTGACAGTTGCTCATCAGCGTGTCGCTGGTGTCGAAATTTGCGCTCAGACGCGGCAGGAAGGCGAGTTCCCCCATCGACTGCAGATAGCCCTCGTTCGAGACGAACATGAACGGATCGGGATCGCGGCCATCACCTTCGAGGAAAGTCTTGACGATATTCCACCAGGTGGACTCGGTGAGATTGTCGTTCGAAACCACATAGTCCTCGGGGGCCCAGTTGAAGCGTGGGTCAATGGCCACGTAGGACTTGGGAACCCAGTCGCCAGAATTGGCGTTGAACGGCGTGGGGGTGGTCCAGGTGCCGAACGTGAATTCACCATTGGACTTGCACTTGAGCATCGGGGACGCGGTGGGCGAGGTGACGGAGCTACCGTACATGGCCGAGGCCACATTGTTGTTGGGCCCGCCGTAGTCCACATCGTCGTTGATGATCGCGGGCACGAGGTCAACGAGATCATCGCCCTTGGAGATCTTGACCCAGGCGCAGACATACGCCTTGAACGGCATCGTCTTGTAGGGAGTGAACGCCGCATCGTCCATCCAGTCAAGGCCAACCGCCGCATTGCCGCTCTCGTCAAGCGGCGCGAGCGAGAACTTCCAGCGCTCGGTGGGGGAGCCATCCGGCGCCATCACGCCGTCAACCATCTTCATCTTCTGCGTCGTCTCCTTGGTGAGAACGGTGTCCGCGTTGATATTGGGCTGGGCAAGGATCAGCGGCTTGCGGATGACCACGTTCGCGCCACCGCTCTCGATGTCGCCAAAGTTGGAAGGCGAGATCGATTCCTCGTTCGAGCAGGCGTTGAACACGAGAATGTTCGACCCGCCACGCTTGAAGCAGAACTGGTCGGGGTTGGCCTTCCATTCCTCCTTAAGGGGACGGATGGCGTCAAGACCGCGCAGCGTGTCGAAACCGTCCTTGGCGATGATCACGCGCACCATGGCCTGGATCTTGAACGACTGGTCGAGTTCGGTGGAGCGCTTGAACGGGAAGGCCACCAGCAGGTTTACGCCACCCTGGAGCAGGCCAGACGGCTGGAGCTTGTAGTCGGTAATTGACACCTTCGAATTGCCCTCGCCTGTGGACTGGGTGGTGCTGGGCGTGCATTCGAACTTGAGCTGTACGTCGGGCTGGACGCCAGCCACCATCGGCACGCGCTCGCAGCACGGAATCGCCACCGAAAGCGGCAGATCGTCGCGGTCGAGATAGTCGAAGAGCGAGAAGCAGTCCGACTGGCCGAGACCTGGACTCTGGGCCATCACCTTGGTCCAGAAGAGCATCGAGGAGGTGGCGCCGGCCACGTTGCCGAGCGTCTGGTTCTCGGAATTCCGGAGCAGACTCGACCTGAACGGCTGGCCGAACTGCTTCGAGCTCTCGTTGACCTCGTCGAGATAGAGAGTGGTTTCACCCGTCGCGCCGGCGGCGGAGGGGACGAGCACACCCTCGCGCGGAAACCAGGAGTCGGTTATGAAGAACTGGTTACGCACCTTGAGCGTGTCGGCGGCGGTTGAGCTGTTGATGTTGTTGTCGCCGCCGGAGATCATGCGGTAGAACGGCGAAATGAAATCGCCGAATCCGTTGCCCATCTTGAGGTTGTAGTCCATCATCGACACCAGCGGGTAGCTGGCGGCCGTGCCGCCATGGGCGAAATTGTCGAACTGATCCGGACTGGAGAAGAGGTGCGCAATGGATACGCGGCTTGCGGAGGAGCGGTTGGTGTTCGCGAAGACGCGGTTGATGTCGACAAAGTCGGATACGTTCACGGCGCAGAACGCATAGCGGCCCACGTCGAAGTCGAAGTAGTCCCACTTCGCCGCCCAGGAACGGCGGCTGTGGAAGCGCACGTCGTTGATGAGCATCGGCGGCACATAGCCCAGCGCCTCGAGGTTCAACACCGGCGTCGTCTCCTCCGGGCACGCAAACATCGCATGCTCGGCCGCCGTCATGTCCTGGGAGAGGCCGTCCTTGGTCTTCGCCTCCTGCACCTCGGGATTGGGCGGGAAGAAGACGCGCCCGTACCAATTGTTCAGCATCAGATTGCCGGCACCGTACGGGGACAAGAAATAGGTGGAACCAGCGTCGGTGGAGCCGGGGAAGCCATCGGAACCCACCGCCACGTCAAGGCGCGAAATTGCACGCGCCATCGCGGCCTTCACCAGATGACGGGTGGTCACGCTCGAACGCAGCGCCGAAGACGGCACGCGTTCCTCGCGCATGAACACGGAGAACGCCACGGCGGAAACCACCATGAACGAAAGGAAACCCAGCACGATCAGCAGCGCGCTGCCCCTGCGGTTGAAATCATTTTTCATGTCAGTCGGCCTCGCCCGCCTGGCGGCGGCAGTAGTTGGGGAAGAATACGCACGTCCTCATGGTTTTGGTCTGGACGCCCTTGACGCTGCCCTTCTTGATCGTGATCCGGTAGGGATGCCCCCACGGATCCAGTACGCGATCCCCCTTGAGAGAGGCGTTGAACAGCACCGGCACCTTGCGCCCGTCCTCCGAAACCTCGCCCAGCAGGAACTTGATGTTCCCGCGCGTGGCCTCCTGGTCGCTCATCTCATCGAGTTCACCGTAGTTCTCATACGCGAGGATGGCGTTCGTCATCTCCTGCACCACCGTGGTGGCGGCGGTGATCTTGGAGCGTTTCTGCGCCTTGACGACGGCGCTCGTCACCGAGCCGGCGAGCAGCATTAGCATGGCGATCACGACCAGCAGCTCCACGAGGGTGAAGCCGCCTCTGGATGCAAGACGGTTCATAGCGTGTCCTCCCCGGGCCAGGATGAAATGTCGTCGTCGGTGTCGCGTTTGCCGTCGGGCCCCCACGAAGACACTCCCACCGTGTAGGAAGCGGAACCGGACGAGGTGGATGCCTGGTTGATATCGGCCTTGGACCAGCCGGTCCAGCCGCCCGACGGGCTCTTCATTTCGCTCAGCGCGGCGGCGGGCACGCCGTAGGTGGAACCGGAGAGGTTGTCGATCGACCGGTTGCGCAGGCTAAGCGCCCCCGTGTCGCTGTCGTACTTCCAGGGGCTGCACACTTGATACGCCTGGCCATTGACCATAATCGCGGAATCGGCCTGCCGCTGCATGAGCGAGATCTTCCGGCGCGTGCGGTCCATTTCCGCCACGCCCGACTTGCCCGTACGCCAGGCGCTCGACGAGGAGTTGAAGACCATGGTCAGGATGACCACCAGCATGCCCAGCAGCAGTGACGCAACCAGCATCTCGATCAGAGTGAATCCCTGCTTGTTCATAGATTGGGCTCCCCCTGGAAGTGAATCTCGGTACTGTAGATCGGCTCCGAAAAGAGCGCCGTGGAACGTCGGAACGCCCTAACGCTGATGACAATGCGCGATGGATCAACCACCTGCAACCATTTGTTCCCCTCCCAGCGTTCAATGGTTCCGTACCTGGCGACGAAGGCAAAGGCGAGGTTATGGTTGTTCTTGAAGTCCTGCACCGCGCTGTTTATGGCCTCAACGGCAGCGCCCCGGTTGTCGGTGGTCCCCGGCACTGACTGCAGCCTGCCGACGAGCTGCCGGATGGAGCTCATCGCTTCATTGTGGATCGTGTTCTTGTTGTTTGGCGTCCACCGTTCAGTATCCTTGCAATATGCGCGCCAACCGTTGTTGGGGATGATCGAGGAAGTCGAGGGCGAACCGCCAAATGCGTCGCGCCAACTGGTAAAGGTGATATTGGTGCTGGAAAGCGCACCCTCCAGCGAACTCAGCACGGCATCGGCCAGCGCGGCGCCGGCGACGGCGTCCTGCGACTGCTGGTTCTCGCGGAATCCAAGCGGATAGAGCGCAACCATTCCCAGCACGCCTACCGCCATGATGAACACCGCGAGGTTCACCTCCATCAGGGTAAAGCCGGATTTCAGTTTCATAGTCAAGAGGTTGAAGGTTAAGAGATTATTCCTTGAGGTCGGACGCCGAGACGGTGTACAGCTTCTCGACGGTGGTGCCACCCGAACCCGAACGCAGGGCCGAAATGGTGGGATATGTCATTCCGCTGAACGTATACTGCGAGCCGGAAACGCTTTCGGGCGCGAAGTACATCGTGAGCACGTTCCTCGCCTTCTCGTCGGTTGGCTTGGACGAACCGAAAATGTAGCCGTGGGGAAGCTGAAGATTCGCGATCTCGAATCCGTACGGATCGCCGACCTTCCACCCCGTTGCGCCGCCCTTGACCTGAAGCCCCCAGGCAAAGAAATACGAATTTGTCAGCGAATCGGTGGCGATCATGTACTCCGACCTGCGCTGCTTCCTCGTCACATATGGCTGTACGTAGGAGCAGTACGAGTCGACATTGTTCCCGCTTACATTCTGCATGCGGTAGAGGCGCATCTCGGGATCGCTGGTGTGCCCGTCCTCGGGATAGGAGTTCTCCCAGTCCGAAAACTCGTCGCACACGAAGCTGCCATCGACGTAGGAGATGCGGCCCGCCATGCGCACCGCAACCGCGGTACCCACGGAAAGCTCCGCCTCAAGCTCGCCCTCCTCGCGAAGGCGCTGGTTGTAGAAAAGCACCATCACCGGCTGGCCGTCGATGAGCGAACGCTGCTGGGCGAGACGCAGCAGGGAGATGACGCTTTCCCTCACGCCCCGCTCCTCCATGCCGCGGGAGGCGGCGTTGTAGCCGCCAATTGAAAGCGTGGCCAAGAGCCCCATGAGGCCAATCACCACCAGCAGTTCCACCAGGGTGAAACCGGATCGGAACGGATTGCTATTTCGCATGGCACTCCTCGCAACCGCCATTGTTGCATGCACCATTGGCGAAGCACCTGCGGCAGCACTTCGTCACGATGGCGGTATCGGTTTCGGTATTGTAGACGACGTGGAAGCGCGCAAAGTGACCGGTCTTATCCGCCTGGTAGCCGAACGCCATGCTGTCGATCGACATCGTGGTGGCGTTGCGGGCGCGCTGCTTCTTGACCGCCTCGCGGAACTCCACGCACTGGGCGCCCTTCGACGAGGCGCGTCCCGCCTCGCAGACCATCAGGCCGGACGGGTCGAGGAAGGCGTTGCCCTTGGCGGCGTTCTGGCTCGACTTCTTGATCAACTCCTGGAAGATCGCGTCGCTATCGGTATCGTCAAAGAACTTGACGCGCGTGTCTCTGTTCCCGGTATTGCCGTTGTTCGCCGCGTTCTCCATCGTGCCGGGCCACTCGCCGAGCTGGGAGTAGTAGGTGGAAAGGCCCGTCTCCAGCACGAGCCGGCTCGCCTCGGCCCGGCGACCGCGAGCCTGGCGGATGGCGGACGAGGCGGCGGTGGTGACGATGCCGGCCAGCACCGCCAGGATGCCGATCACCATCAGCAGTTCGATAATCGTGAAACCTCTGTTGGATCTATTCATCATTTCCTCTCCTGCGCACGGTTCCAGCTATAGACATCGTCCGCACCGTCCTTGGTGCGCTCGCCGTATGGTCCAAGCCGACCATCGGCACCGCATCCCCACGAAATCGCCGTGGCGCGCACATCGACCGGCGCACCCTCGGAGGTTGAGACGATTCCGTCACCGTCGAGATCGACCGCGAAGTACAAGACATGGTCGGCGACAGTTCCGCCCGACGACACCCTCGTGCCCTCGCCGGAATTCTGCGAGCGCTTCAGCACCGCCTGCGCCCAAGGATCGACAACACCGCAGCGGTCTACGCCAGTGGGAGTATAATCGTCCTTCCGGTGGCTTATGCCAAGGAGCCCCTTCGACGCCAGCACCTTCGCCACCTGGGGAGTGATGCGATGCCCGCCCTTGGACTCGTTGGCGACGGCCTTGGGCCAGAAGTTGCCGCACTTCTGGTAGAGGATCGCGAACGCGTCGGCAGCGTTCGACACCGCCTCCTGCGCCTTGGCTCGCTGGGCGCTACGGGATATCTTGCTGAAGCCAGTGAACAGGGCACCGGACAGAATGGCAATGATACCCATCACCACCAGCATTTCAATAAGCGTGAATCCTTGACGTTTCATAAGCATTCTCTGCGTTTCAAATTTTCAGGTTCCATTAATTCGAGAGCCCGACGATGTCGTCGGAAAGCCACTTGGCCGCAGTCTCGCGATCCTTGCCATCGTCCACCGCCTTGAGTTCGATCCAGGGCGGGAACGTCAGGCCGTCGGCGCCGGCGCTCCACAGGCGATACGACTGATAGGGCGGCGCGGAATAATAGTAGAACTCACGGCCCCAGCCGTCCAGCACCGTCATGCCGTCGAGCATGTACTGCTGGCTCTTGGAATTGCTGTCGGCATCGCCGGGGGCGAAGATCTGCGTGCCGCTCGTCTTGTGGTCGGGGTCCTCGGTGTTGACGCCGAAGAACGTCTTCCCGCCGGCGATGATGCCCTCGAAGGTGGTCATCCACCGCGCGCAGACCGCCTGCGACATGATGTTCTGCACCGCGTACCTGTCGCCATCGTTGCCGACATTCTGGTGACGCCCGTTCTTGTCGATGCCCATGTCCTTGCGCAGCGTCTTCCAGTCCTCGTAGCGGACACCATTGGTCAGACGGCAGGGCAGACGGTTGTTGGCCGTCCACTGCGCGTTGTAGCGGGGATCGTCGAAGAGGTCGCCATCGCCCTCGAGCATGAAGTAGTAGCGGGGGAGCAGAAACGAGAGCAGCCCGAACTGGAACAGCTGGATGTCGGTCCACTTCTCCGACTGACCGTTCCTGGAGAACCGGCCAAGCGAACTTTCCATGGCATCGAAGGTCCCAACGTTCTTGCCCTGGCGCTGATAGAGCTGCGAGAGCGCCTTCGCCATCGCCGGGCCGCTGTCAGCGTCCTGGTTGAGCGGATAGCGAACCGCTATCGGCTGCGAACGGCAGGCGGCCTCAATCTGCCTCTTCATCGTGCCATCGCTGAACGAGGCCTTCTTCTCCCGCTTGTACTGGATGCCCCTATCGTTCACTTCGTAGTAGATGCTTCGGTACCCGTGCAGCGGAACCGGCGGATAGGAGCCGTATGCCGCATAGTAGCCGGAGAGAGCGAACTCGATGCGCTGAAGACGCTGGATCGTGACCGAACGCGACTTCGCCTCGCTGCCCGTGCCCGCCAGACGAAACACGATACCCATGAGCGTGACGATCACCACCGTCACGATCAGGAGCTCGATCAGCGTAAAGCCCTTCTTCGATTCAGGTTTCATGGTTTTAGAGTCTCAAAGTTTCTGTGTTTCAGAATTCCACTGCCTCGAAACCGGCGGCATCAACCGCCGGCGCCGGACACGGAGGAGATGATCTTGATCATCGGCAGGAACATGGCGATGACGATCGTACCAACCACCACGGCGAGGAAGATGATCAGCGCCGGCTCGATGGCGGCGGTGAGGCCCGCGACGGCATTGTCGACCTCGTCGTCGTAGGTGTTGGCGATACGGGTTAGCATGTCGCTAAGCGCACCCGTCTCCTCGCCGACCTGCACCATCGACACCACCATAGGCGGGAACACGCCGGAGGCGGCGAGCGGATCGGTCATCGATTCACCCTCCTTGACCGCGTCGTGCACGGTCTGGATCGCATTGCGCACCACGCGGTTGGCGGTGGTGTCGCGCACGATCACCAGGGCCTGCAGGATCGGCACGCCAGAAGCGAGCAGCGTCCCTAGCGTACGCGAGAACTGCGAAATGGCGGTACGCTTCACGAGCGTGCCGGTGACGGGCACCGAGATGCGCAGCTTGTCGAGCTGGTAGGCGCCGAACTTCGTCTTGCCGAAGAGCTTGTACAGCACCACGAACGCCGCGAAGCCCATCAGGATCTGCAGACCATTGTGCTGCACGCCGTCCGAGAGGTTCATCACGAACTGGGTGATGGCGGGCAGCGCCTGGCCGCCGAGAATGTCGTTGAACACCTGCTGGAACTTCGGGATCACCGTCACGAGCAGGAAGGCGGTGATGCCGATGGCGGCGAAGAGAACCACCGACGGGTAGATCATAGCGCCCTTCACCTTGTTCTTGATCTTCTGCGCCTTTTCGGCGAATTCGGCCAGACGCTGCAGCCCCACTTCGAGCACGCCGCCGGCCTCGCCGGCCTTGACCATGTTCACATAGAGGTTGTCGAACACCTTCGGGTAGGCCGTGAGCGACTCGGAGAACGTGGCACCACCGGCAATGCCCTCGGAAATGCCGTTCAGACAGTCCATCATCGCCGGCGCCATCCTCTGCTTCTTGAGCACCTCGATGCAGCGCATCAGCGGAAGACCGGCGTTCACCAGCGTCGCAAGCTGGCGCGTGAAGGCGGTAAGGTCCTTCGGCTTGACCCGCCCCATCAGGAACTTGGGCAGCTTGATGTTGATCTGCTTGCTACCCATGGACTTAGCGGCAGGCTTCGCCGCCGGCCCCTTCTTCTTGCCCGGCGCCGCCGGCGCGGCGCTCTTGACCTCGCCAAGCGCGGTGGGCATCATGCCCATCGCACGAACCGCCGCGATCGCCCCGCTGCGATCGCCCGCCTCGACCGTGCCCCGCTTCTCCTGCCCGGAGCTGTCCTTCGCGATATACTGGAATGTCGCCATGTTAAATCCTACTGATTGTGGTTTAGAATGAATGGATTATACCAAAATAAAATAATTAATTCAAGATAAAATTATGTCTGAAGGATGTCCTTCTGCCGACGGCGAGCCCCCTGCGAACGCTCCACGAACACTTCATGTCCCGTACGGGGATCAATTCCCGTGTAGTACATCGCCGTCGAATCGGTGAGCGGGGTGGGAGTGAATATCTGCACCTGCTCCGGCGAAAGCTTCAGCCGGCGTAGCGCGAAACGCCGCAGCTCCCGCATGTCAGCCTCGGTACAGCCCGGATGCGCGGCTATGAAGTAGTAGGTCAGGAACTGGCGCTTCCCACACGCCTTCGAGGCGGCGTCGAAACGATCCTTGAACTCCAGCAGCGACTCCACCCCCGGCTTGCCCATCGCCTCGAGAACGTGCGCCACCGTGTGCTCCGGGGCGAGCTTCAACTGCCCGGAAACATGGTGGCGCACCAGCTCGCCGATGTACTCGCAGCCATGGCGACCGTCCGCCGCCACGAGGTCCGGACGCACTCCCGACGCCACGAAGACATGCCTCACCCCCTTCAGTGCGCGCAACCGCCGAAGAAGCGCAAGCTGTGCCGAATGGTCGCTCTTCAGGGCGGGGCAGACGCGCGGAAACAGGCATTTCCGCCCCCCGCACGCCCCCTCCCGGCGCTTGCGGGCGCAGTCGATCCCGTACATGTTGGCGGTTGGGCCGCCCACGTCGGAAATCACCCCGCGAAACAGGGGATGGCGCACGAAACGCTCCGCCTCCGCCACTATCGAGCGCGCACTGCGCCCCACCACCCGGCGCCCCTGATGGACCGCAATGGCGCAGGAGGCGCAGCTACCATAGCATCCCCGGTGGGTGGTGAGGGGGAAGCGGACGGTGTCCAGCGCCCTGATCGCGCCACCCCGCCGCACCGACGGCGGCGCATCCAACATCCACGGAATGTCGTGCACCTCGTCGAGCTCGGCGCTCTCAAGCGGCGGCTGCGGCGGGTTGTGTACCAGATCGCGAAGATCAACGCGCTGCACCAGCGTACGCGCCGTGATCGGATCCTGGTTGGCCCCGAACAGGCGGTGCGCCCTGATGAAGGCGCACCGACCGGCCTCGGTACGCTCGGCAACCTCGGCGAAGGACGGCATCCGCACCTCGCCCGCCCCCACGGCGTCACCCGTCCCCTCCTTCTGCACTGAACGCATGTAGCAGATGCCGCGGATCGCGCGCCAGTCCCGACCGTCGCGCAACGCCTCCGCCAGCTCCACCGACGACCGCTCGCCCATTCCATACTGGAGAACGTCTGCCTTCGCATCGCATATCACCGGCCGCCGAACGCGATCGCTCCAGAAATCATAGTGCGCCACCCGCCGCAACGACGCCTCCACGCCACCAATCACGATTGGCCTGGCCGGACGGAACGCCGCGCGCGCCGCGTTGGCATAGACGATCACGGCACGATCAGGCCGACGGTCGTTGACGCCTCCGGGCGTGAAGTCGTCCTGGTGCCGCTTCTTGCCCGAGGCCGTGTAGTTCGCCACCATCGAGTCAACGCACCCGCCGGATATCCCCCAGTACAGACGCGGCTCGCCCAGCGCACGGAATGCCTGCGGATCGGCAACATCGGGCTGCGACAGCACCGCCACGCGGAATCCATGCCTCATCAGCACCTGCCCCACCACGGCGGTGCCGCAGTACGGCGAATCGACGTAGGCGTCACCAGTGACCAGAATCACATCGGCCGAGCCCCAGCCGAGCGAGCGCATCTCCTCCGCCGTCGTAGGCAGAAACATCATCACCCCCCGGCCGCAATCAGCTGCGGCGCCTGCTCTCCAGGGCTGCGAAGAACGGTTCCAGGAAGCGGCGCTCGTCATCCACTTTCATCCCCAGATGCACATCCGGCTTGTTGGAACCGTGAAAATCGCTACCAGCCGTGACCGCAAGCCCCAATTCGCTGGCCGCACGAAGATGATCGACATTCTCCGCATCGGAATTAGACTGGTAGAGCGCCTCCACGCCGTCAAGTCCCTTCTCCTTCAGCGCGGCCAATCCCCGGCGCAGCGCAATCGGATCATCGGTCCAGAAACGCGGATGCGCCGCCACCGCAACACCCCCGGCGGCATGCACCGCCGCAATCGCGTCCTCCTGGCTCGGACGGTAGCGCGATGCGTAGCAACGGGTCTCGGCCGGCGAATCGGCGCAGAGAAAACGCTCGAACGCATCTGACTTGTCACGGGCAATGCCAGTCTCCACCAGCCAGGCGGCGAAGTGCGGGCGCGCCACAATCCTTCCGTTCGCGAACTTGGCAAGCTCGTCGGGCGGGATCTCGATGCCAATGGCGGCGAAACGGGCGAGCATCTCCCGATTGCGCTCCTCCCTTCCGCGCAGAATGCGTTCCAGGAAGGTCTGTAGCTCCACCGAAGCGGGATCGACGCCAATGCCGAGCATGTGCAGCCGCCGATAACCGGCACCAGGATCAATGCTCAGCTCGATTCCGGCCAGACGCAAGGCGGCACCATCCTCGGCTGCCAGAAATTCCTCCACCCCGTCGCAATTGTCATGGTCGGTGATCGCCATAACCGCGAAACCGCTCCCCACCCTGGAAAGATCGGCAGGGACCAGGGTCCCATCGCTCGCGGTGCTATGCGTGTGAAGATCTATCATTTGCGCACCATCTCCGTGATGGCGGAAAGGAACTGGTTCACATCGGTGAACCGGCGATAAACCGAAGCGAAGCGGATGTAGGCGACCTCGTCAATCTCGTGCAGGCACTCCATCACCAGCGTCCCGATGCGTTCCGACGGCACCTCGTCGCCCTCCAGCGCCGACACCACGGATCCGACGACGTCCTGCACCTTGGTTTCCGGAATCGGGCGCTTCTGACAGGCGATGCGTACGCTCTTCTCCAGCTTATCGCGCTGGAACACCTCGCGCCGCCCGTCGCGCTTGACCACGTAGAGGTCGTCGCGGTCTATCTCCTCGTGGGTGGTGAAACGGTATCCGCACTTGAGGCATTCGCGCCGGCGGCGGATCACCGCTCCTTCCTTGGACGACCGGGAGTCAAGCACCTTGTCGTCGTCATTGCCGCACTTCGGGCACTTCATCTTACTTCTTGCCGTTGTCGCACATCGTGCAGTGGCGGCAGTCAAGGTTGATCGGCAGCGGCGGCAGCTCGCCACGGCGGCGCGCTCGCACCGCCTCGAGATGATTGATCAGCGCCAGCAGCAGCCCCAGGGTGATGAATCCGCCAGCGGGCAGGATGGCGAGCGTCACGGTGCTGGAGTGGATGTTCCTCACTGCGAGATCGCCCCACACCGTGAGCGAACCGGCGCCAATCACCTCGCGCACCGCCGCGATCAGCGAAAGCGCGAGCGTGAAGCCAATGCCCGTGCCCAGACCATCCGCAATCGAATCGACCACTCCATTGCGGCAGGCGAACGCCTCGGCGCGCCCCAGGATGATGCAGTTCACCACGATAAGGGGAATGAAGATGCCGAGCGACTCCGAGAGGGACGGCAGATACGCCTGCATCAGCAGGTCGACGGTGGTGACGAATGCCGCCACAATGACAATGTAGCACGGGATGTGCACCGCGCCAGGGATTACCTTGCGCAGGGCGGATACGATCGCATTCGAGCACACCAACACGAACGAGGCCGCAAGCCCCATGCCAAGCGCGTTCTCCAGCGACGTCGTGACGGCAAGCGTGGGACAGAGCCCAAGCACCAGACGAAACGTCGGGTTGTTCTTGAAAATGCCGGAAGTAAAAGCTGACCAGGTCTTCATGGCGCTAATTATAGCACAAATTCGCCGCGAGGGGAAGTCAAAAATGACGCCAGCGATCAGCGGATTATCAGCGCCGTGGGAGCGGCCACATCGGCAAGGCGCGTCGCCGTGACGGCGGCACCGTCAACCAGCGCACGATAGCGGGCGAGACCGACGCCGAAGAAGTATTCGCCGTCAGGCAGGTACAATCGCACCTCGCCGGCATCGTCGGCAACAATCCCTCGCGTGGCATAGCCGGGCAGCTGAATCAGCTTCGCCGGCTGATTCGGCGCGAGACCGCCGACGGTCACGCAATGGACAGGCCTTGAGCCATCGTCCATCGGCTGCACATTGATCGTCGGCGCCGTCAGACTGCCGCCGGTCACGGTCACGCTCAAGTGCGAAGCGTCGCCGGCGAGCCCCGTGCCCACATCGTTGCCGAGCTGCCCTGCCTGCGCGAACACGGTTCCGCCGGCGAAGACAATGGAGCCGGCCGACACGGCGATACCGCTGCCGATACCGGCCGCGTACTGTCCACCAGTCACGCGGAGCAGACCGCACGCCGAATCCGCGTCGATGCGCAGGAAGGCGCCAACTGGAACGCCGATGCCCGGCGCCATCACTCCCGACACAAGGACGTTCGTGCCACGCAGCACGACCTCGGCCGCCACCCCAGGCGCCACTTCGAATACGCTGGCATTGTTCGCCGTCGCCGCCAGCTCGAGTTCGGTCATTATCACCGTACAGTCATTCGACACCGCGACGAGCACTTCGCCGCGAGTGTTCGCGCCGGAAAGTTCGAACGGTCCCTCGCCGTCGAGCGTCAGTCGCCCTGCGGAGAACCGCCAGCCGGGGCCAAAACCGTATGCGGCGTCGATGCCGCGCACCTTCACGCCGGTGAGCGTGACGTCTGACGGCAGTACCTCGGCAAAGCAGTCCGCTCCATCGACGATCGCCCGCATCAGTACTCCATTTGCGCTGAAGGCAAGATCACCATCCGGCAGCCAAAGGCAGATTCTGCCGTCGGCATCCGCGACAATGCCATCGACTCGGTAGTCGCCAAGGCCGGTCAGCGCAACCGACGCGTTGGGCGTAAGATTGGTAACCGTGACGCACCACACGCGCTCCGAACGATTGGACGGGGCACAGTCGAAGGCTCCACAGCGCAGACTGCCGCCCAGAATCGTCACCGCGCCGTTCATCGCCGTGGCGGCCACAGTGCCGCCGGCAAAGGTCAGCGGGCCGACGAGACGCAAATCTCCCAGTGAGGGCCGATCGCAGAACAGCTCGGCGTTCTTGACGCCGCCCACTGTCAGCGACATGGTGGCGTTGGTGCCGGAAAGTACATAATCGCCGGGGCGATTGATGGCAAGGAGCGGACGGCTGAACGTCCACCCGTCGCCGGAGCCGCGCGAGATATCGATGTCGTCCACGCACACGCCGAGCTTCGCGCCGGCGGGAACGGCATAGGTGTCGGTCTCCTCCACGTACGCCTTCATGGGCACGCCATTTACATCAAAGTAGACATCGCGGGAATTCTTCGGCATCCACAGGCAGACGCGGCCCACATTCTCGCCGTCGGAGTCAAGCGTCTGCGGCACGATATCCGAAACCCCGTATTCCGCGAGCCCGGCCACCATCACCCGCGAAGCGCTGGCAAGATTGGTGACCACCACCGCCACCAGCGCATCGCCATCGCGATTACGCGGGACACACCCCGATCCACCGTCCATGAAGAGAGATCCACCATCGATCTCCAGCGTGCCATGGTCGGTGGCGGACAATCCGCCGCCAATCGCCGGCGCCCCATCCTTTCCCAGAGCGACGACCGTGCCTCCAAGTATTTTGACGGTGCCACCAGCCTTGCGGCGGCCGCCGCCGATACCGGCGGACCTGCCTCCCCCGTAGGCATGCACAACACCGCCCAGGATCTCCACCAGGCCGTCGGTGGCGGCGATGGCTGCACCATCTCCGCTTGCGTTGGCGATCATGGCGCCCACGCCGTTGGCGTCGACGCTACTCACCGTCAACCTAGCACCTTTCCCCAGATTTATCGCCGAGCCACGAGAACCGTTAAAGATACTGGAGCCGACCAGTTTCAGCTCGAGCGCGCATCCCGCGCCCACCGCGAACGGGCAGGCCGTCTTTCCCGCGCTCGTGTAGTCTAGTACAAGATCATGCGCCACCACAGTTGTTGAAGTCGCGGACACTATCTGAACATCACCATCAAGATTGGAACCGGAGATAGTGAAAGGGCCAGGTCCTGAAAGCGTGAGGATTGCATTTGTGTATCCCCACCCCTCCCCTGCGGACGGCGACACGAGCGAAGCACCATTGACGGCGACATCCGCCTTCGCGGTGGCGAAGGCGGCAATCACCGACAATACACGGGCAAAGACGCTTATATGGTTACTAAACCGCATTGACAGCCCATTATTCTATCAAATCGCCGACATTCTTGCAATGAAGAATTTTTCTTTAAATAACTGCTTGCATTGGCGGGGTTAATTTGATATACTATTTCCGTTTTCCGCCAAGGGGAAGTAGCTCAGTTGGTAGAGCATCACGTTCGCAACGTGGGGGTCGGGAGTTCGAATCTCCTCTTCTCCACCATCAGTGGAGACAACGGCGGCTTTCATCTTTAAATTAAAGGTGCGCCGCATTCGTATTCGGACTGTAGCTCAGTTTGGTAGAGCACGACACTTTTAATGTTGGGGTCGCGGGTCCGAGCCCCGCCAGTCCGACCATTCGCAAAAGCAAAATTTCACAGCGCCGCTCTCTCCGCCGTAGGCTTTTCCTCGCTTTCCGTTTTGAAAAAGAAAAGTGCGGATGGGGGGAGAGTCGGTGTATCCCTGCGGAGCTGACGCGGAAGACGCAGAAACCCGCTTCGCGGGACGCGGAAAGGGCTGGGAAGAAGATCCTTCGGACGCTCCAACCGAAAGTGTCCGTGTCCGCCGTGCGAGACCCGCTTACAGCCGACAGATTGGTGAAAGCACGGTCGCCTGACATGACGCTTTTGAGAAGCTCCCTATGAGCTGTGAAAATCAAGTTGGTTGTTGTAACTTTTCGTAGATGATTTTTCGGCCCGCTTTTGGTATAATACTGGCATGTGTTTGAGGGTAATCATGTCTGCGAAGTGGCAGAGGCGGAATCGCGCCAGAAAAGGTGCGCAAGCGGCGGCGTCAAGGCCGTCGTGCGGTGTTGTGCGCGATGCGGAGTTTTGCGCTGGAGGCAAGCCGAGGAGTCGCGATGAGTGAACTGCAGAATCAGATTGTCGTCTATCAGCCGGATGACGTGATGCGGCTGGAGGTGCGACTCGAGAACGAGACGGTGTGGCTGAACCGTCAGCAGATGGCCGTGCTTTTCGGGCGTGATGTAAAGACCATTGGCAAACATATCGCCAATGCCCTAAAAGAAGAACTCGCACCAGCCATCGCAAAATTTGCGACAAGTGGAGAGGAGGCAGTTGTCGCAAAATTTGCGACAACTGCCACAGACGGGAAAACTTATCAGGTCGAATACTACGACCTCGACGTCATACTTTCAGTTGGATATCGCGTAAAGTCCGCCGAGGGCATTGTCTTTCGGCAGTGGGCAAACAAGATCCTCAAAGAGTATCTGCTGAAGGGATATGCCATCAATACGCGGATGGCCGCGATGGAGGACAGGGTTGACAGGCGTCTGGCAAAACACGACGACCGAATTGCGGCACTTGAACAGAAAGTCGACTTCTTCGTGCAGACGAACACGCCGCCGCAGCAAGGCGTATTCTACGACGGGCAGCTCTGGGATGCGTGTTCGCTGGTGGAGAAGCTGATTGCCCGGGCGAAATTGACGATTCTGCTGATCGACAGCTGGGTGGGCGTCGGCACGCTCGACATGCTGGCGAAAAAACGCAAGGGCGTCGCCGTCACGCTCGTCACTTCCCCACGCGGCAACAGGCTCGCGCCAAGCGACATCGCGAAGTTCGCCGCACAATACGGCGTCCTTGACGTGAAGGCGTCGGCTGCCTTCCATGATCGGTTCCTCATCCTCGACGACAGGGAACTCTACCTGATTGGCGCGTCGCTCAAGGACTTGGGCAAGAAGTGCTTCGGCTTCACGAAGATGGACGCGGGCGAGATTCCCGGAATCAAGTCGCGGGTGTAGGGGATTCTCACTTTTAATTAAAACCGGGAATTGAGGAACGGATGAAAACAGGCATCAGATATACGATCAAGGGCGATGTCGTGACTCGGCAGACCATTACAAAATGCAAACGTTAAAGCATTATTGTCTGAAAATGTGATAGCTCATTCGCCGCTTGGCGATGTCTTGGGGTTTGATTGTGTCCTACAACCGTGGGTCGTTCAATATCTTGACAAACACAAGAGCTATTTGGCATCGATAGCAAAGTTTGATAAACCTTATAGGATAGAATCTCCTTTTTTGTGATGCAAAATAAGAAATCCATTTATGCCGATCATGCCGCTACGACACCGCTGTGCGATGTCGCGTGGGCGGCTATGACGCCGTTTCTGCGCGAGGAGTTTGGCAACCCCTATATTCGTAAGGGATTGGAATTAAGGTCGCTACTGAATGGCGGGCAGCAGGAGTTTGGTGTTCGCGCTGGAACGGAGAATGTCGCATCCATTGTCGGCATGGCGACGGTCCTTAAACTGAATTGCACAAACATCGAAAAGAACACAAAACACCTTGATTCGCTTGCCGCAAGATTTCGCGATGGGGTGGATTCGTTCTTCGCAGATGCCGTCTACCTCGGTTCGGGCATTGCCGAACAATTGCCGGGTTTTGTCAGTGTCTCATTCCCTGGTCATTCAGCCGAAGGTCTCATGCATATGCTCGACCTTAAGGGAATTGCGGTCTCTACGGGGGCAGCTTGCGATTCAAAGAACACCAAAACATCCCATGTCCTCAAGGCAATCAACGCCCCAAAGGCCGTAGCAGAATCCACAATCAGAGTTTCTTTTGGCGCAGAGAACACGATTGCGGAGGTAGATATGGTTCTTGCTGCACTCAAGGCAATCCTTCGGAGGTCGAAATGATCTGTAATGATGCTACGCTTGAATGTTCTTGTGAGAAAGACGCAACTGGATGTCGATGCCTTCAGGAAAATGTCACGTGGAGAGAGGAAAGTCCCCTATGAACAATGATAAACTGATTGAGATCGATGGTGTAAAGATGCCGATATCAAAGATTCGGCATTGGCGGAATCGCCCGGAAGAATTTGTCCCGAACCGTAGTGAGGACGAGATCATCATGTGGTCTTTGCTCATGGAGATCAAAAGAGGATGGGATGCACTTGATGCAAATCGAATCACATCAATCTTGTCGGACGATTTCTCCTATGGCTCGTATTGGGTCAAAGGACAAGATATGGATGTCAAGGCGTATCGAGACTATCTGCCCAAGAAGTTTGAGACAATTTCTCAGACAGGATCAAAACCGCAGATTGACATCGTTGTTCTGTATGAGGGGGCTGACACCATCGGACTTCCCTTATGCACTTCGTTTGCGCCAAGGGAATGTCACTACGATTCTTATTCTGAAGTTCAAGGGCGGGAATGTGTCGTCGCTTTACATGACAGATCCAGAAATCTTCACCTACGAGCCAACCTTTGCCAAGGGTGGCATTGTCGATGAAAATGGCGAACCCAGATTGTTTGTCCATGAATGCGACGAGGTACGCGCTGGATGCCCTATGACCAAGGAGGAAATGCAGGAGTTTGTTGTGCGGTGCGTTTCGGGTCTAATGCGGGAAGCTGGAGATGAAATTGATGGCGTGTACAAGAGTCCGTACAAGGAATTTCCAAGTATCGTAACAAGATGTGGATGCGACACGTTTTATCATCGTATTGATGTGTCGAATTACGATAAGGACGAAGGTGTCATTGGGTCTGAAATACAAGAATTCGTTAATGTCGCTAAATTGCACAAGGCATGGCCAATGGTGATGCCGGTTTCTCTTATGTGTGCGACATCCGAGAACGGCATCCCTATTTGTGGCGGTGAATTCTTTATGAAGGTACTCGAGTCACGGCGAGTTGAAGGATAATAAGATGTCTTTTGGTAAGATGTCGCACGGAGAGGTGGCTTATGACACTTGAAGAACTGAATGAACTGATTGCTGGCTGCGAGGGCGAACGTCTGGAGCACAAGGAAACGACCGGCCAGCGTGTTGAGGCGTGTCGGACTCTGTGCGCATTCCTGAACGGGGTACTTGATAGGAGGAAGATGGAATGAACTAAACAATTACCGCCGAGAGCATCTCTTTCGGGCGATTGTTTTGAATCCCGCAACCCCGACCATTGAACCGAACATTAAGACCAACGCACGCAGATGCTCAGATTGGTTCGCGCGTGCCTAGCAGCGAGTTGGAATGGGCATGGGTCACGGCTAGCGCCAGGGCGTCGGCGGCGTCATTCTGCGGCAGCTCCTCTAGGTTCAGCAGGGTCTTGATCATTCGCTGTATCTGCAGCTTCTCGGCCATGCCGTTGCCGCATACCGCCATCTTCACGCGCCTTGGCTCGTATTCGTAGATCGGCACCCCGGCCGCGGCCGCCGCACTGATCACCGCCCCCCGCGCCTCACCCAGCACCAGCATGGTTCCGGCGTTCTTGCCGTAGATCACCGCCTCGATCGAGAGCACGTCGGGATTGTAGGCGGCTATGAGTTCGGTCACCTTGGCGTAGATGTTGCGCAGGCACTCCGACAACGCCGCCTTCGGCGCATTGCGGATGCGTCCGCACTCGAGCGAACGATACCTGCTTCCCTCGACCGAGAGCACCCCGAATCCGCTCGAGCGCAGCGACGTGTCAATGCCAAGAATGATCACGATCACACCCCAGCGACGCCACGCACCAGCGGCACCATCTCCACAGGCAGCAGGCGCGCACCATCCAGATCGTCAATGGCGCGCCATTCGAACTCGATCCAGTCCTCCCTCGCCACCGCTGCTGTTCCCGACGGGACCTCGAAAGTGTATACAAGGTTGATCTCGGCATGGGGCTTGCCGTGCTGCAGAAACGAGTTCTCGACGACGCCCAGGAATTCGCCGGCCTTCGCCTCCACGCCCATCTCCTCCATGATCTCGCGCTCCAGCGCCTCGCGCCCCTTCTCGCCAAACTCGATGTGTCCTCCCGGCAGATAGGTGCTTCCACTGCCCTTTGCCCGGCACAGCAGCACCTTGCCGTCGCACACGCAAACCCCGCGCGCTATCGTCTCGATGCCGGCCGTCTCGTATTCGGGGAGCTGTTTACCATGCTTGACGATTCCCCACGCGCGCAGCGGGGCCAGCGGCAGCCCCATCACGTTCTCGTACTCGCCGTCGAAACGGGCCACGATTAGGTTGCCGGACTCGTCGATATCGTAGGCCCCGGCACGATCAAGCGGGTTGACCCGCGCCACGTACTCGTCGATGACGGCATCCGACAGCTTCTGGAACGTCACTCGGCTTTCCGCCACTGCCACTCCATCGCCGTAGGCAACCCCAGTGAACACCTGGTGGACATTTCCCGAAAGCTCGCGCAGAAACCGCTTTGCCTCGGCAATGTCGCACGGCTTGCCGTAGACACGGCCATTGAACCACACTATGGTGTCGGCCGCCAGCACTGGCGGAATCTGATCGCCAGGGTGAGCGGACTGCCAGGCGGCAACGGCTGCGGTATGCTTGGCGCGGGCGTTGGTGCAGACCGTTCCTTCAGGATCACCGGGAATCTCCACCTCGGGGGCGTCGGTGCGAACCACCTCGAACTCGACTCCATGATCCAACAGGATCTTCGCGCGCCGCGGAGACCCAGAACCGAGAACTATCTTCATTTCAAACCCCTTCCGTCAGGAAATCATGCCCATCGCGCTAGCGGCGCCAAGGACTATGAATAACGCACCAAGCACGGCTAACGGCACGCCAAAGGCACGTACACGCACAAGACTTGCCGCACGCCATTCAAGCGCCTTGCGAATCCACCAGGGATAGAACATCCCGAACATCCCGATGATGGCGCAGATGTAGGCGAACACGACAAGCGTAAGTCGCCAGCGCGTGTCACAGAGACGGATCACGGGAAATATTTCGGCCGGCATGAGCATGAATAGCGCGCATACACCGCGGATCGGCAGTAGATTGGGCATCCACAGACAGGTGAGAACGGTAAGCACCACCGCCAGCACCACCAGCTCGCCAGGGAATATCTTGAGGAACTTGTCGAACACATCGATGCCGATGGTGTGGCACTCCCAGGCGGTCCATGCCCAGCCGACGGCGCACAGCACCCGCCCGGCAAGGACATTGCGCGGAAAGACGCGCAGAAACGCGGCCGTCCGCTCAGGAAACAACAACGACGCCACGCCATAGGCCAGGAGCGGCAAGCCCAAAACTATAAACCAGAAAGTCATGCGAACATTATACCAAAACGGCACTTGAATGTCTAATAAATAGTTAAATGGCAGGTGTAGTTTGTGACTTTACGCGAAGCGGTAGGGGACGCACCCCGAGCGGTCCGCTTGCTCGACATGGCGTTCGGGGAACGTCCTCTCAACCTTTAACCTAAGAACTGGGTTCTAGTGAAGAATCCGGATGGAGCGTCAAGATGCATTGCCGCCACTATCGTTCTTCCGCTTGCCGCCAGTGCTGCGAAGGCGCGTTCGCGGCGGGCCTCATCCAAGTGCGCCATCGGCTCGTCCAGCAGCAGCACCGGCGATTCTGATGCAAGCGCAAGTGCAATTCCCAGAAGTTGGCGTTCGCCGCCCGAAACGGCATCCAGACGGCGACGGGCGAAGTTCTCCATTCCCACGGCCGACATCGCACGGCGAACCGCCTCGAAATCGGTCGCCGACGGACGGTGCCAGGGAGACAGGTGCGGCGTGCGCCCCAGCATCGCATAGTCCGCCCCCCGCAGCGCACATGCCGGAATGGTCTGCGGCACCAGTACGCAGCGCGATGCCATCGCACGCGACAGCGCAACAAGCAATGTGGACTTCCCGCTGCCATTTGGTCCGCGCAGCGCCACGCACTCGCCCTCGCGGAGAACGAAATCAACACCATCAAGCACAGTGACGCCGTCATACACCACGACTAGATTGGAAAGTTCGGCCACGATCGCGCTCATGCCGCCCCCCTTCCGGACCTCACCAGCAGGACCATAAGAACCGGCGCTCCCAGCAGAGCGCAGGTGACGCCCGTGGGAATCCCGCCGGGCACGGCGCGCGAGAGCAGATCCGCCCCCATCAGCAGCACGGCGCCCAGCGCGGCAGACACAGGCAGCAGAGCGCGATGATCGCCGCCGAAAAGACGCCGCGCGAAATGCGGAGCGACCAACCCAACAAAGCCAACGGCGCCAACCGCCGCCACTGCGGCGGCAGTGGCAAGCGATGCGCCTACAAGCGCCAGCAGCCGAGTGCGACGAACCACCACCCCCAGCGCCGCCGCCGCATCGTCGCCAAGCTCAAGTGCATTGAGCGAACGGTTGAGGGAATAGATCAATATGAACGACGCCAACACGGCTATCCCCGCTGCACCCACCGCGGTCGGAGAGGCGGTGGCAAGATCGCCCCACACCCACTTCATAGCCGCCGCCGACTGATCGGATGTCGCCCGCGACAGCACCAGCATCTGCAGGGAATTGGTGAACGAACCCGTCACGAATCCCGCCACGATCACCGTGCCGCCGGAAAACGCCCCCCCGCGGCGACGCGCCGCAAAACGCGCCACCACACACACCAGCGCAAGCGAGAACGCCGCACCAGCAAATGCGGACACCGGTACGGACAGCGGACACATCACCGCCATTCCCGTAGCATACGCAAGGGCCACGCCAAGGGAGGCACCACCAACCAGTCCCAGCACGTATGGTTCGGCAATGGGATTACGCAACACGCTCTGCAACGCGGCGCCCGACATCCCGAGCGCCGCCCCTGTGACAATGGCGGCGAGCAGAGCAGTGATCATCTTCAACGCCAGCGGCGGTGACTCCACAGATACTGATCTGGATACTGGCGGATCGCATCACCCAGACGGTCATTGAGCAACTGGGTCGAGGCCTCGCGATCGGCATCACGATCGAAGAACACTGGCGAACCTCCCACCAAACGATACTTGTAGGGGGCAAGACGCACGAACGAGCCCACCACAATGCCCCGCCCCGTGCGGGTGGCAAGCTTGGTGGCGGTGGCGAAGGTCTTCGCCGGGCGCCCAAGGAAGGTAATGGGCAGCCCCTTGCCGTAGTGCTGGTCCATCAGAATCGTCATCGCCGCGTTGTCACGCTCCCACTGACGCATGATATCGGGCGTAAAACCGTGCTTCTTGTCGATCACCGTCACCGGACCGCGGAAATGGTGCTTCTTCATCCAGTTGGCGACCAGACGGTTGTTCATCACCCGTGCTATTGCGATCATGGGCCGCGCAAAGGAAAGCAGATTGGTGGCGGCCTCCCACACACCATGGTGCGAACTCACAAGGAGGATTGGACGATCCGTCTCCTCCAGCAGCAGACGCGCAGTCTCGGGTGGAACGCCGGTCACGTCCAGATGCTCACGCCAGTTTTCCGCCGTTATGACATTGGGCACCCGCAGCGCCTCGCATATGTGCCCCAGCAGATGGCCGAAGGCCCGGCGGGCGATGCGGTCGGCCTCGGCGGAATCCGCGGTGATACCGGCCTTCATGATGTTGTCAATGGCAATCCGGCGGCGGCGGCGGAAAAACGGATAAATGAACCGTCCGAAGGCGCTGCCCCAGTCGTAGGCATGTGCGTCGATGAAATTCATTTCCGTATCCGCAATCATCAAAAACGGGGGCGGCGCACTGGGCACCGTCCCCGTTTCCATCGTGTAGACGACTACAGGGTTACTTCGCGATGACGCGAGCCATCTCGAGAACCTTGTTGGAATAGCCCCACTCGTTGTCGTACCAGGCGCAGACCTTCACGAAGGTCTCGTCGAGCTGGATGCCGGCCTTCTTGTCGAAGATCGACGTGCGGGCGTCATTGCGGAAGTCGGTGGAGACAACCGCGTCCTCGGTGTAGCCGAGAATGCCCTTGAGCTCGCCCTTGGAGGCCTTGAGCATCGCAGCGCAGATCTCGTCATAGGTCGCCTTCTTGTTGAGCTCGCAGGTGAGGTCGACGAAGGAGACGTCGGAGGTGGGAACGCGCACGGACATGCCAGTGAGCTTGCCGTTGAGGGCGGGAAGGACCTTGCCGACGGCCTTGGCGGCGCCCGTCGAGGACGGAATCATGTTCTCGAGGATGCCACGGCCACCGCGCCAATCCTTCTTGGAAGGACCATCGACGGTCTTCTGGGTGGCGGTAGCGGCGTGGATCGTGGTCATCAGACCGCGCTTGATGCCGAACTTGTCGTTGAGGACCTTGGAGATCGGCGCGAGGCAGTTCGTGGTGCAGCTCGCGTTGGAGATGATCTTCATGGACTTCTTGTAGGTCTTGTGGTTGACACCATAGACGAACATCGGGGTGTCGTCCTTGGAAGGAGCGGACATGATGACCTTCTTGGCACCGGCGTCGAGATGCATCTGGGCCTTCTCCTTGGTGAGGAAGAGACCGGTGGACTCGACGACGACGTCGGTCTTGAGGTCGCCCCACGTGATGAGGGCCTTCTTGTTCTCGTAGTCGTAGGCGCTCTTCTCGGAGAACACGCGGATCTTCTTGCCATCGACGATGAGGAGCTTCTTCTCATTGTCGGCCTTCACCTCGTGATTGAAGATGCCGTGCACGGAATCGTACTTCAGCATGTACGCGAGATAGTCGGGATCGAGCAGATCGTTGATGCCGACGATCTCGATGTCCTTCGCGAAGTTATCGATAGCCGCGCGGAAAACCATGCGACCGATGCGGCCGAAGCCGTTAATACCAACCTTGATAGCCATTTCTTTTTTACTCCTTTGACCCCGCCGGAGACCCCCTCCGGAAGGAAAACAAATAATATTTTATCAAAATGCGCTTACAAAGTCAAGACTTGAAGATTGATAAAAATATCGCAAATCAGTCCCGACGGCACTTATCGCCCGTCCTTCGCCTTCACCAGGCGAGCCTCGTCAGGGGCGAGATCCACCACATACTCGCGCCCACCGTCACGCCATTTCGCCCTGCGCGGCTCGGCGGTGGCGTTGGCCAGCACCCACGCCTTCTCGCCATCCATGGACACATACGCCCCCACGCAGACCGCATCCACCTCGCGGCCATAGTATTCAATCCGATCGCACTCAAGCCGCGGTGGCTTCACCCTTCTGCCGTAGGCAAGCCACTCGCGCGCGGTGACCCCATAGAAGTTTAGGTCGCGAGCGGCCTTTTTCGTCTTGTAGAAACTGCCCTGGTAGCGCAGGGTACGCGTGGAACCATCTGGCAGCACCTCGTCAAGCGCCATGTCGTCGATCCAGCCCAGCGTGCCACGCTTCGCGTTGATCATCAACCGGATCATCTTCATCTCGCCCTTCGGCACCACGGTGTCGACGGTCACGTGCTTCCATCCCTCGCCCGGCTTGGAGGCATTCAACCTCGCCCACCCAATGGCGCCCTTCTGACCGAAATATCCGAAATCGACCTGAAACGAACCGCGCTCGAGCTTGGTCCACGCGGAGAAGCGCAACTTGCGCCCCGCCGCCAGCGCATCATCGTTGTGGCTGAGATTGGTCGCCACGTGATCCCAGCGGCTAGTACCCTCAGGGCACTCGATGCGCATCGAGAATCTACCCGAATGGTGTTCGGAATCGTCAAGCCGGTTCGGCAGTTCGCGCGGAGAATTGCTCCAGCCGCGCGCGACCTTGCCCGAAGCGTCCACCAGCTCGAAAGACCCGTTCGGCAGGATCACGCTTTCATGGTCGCAGTCGCCGCGCTCGACGCGCACCACCGGCATCAACCCCATCACCAGCTGGTAGGCCTGGCCATAGCGGCCCGCTCCACCAAGCGGGAAGATCGGAGCATACTCGTGGTAGAGGTAGTTGAACAAGCCCGACCACTCGACCTGCGGACGATACGCCTCGCGCACGTTGTTGAAGGTGACCGTGTCGTTGACATGCTCGTTCGGCTCCTCCCAGCAGTACGCCGCCTCGGGGAAATGCTTGCGCAGGGCGGCCACGGCCGTCTCGCCCATACGGCGCGCCGCCTCGGTCATCCAGCGCCCGGATCCCGGCGCATGGCCATGGCGCGGGCTCCAGCACTCCGCCGCCGCTCCACCGATGTTCTGGTCGCCGGATACACACGGCGTGCCGCGCCTGGCGAGCTCACCGCAGATGTCGCGCGCGAACCAGTCGATTGTCCAGGGATCGCCGGGGCACATGTACGACACCTTGCCGCCGCGCAGCCAACCGCATTGACAGAGCTGGCGCGAACCATCCGGCCTCATGCAGGCGTGCGGCAGGAAATCACGCACGAAGGCCTCGCGCTCGTCAACCGCGAACGTGCCGTCGGCACGCTGGTCGAAGGCGTCCGCGCGGCGCGTGCCACTGGGCCAGGGGAAGGCCAGAAAGCCGTACTTGCGGGCGTCCCGGGCGAAGGCGGAGTAGGCGGCGTCGGTGGGATAGAGCGGGAAGTAGTGCGTCATGTTGTAGACGCCATTGCGCTCCCAGCCGTCGAAGTGCACCGCGACCGTGGCATCTGGGAAGTTCGCATGCCAGTATTCGCGCGCCCATTTCACCAGTGCGCCAGGGGTGTCCATCCAATCGCGCCACCTGCTGCCCATGTCGGAATAGGCTGGCCTGCCGCGTAGCCATTCCGGGATGTCCTTCCGGAACTTCCACGGCGTGCGGCACCAGCGCTGGCGGGACGCCCATTCCCGATAGCGGTCGGCACCGTCGTGCCAGGTGAGATCATCGCCGTCGATCGCCGAGGTGACCACGTCGTACGGCAGCTCCGACCTCGTGGCGTCCCAGCCATAGCGGTACCACTGAATGAAGGGACCGGCGTCTGGTCCGTTGCCCTTACCGTTCCACCAGCCATGCAGACGCTTAGCCTCGCCGGCGCCATCCTCGCAGGCAAAGAGCATCAACGCGCGAGGATCGTAGTAGCACGCCATCTGCACGCCGAGATAGCCGGGCTGGCGGCAGTCGACATGGAAGCCCTTCTTGCCTGGATTGCGCTGCACGGCACCAGAGAAGGTGTAGCCAGTGAGAATCGCGTCGTCGGAACCGTCGCCACCGATGGCGGGGGTGAACTTTATGCGCGGAAAGAGCGTCTCGCACACCATCCAGCCGTCGACCGGCGATGCCGAACAGCGCCAGCGCAGACGTTTCGAGGTTCTGCCACCACGGACGGTGAACGACATTTCCCGCATCGGCTTCGTGCCGAACCCAGCATAGACGAACTTCAGCCCGTCGGCCACCCGCTCCATGCGGAAGTCCTTCGCGTCCGAGGTGTTGACCTCAACGCTATTGGTGACGGAATTGGCTCGGCGCAGCACCACGCGCATCAGATTGACATTGCCCGGCGCGGCGAACTCCACTCCGGCCGCCGTGACAAGCGACTCCAGTCGCCCGCGTCTATCCGGATCGAACACCACCCGGTGCGTGGCGCACTTCACCTCGACGGTTCCGGCGGCGGCGGCCACCGCCAGCACCAGTACAGTCCATCCCACGACAATCTTCATATCCATCGGTCCCTCCCCTTGTCATCTGCGCAGCAGACGATATCCCCAGTATCCCAGCATTTCCTTGAACACATAGCCCGATCGGGTGATTGCCTCGGTGCTGGGGAAGAAATCGGCGGGGGTGCGGCGGTGCGACTCCATGACGAGATTCTCGTGGTCGGTGGCGGCGGGAATCACGTCCAGCCCCGGCGCATAGCGTTCGAACGTCAGCTTGGCACGTCTCATGTGCAAGGCGCTGGTGACCAACAACACCCGCGGACGTCTGCCGCCCTGCACCCGCTTCGCCAGCAGCTCGCTCGTGAAACGGGCGTTCTCCTCGGTGTTGCGGGATTCGTTCTCGCAGCACACCGCCTCTGCCGGCACGCCGAGATCAACCAGTAGCGGCAGCTCCGCCCGAACCGAATCGACCCCCGACGGCAGCACGATCGGCGCCTTGCCGCAGCGATACAGGCGCGCCGCGTGCCATACACGGTCCGCCGCCGAGAACATTTCGGGATAGGGGCCGATCCCGCTTGACGCCATTCCGCCGCCAAGAAGCACGATCGCATCCGCCGACTGCGACTCCTCCGCCGCGTCTGGCGGCCACTCCCGCTCCAGCGACGCCCCCGCCTTGATTGAGAAATACGGCATGCTCCACAGCCACAGCCAGGCGACCCCGCCCAGCGCAAGCGACCAGCCCAGTCTGCGGCGCCCCCGCGAAATCAGCGCCGCCCCAGCCAATAGGGCGAGCATTGGAATGCAGAGCGGGTTCAACAGTCCGCCCACTATCTTGTTGACCACATAGCCCATTTGTCCAGATCTCCCAACCTTCCCCGCCCCAGTCGCCTATCTCACGAGCACCATGTAGAGCGCGGTACCGCAGATTATCGACACCAGCGGATTTCTAACGAGGAGATGGAGTGCCACGGTGAGCGCCCCCGCGGCATAGGCCGGATAGGCGCGCCATTCCAGCCCGGAATACGAATAGACGATCAGGATGCCGATTATCACCGGCGACACGCATACGCTCCATTTCTGCACCCAGGACGGCAGATCGTCCTTTCTCCCGGCGAATATCAGAAACGGGAAGGCACGGAGCAGGAAGTTGACCACGAAACCCGCCGCCACCACCAACAGCATGTAGAGCACGTCATTCGCCATGGCGGAGGAATCCCCTTATCTGGTCGGTGAAGATGACGATGAAGAGCGCCGCCATCGCAAACTCCATTCCCTTGGTGGCCGCACGTATGCGCTCGGGGTCGACGGCATACTCGAGCAGACACACCGTCAACGCCCCCATGGTGACGCCGCCAATCCAGTAGGAATGGTTCAGCAGCGAAATAATGGTGCAATAGCTGAGGTACGTTTTCTCCTCCTTTATCTCGCAGGCAGATTCGAGCGCGTAGTTCTCGTCCGTGAGCATCAGTATGAGATAGAGCTTCCTGAAGAACGGAATGTTGCGCCAGCGGCTGAGCATCGAGAATCCATAGAAGGCATAGCGGAAGTTCACGGCGAGCGTGAGCAACACGATCGCGAACACCGGCGAACGGGTGGCTATTTCGGGCACGGCGGCAAAGCTCATCGTGCCGGTCACCCAGAGCGCCGAGATGAGCGCCGCCCAAAGCGGCGCGAGCAGAATGTTTCCCTTCGCCGCCAGAAGCACACCCGCGACGAACCCCATCGTGGTATATCCCATGAACACCGGCAGCGAATCAACAAAGGCGCGCCGGAAGACGCTGACTGGCTTTTCCATCAGAGAAACCGTCCAAAAACAAAACCCATGAACACCCCGAACACGTACACCGCCGCGAGAATGCCGAGATTCTGCAGCTGATGGCGATGGGTGCGGAACAGGACCAGCATGCCCACGCCCGCCCCGGTGAGAGACGAGGACAGCAACGCGCTCGGGCTCATGCCGCCGGCAACGTATATCTCGGCACAGGCCGCCGAAGCGGCGCAATTCGGCACCAATCCTATCAACCCACCAAGCAGTTCGCCCACGAACGGACGATTCAGCACGAATCCCTTCAGCGCCTCCTCGCCGCCGGAAAAGTGGAGCGCCAGCTCGATTGCCGCTGAAATCACCAGGAGGAAGACGAATATCTCGGCAGTGTGGATGAGCGCCGGCACCACAATGCCCCTGCGCTCGGTGCAGCCGCAGCGGCTATGTGCACACAGCTCGCCCACATGGGGCGACGGTCCCCTGCGGCCGATCGAATAGAGAAACAGGTTCACCGCAAATCCCGCCAGAACCGCACAACCGGCCTTGAGGCAGAGCAGACGGACAATGAACCCAGGATCAACCCGTTGCGACAGCAATACGGGAACCAGCTCGTCGGAGGTGGAGAGAAACACCGCCACGAGCGTACCAGCCGTCACCACGCCACCGGCATAGAGCGACGCGGCAGCAGCAGAAAAGCCACACTGCGGCACCAGACCGGACACCGCCCCGAAGAGCGGACCCAGACAACGAGCGCGCCCGAGCTTGCGCTCGAGCGCGTCGCCCGACCGCTCCTCGATCCATTCCAGCAGCAGATACGCCGGGAACAGAAACGGCAGGAGCAGCAGGTTCTCAAGCAGGAAGTCTATCACGCCGGGGCGATAGCTTCGTTCGGGCAGGTAGCAGCGCACGCGCCACAGTCAACGCACTTGTCGGCGTCAATCGTGTACGCGGGGGTACCTTCGGAAATCGCCTCGGCGGGGCAAGCGTCCTTGCAGCATCCGCACGCGACGCACTTGGCGGCATCGATCTTGTGTGCCATTTTCTGGTTCTCCTTTTGGGTTGGTTGAAAAGACGGTAATATTATATGATTTTTCGGACGGAATTTCAAGCCGAAACTGAACAAGCCGAAGATCTGAAGATCACATCCTGGCGACCGCGCGGCGGAAGCCCTCGGCCGAACGCTCGATGATGCGCTCATCGACGCTGCACGAGAGGCGAATATGGCCGGCCATTCCGAATCCACGGCCAGGCACCGCCAGAATCAACTCTTCCTGCAATGCGTCCACGAACTTGAGGTCATCGCCACCCGGTGCCTTCGGGAAGAAGTAGAACGCACCCCGCGGCATGACGAACTCGACGCCGGCATTGCGCAGCATGTCGGCCATCAGGCGGCGCCGGCGATCATAGATCGCAAGATCCACGGTCTCGTTCAGCAGCTCCGCAGCCAGACGCTGGCCTATCACGGGCGCATTGACGTACCCGAGCGTACGATTGGTGAGCGTGACCGCGTTGACTAGCGAAGACACGTCCTCCATCTCCGGATGGAACGCGATGTAGCCGATGCGCTCGCCGGCAAGGGATAGCGTCTTGGAGAACGACCCGAGCACAACAGCCCACTTGGTGAGCGGCATCACGGCCGGCACCTCGGCTCCATCGTAGGCGAAGGCGCGATATGGTTCATCGCTAAGCAGGAAGAGCGGACGCGCCGCGTCGCCAAGCTCCCGGGCCCGCGCCTCGTTCACGCGGTCGACGATGGCGGCCAGCGCGGCCATGTCCTCCGCCGAATAGATGCATCCGGTTGGATTGTTCGGCGAGTTGACCAGAATCGCGCGCGTCTTCGGCGTCACCGCCGCCGCCATCGCCGCAAAATCGGGACGGAACCCCTCGTCTGGCCGGGAATCAATCGCCTTCAGAACCCCGCCGAAATGTCCGCAGTAGCTGGCATATTCAACGAAGTACGGCGCGGGGCAGATCACCTCGTCGCCCGGCTCGATGACGGCGCGGAAGAAGCTCACCAGGGCGCCGGCCGCCCCCACCGTGAGCACGACATTGCCGGCACCAACTGACACCCCGCCCTGCTGGCAGGATATGTAACCCGCCATCGCCTCGCGCACGGCGGGGATGCCGGCGTTGGGACAGTACCCCAGCCCCAGCGGCTTCACTGCATCCGCCGCGAGGCGCTCCAGCACCTCGCGCGTTCTGGCCGGCGGCGGCACATCGGGATTGCCCAGCGAGAAGTCGCACACCGCCTCGACGCCATGGACGCGCTTCAGCTCGATGCCCTTCTCGAACATCTTCCTGATCCACGAGGAACCGGCCATCGCGGCCTTGATTCCGCTGGTAACTGTCTGCATTGCGAATACTCCTATCAGAAAATCCCAAGGATACTGCGTCCCTTCACCGGGGCGATGGTTATCGTCCAGCTCTCGCGCACAATCGGGAACACATACTTGCCCATCGGCTGCGGTCCGCACGAGGCACCGCCAAGACCAAGCTGACGAACGTCAAGGTTGAGATACACGTCGGCACGCTTTGCGAGCGGCGTGAGGTGGCGTTTCTCGCCGGCGCGATGGTGGGCGAACTCGAGGTCCTCCATATTGTAGTGGAGAGCCTGCACGAAGAGCGGACAGGAGCCGCTGAACTCCACGCCGTTTCCGCTCTTGTCGGTGAAGCAGACCGAGCGCACATCGCACTTGTAGCCGTTGTCCTGGGGACGCACATACGGCTCGAACTGTTCGGTGACGGTGGAGCTCCAGCGGCCGATGAAGGATCCTGTGCAGCGGTCGATGTAGTTCTCGCGCGGGCCGCGTCCGTAGTATTCCATGTTCTCGAGCGCAGGATCCAGGCGCCACGAGGTGCCGAGACGGGCAAGCGCGGGCGGCATCGTGCCGTGCGGCGTGACCGTGTTCTTCACCTCGATGCGGCCATCACCGCTGAAGGTCCACACCGAATCGTGCGTGAAACCGGCCGACTTGGAACCGGTGACCTCCACCGAGCTCACCACCGACACGGTGGCGCCGTCTTCGGCAAAATCAACGCGCAGCGGACGGGCGTGATAGCGCAGCTGGGAGAGGCCACTCGCGTAGAACGAGCACTTGCGGTTCTCTGCCCAGGGATTGCCGTCACGCAGCCAGCGGTCGTTGTCGGTGAACGCGCGCGCGCAGGTCAGGCGGGGGCCGGCCACGACGCCCGGCGCCGCATCGCGCAGGATCGTGCGCGAGCCCATCTCGAGTTCGCAGAGCGTGCCGGAACGGCGGCAGAAGACGGCGCGGGTGGGACCGGCCTTGACGGTGATCGTACGGTCGTCCGGCAGCACCACCGGCTTGTCCACCGCTGGCGCGGCGGCAACGGCGGCACCTGCCGCCTTCACGGGCAGCTGATCGCGCGCGACCACATGCCCCTTCTCGGCCCAGAGCGCGTCCTCGCGCAGCGAGAAGAAGAAGTTGACGAAATACTCGCTCTCGGCCTTGAGTTCGGCGGGCAGTTCGACCCTGAACGTGTTGCGCGACAGCGGGGCCACGGAAGGAACGGGGAATTCTCCAGTGGCCACCACACGGCCGTCCTCGACCAGTTCCCAGGAACCGTCGAAGACATTGGCGTCGGTAAAGCCGAAGCGGTTCCAGAGCGTGGCGGTGCCAGTGTCGGGATCAAACTTCTCCACCACCAGATTGCGGTGCACGTGGCCTACTTCGACCAGCTTGGCGCTGACGTTGCGCAGCGGATCAACCACACCGTTCACACAGAACGGGCCATCGTTCGGGAACTCGTCGAAATCGCCGCCGTACGCAAGGAAGCGCTCGGGCAGACCAGTCGTCGGATCGATCTCGCCGGTCGTCTTCCAGATGGCCTGGTCGACCCAGTCCCAGATGCAACCGCCGGAGAGCGAATCGTAGGCGTAGAATGCATCCCAGTACTCCTGGAAGTTGCCGATGGCGTTCCCCATCGCGTGGGCGTATTCGCACATGAAGAAGGCCTTGTTCGGAGACTGCTCCATCGGCGTGCCGGACTTCTTGTCCCTGTCCGCCGGATTGAACTCGCCAAGCGAGATCTTCCCGTCACCGAGCTTGCCGCGCTTCTCGAGCCATTCCACGGTCGGGTACATGCGCGAGTCGACATCGGCATCGAAGTTCCCGCGCTCCCAGTGCACGATGCGGGTTGGGTCCATCGTCTTGACAGTCTTGATGGCATTGCGGAAGCCATCGCCGTGTCCGGTCTCGTTGCCCATCGACCACATGAAGATCGCGGGGTGGTTCTTGTAGTTCTCCACATGGCGCACATTGCGCTCGAGAATGGTGTTGAACCACTCCTGGTGACGGCCAAGGCCGTTCTCGCGGTAGTCCGGCTCATGCCCCTCCACGTTGGCCTCGGCCACCACGTAGATGCCATAGCGGTCGCAGAGGTCGTACCACGAATGGTGGTCGGGATAGTGGCTGGTGCGCACGGTGTTGATGTTGTAGCGCTTGAAGAGCGTGATGTCCTTGAGCATCTCCTCCATCGAGACCGAGCGCCCGTTCTCGGGGCTGCACTCATGTCGGTTGACGCCCTTGAACTTGATCTTCCGCCCGTTGAACACGACGGCGTTGCCAACGATCTTAACCTCCTTGAAGCCGACACGGCACGCACGCACATCGCGGCGGCCCGCCGCGTCCACCAGCGTCATCACGAGCGTGTAGAGATAGGGATCCTCGGCGCTCCAAAGGCGCGGATTCCTGATCGATGCGGAAAGCGTGTCGCCATGCGGGACGCCGGTGGTGGGCACGAAGAAACGCACCGATGGCAGCGTGGCCACTTTCTGGTATTCGGCATCGTAAAGCTCGGCCTCGACCACGGCGTTGCCGCCCATTCCGTCGAGCGAACGCGCCTTGACCGCAACACGAATCACGGCGGAGGCGTAGTCCTCGCCGAAGGTCGTTGTCACCTTGAAGTCCTCTATCTCGGTGCGCGGAGTCGCGAAGAGCGTCACGTCGCGGAAGATGCCGGAGAAGCGGAACATGTCCTGGTCCTCGAGGAAGCTGCCGTCGCACCAGCGGTACACCTCGACCGCGAGCTGGTTCTCGCCATCCTTCAGGTATTTGGTGATGTTGAACTCGCTGGGGAGCTTGGAATCCTCCGCATAGCCCACCTTGCGGCCGTTAACCCACACGTAGTACGCGGAGTAGACGCCGTCGAAGCGCAGGAACACATCGCGGTTCTTCCAAGCCGGCGGTATGGTGAACGTGCGACGGTAGGACGATACGGGATTGTAGTCCGACTTGTCGGTGTCGCGATCGCGGATGGTGGGTGCATGGACGTCGCGCTTCGGGTCCCAGGCGTGGGGATAGCGCACGTTGGTGTATCCCGGCGAGCCGAAGCCACGCATCTCGACGCAGCTGGGAACGTCGATCGTGAACCACGACGAATCGTCGAAGTCCGTCTTCCAGAAGTCAAGCGGACGCAACCTGGGATCGCCGCACCAGTTGAACTTCCAGTTGCCGTTGAGCGAGAGGCGGTAGGGCGTGGACGGCTCCAGATCGTCCGTAAGCGCCGCCTTGGCGTCAGCCAGCGGCATCGAATAGGCGCGGGCCGGTTCGCGGTTGATCGAGTTGACCGCGGTGTTCTCCCAGTCGTTGGGCGCCGCGGAAAGCGCGAGGGCGGACAGTGCCGCCGACAGCATCGCCAGTTTCTTCATGAGCAACTCCTTCTATGCGGGAAATTACTTCGCGGGCGCAACACTGCCACGGAAGGGCCCGAGGGGCAAACCCGCCTCGTTCTTGATGAACCCATGGACACAGCTCTTGCGCATGTACGCCACCTTGGCGGGCGTCATCCCCGCCGGCACCTCGAGATCAATGGTCTTGCCCTCGGTGGTGTACTTGGCCTTGGCGGACTTGTAGACCCCGTCCGCCCCGGCCAGCTCGAACCTGGGCTCGTAGATGCCGTTGCGGCACCAGCCCGCCGCATTGACGAAGCTGAGGCGAACCGACTTGCCGTCGGCGGAAAGCTCCGCCCCGGTGAAACGCGGCGCGTCGCACTTGATCTGGGTGAAACCGTAGATGCGGTTGAGCGCAAGCGCCGCCAGGCGAGTGCCGACAGATCGCTTGTCGCCGGGATGGATGTTGTCAACCTCGCCGATGTCGGAAAGAATCGCGCAGCCCACGTTCGGACCGTTGGAGATGCCGAAGCGCTCCATCTCCTCTCGAATCTGGGTGCCGCCATTGTCACTCTGCTCCGAAGCGTAGCCGAATGGGGCAATCTGGCAGAGGAAGAACGGCATGTCGGCACCACACTCGAAGGCACGGCCCCAGCCAGCGCGCAGCGTCTCAAGCATCTCGTAGTACTCGCCCCAGCGACCGCGGTTCGTGCAACCCTGGTACCAGATCGCGCCCTTGATGGCGTAGGGCGCCAGCGGATAGACCATGGCGTTCCAGCAGGCACGTGGATTCTGGTGGAAGTCGGGCCTCTTGCCCTTGTTCTTGGGATCCTTCTTCTGCGCCTCGGTGAAGTCGGTGGGAATCGGCTTCGTGGCCAATTCCTTGAAGCTCTTCGACTCGGCGTATGCGAACGGAGGTATCCAGGTCTCGATGCAGCTGCCGCCCCAGGCGCACTCGATCACGCCCACCGGCACCTTGAGCGACCGGTAGAGGCGAATGGCGTAGTGCCAGGCGGCGGCGGAGAAGTCGCCACGGTCGTTGGCAGGCGTGAAGTCGAACCACGCCAGGCGATCGTGGCCACGCTCCTCGGCAGCCCAGCAGCACGGCATATGGACGCCGCGCACATCCGGCTCGTCAGTGAGCGCCAGATCATAGTAGCCATTGCGCTCGCGCCCGGCATGCTGGCCGATGGAGCAGCGCGGCCACATGGCGAAGGTCATGTTGCTCTGGCCACCGCACAGCCACACCTCGCCCACGACGACGTTGGTGTAGACAATTTCGTCGACGGTGGAGCCGAACCAGCCAGGCTCGACCTCGCGAATGGAGAATTCACGGCCCTCACGACACGCCTCCATGGCGGGCAGGTTGACGCGCCAGCTGCCATCTGCGCCCACCACCACCGCCGCCTTCTCGCCGGCAAACTTGACCGTCACCTCGTTGCCGGGCTCGGCCTTGCCCCACACCGGCACGGTGCGCCCACGCTGGAGCACCATATTGTCATTGAAAAGCGTCGCCGGCTCGAGTTTCGCAAACGACACGGAAGCCACCGTGGCGGCGGCGAAGAGGATAGCTGATTTTTTCATAGACGAGCATTATACCACTTCCCCAACCGCAAGTCAATGACTGTTTCCCGTTAAATTTGAAGCCCATTAAAGAGCTCGTATGAGCCATTACTGTCATCAACATCCTGCTTGGTCGTCTTGAGCATGACGCTCGCCAGCTTCGGCAACACCTTGAACTTCACCCTCTCGCCGACACCATAGACATGGCGATCCTGACGATGGTTCTCGGGCGCATCGTAGACGGCCTCCAGCTCCAACTGCACGACTGTAGCCGCATCGGACGCATTCTCGGTACACCATGTGACTGCCTCGATGAACGTCCCTTCCACCACCACGTCGTTCTCCTGTCCGCTCGCCTCCACACCCTCGCACTCGAAGGTGGCGTAGTAGGTCTCGTTGGGACGGAGCATCTTGTATTCCATGGGCGAGACCGGCCCCGCGCCGCCCACTAGTACGAGCTTGTCG
>JAZRXT010000121.1:0-8747 GCA_045600365.1 Kiritimatiellia bacterium | reverse complement strand
CGGCACCCTGACGCCGGCCGATATCAAGCCCTACCGGAAGGACATCGAAGGCGCCGCCGCGCTGCTGATGCAGCTCGAGACGCCGGTCGAGACCGTGGCGGAGGCGGCGAAGTGGGCGTGCGCGGCAAAGGTGCCGGTGGTGCTCAACCCCGCGCCGGCGCGCAAGCTGCCCGCGGCGCTGCTCAAGTGCGTCGACTGGCTCACGCCCAACGAGACCGAGGCGGAAATCCTCAGCGGCGTGAAGGTCGTCGACGAGGCGTCGGCGAAGAAGGCGGCGGCGGCGCTAAGGCGCAAGGGAGTGAAGCACGTGCTCATCACCATGGGCGCAAAGGGCGTGTTCTGCGGCGACTGCGGAAAGCTCTTCCCGAGCCGCAGGGTGAAGGCGGTGGACTGCGTTGCCGCCGGCGACACCTTCAACGGCGCGTTCACGGTGGCGCTTTCGGAGGGGATGGACACGGTCGCGGCGATTGCGTTCGCCCAGGCGGCATCGGCCATCTCGGTCACGCGCCGTGGCGCCCAGCCGTCCATTCCGATGCGCGCCGAGGTCAAGTGAGTCTACCAACTATCAGCGAAGGAGAGATTGAAATGGATTCTGCAAGTCCCGTGGTCGGGATCGTGATGGGCAGCGACAGCGACTGGCCCCTGGTGAAGAAGGCGTGCGACACGCTGGACGGCTTCGGCGTTCCCTACGAGACGCGCGTCATCAGTGCGCACCGCACGCCCGAGGAGGCGATTGGATATTCGCGCTCGGCGGAGGAGCGCGGTCTCAAGGTGGTGATCGCCGCCGCCGGCGGCGCGGCCCATCTCGGCGGCGTGCTCGCCGCCGGCACCGTGCTGCCCGTGATCGGCATCCCGGTGGCGGGCGGTGCGCTCAACGGTCTCGACGCACTCTACGCCACGGTGCAGATGCCTTCGGGCGTGCCGGTGGCCACTGTCGCCTGTGGTTCGGCCGGCCCGGTCAACGCAGCCCTGCTCGCGGTGCAGATCCTCGGCACCGCGGATCCCGTGCTGCGCGAGAAGTTCCGCGAGCACAAGAAGAACCTCGCCGCCAAGGTGGCGAAGGCTAACGAGCGCATCCACGCCGCCGAGTGAGACGTACTGACGTAGACTGGAGCGCAAGGTGAGACTGAGGGTGTTCGGCAGCGGATCGGGTGGCAACTGCCTGGCGGTGCGTTCGCGTGGCGGAGCCGCGGTGCTGGTTGATTGCGGCCTTTCGCACCGTCAGCTCAACTCCCGGGCCCGGGCGTGCGGCTTCGACATCGATGCCGTAAGCGCGGTTCTGTTCACCCACGACCATTCCGACCACTACGCGGGGCTCGAGACGTTTCACAAGCGTCATCCGCAGGTGGTGCTGTACGCCAATGGCGACACGACCGATGCGATTGCGTCCGCCACGCACGTCCAGGAGGATTGGGCGGTGTTCGAGACCGGCGTGCCGTTCGATGTTGCAGACCTCACGGTCACGCCGTTCTCGATTTCGCACGACGCCGCCGATCCGGTCGGCTTCCTGCTGGAGGATGGAGAGACCACGCTTTTCATCGGCACCGACACCGGCGTGGTCACCACCGGCTTCCGTGCCGCCTTCGCGCGGGCCGACGCCGCTGTGCTGGAGTCCAACCACGATCCGATGCTGCTGGAGGCGAGCGACCGGCCTATCTCGCTCAAGCAGCGCATCCGCGGGCGTAGTGGACATCTCTCCAACGAAGATGCGGCGGAGCTGGTGCGCACCGTCAATCCTGCGCGGCTACGGCTGCTGCTGCTGGCGCACATCTCGGAGCAGTGCAACGCCCCGCATCTCGCGCGCGAGACGATGGCCGCGGCGCTGGCGGGGCTTGGCCGCGCCGACATCCGCCTGGAGACGCTCTCGCAGGACGAGCCCTCCGACCTATTCGAGTTCTGATGCGTTTCTGAACCACAACGAAGAACTGGATGGAATCGCTGCCATGGACTATCGGCTGATGGATCTGAAGAGCGCCGCCGCCCATCTCCACATTCCGGAGAACGAGCTCAGGCATTTCGCCCAGCGTGGCGAAGTGGCCAGCGTCAAGCGCGGCGATGACTTCATGTTCGAGCACCGCGCGCTTGACGAGTGGGCCCAGCGCCGCGTGATGTCCATCCCCGACCGCACCCTGGCCGGCGAGCATCGTGCCGCCATGAACGACCGCCGCCGCGCAGCGGGGGAGGACTTCCGCATTGCGCGGGTGCTCAGCCCCGCGCTGATCAAGTGCGATCTCACCTCCAAGACCCGTGCCGGAGTGCTGCGCGACCTTACCGACTTCGCCGACGGTACAGGGCTGCTCTACGACCCCGAGACGCTCTTCGCCGAGCTCTCCTCGCGCGAGGAGGCAGCCTCGACCGCCGCCGAGGGGGGCGTCGCCTTTCCACATCCGCGCTATCATGACCCCTATCTCTTCCAGGAGACCTTTCTGGCCCTCGGCCGCACCGTTCGGCCCATCTTCTTCGGTGCACCCGACGGCGAGGCTACCGACCTGTTCTTCCTGATCTGCTGTACCGACCATGCGCTGCATCTGCACATCCTTGCGCGGCTGTGCCTGTTGGCGCATGAGACAGGTATGCTGGAGGCGCTTCGCGCCGCACCCGACGCCGAGGCGATGCATGCGGCACTGGTCGAGGCAGAAGAGAGTTTTCTCGCCCGCAATCGATGATTTAAAACATATTACCGGAACAATCCATGTGTGTTGACAGTCCCCACAGCGACCTTTCGCTCCTTGAACCGATCTTCGAACGTCACAAGGACGACCCTCATTCCCTCATCTCGATCCTGCAGGATGCGCAGGCAACCTACGGCTGGCTTGGCTGCGATGTGATCCGCGCCGTGGCCGAGCATACCGGCCTGACCCCGGCGAAGGTGGTGGGCGTGGCCACGTTCTACGCCCAGTTCCGCCTGGAGCCGGTTGGCCGGCACACCGTAATGCTGTGCAAGGGCACGGCATGCCACGTGAACGGCGCGGACTCCATCGAGAAGGCGCTCAATGAGTGTGGGCTCTTCGCCGGTCGCACGACCGAGGACGGCGAGTTCTCGTTCGAGACCGTCGCCTGCCTTGGATGCTGTTCGCTTTCGCCGGTTATGACCGTCGACGGCGAGGTCTACGGTTCGCTCACTCCCGCGCGGGCGAAGGAGATCATCGCCGGAGTCAGGGGAGGTGCCCGATGAAGTGCAGAATCGTGATCGGCGAGGGCAGCTGCGGCATCGCGGCGGGCGCGCGCAAGGTGCATGAGGCGCTGGACGCGCTCAACGCCGGTAGCGAGGTCGAGATCGGCATTGCCGGCTGCATCGGGATGTGCTTCCTCGAACCGATAGTCGACCTCTACGACGGAGCGACGCTGGTGCGGCGGCTGGTGAAGGTGAAACCGGCGGACGCGGCCGACATCCTCGCGGCGGCGAAGGACGGCGACCTCGGGCGCGTCGAGCGCCTCGTGGTGTCCGACGACGATGCGACGTTCCTTTCCCGCCAGACCCGCGTGGCACTGCGGCGCTGCGGGGTGGTCGACCCCGAATCGCTCGAGGCGTACCGAGCCGACGGCGGATACGAGGCGCTGGCGAAGGTGCTGTCCACCATGACGCCCGAGGCGGTGATTGCCGAGATCAAGACCTCCGGGCTCGCCGGGCGCGGCGGCGCCGGCTTCCCCACCTGGTTCAAGTGGGACGCCTGCCGCAAGGCGAAGGGTGAGCGGAAGTATCTGATCTGCAATGCCGACGAGGGCGATCCGGGGGCGTTTATGGACCGGGCGGTGATCGAGTCGGACCCGCACACCCTGGTGGAGGGAATGCTCATCGCCGCCTATGCAATCGGCGCCACGCAGGCCTTCGTGTACGTGCGGGCCGGGTATCCCCTCGCCATCGTGCGCCTAGAGAAGGCGCTGTCCGCCGCGCGTTCGGCGAATCTGCTGGGCGAAAACATCCTCGGCAGCGGATTTTCCTGCGACATCCGCATCAAGGCTGGCGCGGGCGCGTTCGTGTGCGGCGAGGAGACGGCGCTGATCGAATCGCTGGAGGGCAGCCGCGGAATGCCCCGGCTCAAGCCCCCGTTCCCGGCCGAGCGCGGTTTCGAGGATTCGCCTTCGAACACCAACAATGTTGAGACCTTCGCCAACGTCGCCTGGATCATCGCCAACGGCGGCGCCGCCTTCGCGGCGATGGGCACCGAGACCAGCAAGGGCACCAAGGTGTTCGCCCTCACCGGCAAGATCCGGCGCGGCGGTCTCGTGGAGATTCCGATGGGGCTCACCCTGCGCGAGGTGATCTTCGGCATCGGCGGCGGCGTGCGCGACGGGCGCCGCTTCAAGGCGGTGCAGATGGGCGGACCTTCCGGTGGCTGCATTCCCGAGGATCTGCTCGACACGGTGATCGACTACAAGGCGCTCGCCGCCACCGGCGCGATCATGGGCTCGGGCGGAATGGTGGTGATGGACGACTCCACCTGCATGGTCAACATGGCCCGGTTCTTCCTCGACTTCACCGCCCGTGAGAGCTGCGGCAAGTGCGTTCACTGCCGCATCGGCACGCGTCGGATGCACGAGCTATTGGTGCGCATCGTCGAGGGCCATGGCGAGGAAGGGGACGTGGAGAAGCTCGAGGAACTCTGCGCCGGCATCAAGGCGGGTGCGCTTTGTGGGCTGGGCCAGACCGCGCCGAATCCAGTACTCACCACGATCCGCCGCTTCCGCGACGAATATGACGCCCACATCCGCGAGAAGCGCTGCCCGGCCGGCGAATGCACCGCGTTGCGGCACTTCACGATCGATCCCGCGAAGTGCCGCGGCTGTACGCTCTGCGCCAAGAAATGCCCAGTGGGGGCGATCGCCGGCGAAGTTCGCCAGGCGCATGTCATCGACGCGACCAGGTGCGTGCGCTGCGGCGCCTGCCGCGACGTCTGCCGTTTCGGCGCTGTCACGACGTCCTGATGAGCCATGACGATTGAAGTTCTCGAGCCGCACGGGCCGTGCAATGGCGTCAAGACCGCGGTGGCGAAGGCCATGGGGCTCAGGGACGTGTACTACCTGCATGAGCCGGTCCACAACGAGATCGTCGTAAATCGGCTCAAGGAGCGCGGACACCACTTCGTATCCTCGCTGGACGAGATTCCGCCTGGCGCCACGCTGGTCATTTCCGCTCACGGTACCTCGCCGGCGGTGAAGGATGCGGCTGCGGCGCGGGGGCTGAAGACCGTTGATCTGACGTGTCCGTACGTCGGCCGGGCCCACAATGTCGCTCGCGAGGCGGCGGCGAGGGGTCTTGATGTGCTGGTGCTAGGCGACCGCGACCATGTCGAAGTGAAGGGCATTCTCGGTGAACTGGCGGCGGTCGGCGGCACCGCGCTTGATTTTGAGAGCGCAATGGCGGGGACTGGTCCGATCGCCGTGGTCTCGCAGACCACGCTTGACATCGAGCTCGTGGATCGGTTGCGGGATCGTCTTGCCGAGAGACGCGAGATAGTGGTGTATTCGCCGCCTTGCGCCGCCACACGTGAGCGGCAGGAGGCGGTGCGCCGGTTCTGCCGTGAGGGCGGCAGGGCGGTGTTGGTATTGGGGAGTCGTAAAAGCGCCAACACTTTGCGTCTAGTTGCGATTGCCGCCGAATGCGGCGCATCCGCATTCCGGGCCGCCACCATAGACGAGGTGTGCGCACTGCGCGGCGAGCTGAGGGGACTTGCCCGCCTGGGCGTAACCGCCGGAGCCTCGACGCCCGATGAATTTGTCGAAGAATCCTGCCGAGTGCTGAGTGCAGAGCGGATCCATGGCCGCGCGTCCGAGAACGCGGCAGCGAATCATGCGTTGCAGATGCCGGGAGGGACGCGCTCCCGCGCGTCCGTGTCCCGCGCGTCCCTTCCGGTGTGAACGTTAATGATTTCAACAATCCTCCCTTGTACAAATCATTTTTTTGCTTGCGTTTTGGTTTATGGTTTGCTAAAATAGCGGCGTTGTCATAATTTCAGAAATCGCACAGGGGGGGGGTAATTGTCATTATTCCTCTTCCTGCGCAATCCTCAGAAAAGGAAGCGTGCATGAAAAGAATGCTGTTCGGTTCTGTTCTCGCGGCCGTGTTCTCGGCCGCGGCGGTCAATTATTCGTTCATAGGGAACACAAACAAGAATTCCCTTGAATATGCGCTTAACGAGCAGATCACATTCACGGTGACGCTCGTCGACAAGGACGCGAACAACGCCGCCGTAACGGGTATGCCGCTTCGGTGGACGCTCAACGACGACACCGGGGCCTCAAAGAGCGGCAACGCCACCAGCGACCAGCCGCTCGTAGTCACCCACTCGATGACGGCGCCCGGCTTCACGCGCCTCAAGGTCGAGGTACAGGTCGGCGGCAAGTGGCTCGACGGCAACACCGAGTTCTTCGACGGCGGCGCAGGCGTGGACGTGATGAACATCTCGCAGACCGCTTTGCCGGATGGCTTCGCGGCATTCTGGCAGACGGAGACGAATCGCCTCTACACGACGCCCTACACCGCGGTCTGCACGAACTTCAATCCGTCCGGCGCCGCCTCCGGTGTCGTCTACAAGCTCTTCGACATCACGACGTTCGAGGGCGAGAAGCATGCGACGGGCATTCTCGCGATGCCGGATGGCGCCGACCCGAAGGAATGCGGCATCATTGCCACCTTCAACGGCTACGGTTGGGGCGCGACGGGCCTCCCGAACGCCACTGACGTCAAGAAGGGCAACATCGTCATTGCCGTCACCCGCCATGGCGAGTATCCGGTCTGCCCCGATGCCACTTACTACGATCCGGATCTCAAGAACGAGATGGGACTCGACAAGAGCGGCGCGCAGTCCTCCTACTGCTGGCGCAACAACAACTACACCGTGCAGGACACCGACTACTACAAGATGCTCATGCGCGATCTCCGTGCGATGCAGTGGGCGAAGTCGCTCCCGGAGTGGGACGGTAAAAACCTCAAGACGTCCGGCGGTTCGATGGGCGGCTACCAGGCGATCGGTTGCGCGTCGCTCGACGCGGCGGTGACGGAATGCAACGCCTCGATTCCGTGGAGTTCGGATCTCTCGGGCGGCAAGGAATACGGCTACATGACCGGGTGGCGGCCGGACTGGACGGCCAACCTCGACTTCGTCGATCTCAAGAACCTGGCGACGCTGATGAAGTGCCCCGTGACGTTCTCGGCCGGCCTCGGCGACTACGTCTGCCCGCCGTCCGGCGAGATCAACCTCTACAAGAACCTGCCGACGCCCAAGAAGGCGACCTTCACCCAGAACATGGGCCACGGTTCGGCGCACGGTCCGAACTGCTCGAGCTACACGCTGCAGGACGGCTCGTTCGATCCGCCGACTCCGCCGCCGCCGCCCGTCGTCGGACGCAACCTCAAGTGGTCGTGGGTCGAGGGCAACAGCGACAAGAAGTGGAGCAATCCCCAGAACTGGAAGGATACGGTCGGGGGCACCAACGCCGTGCCGCGGAGCGGCGACACGCTGAGTCTCTCGTCCGCCGGCAATCCGTCTGTCAACGACATCGAGGGCCTGGAGCTGAAGCGCTTCAACATCGGCGAGGGCGGGTACCAGTACCAGGACCAGAGCAACTGCAAGGCGATCACGCTACGCGCCGATTCCGAAGGCCTTTACAATACGGGCTTCCTCTACCTCGACATTCCTCTGATCATCGAAGGCACGAACATGACGATCAGCTCGACGTCGACTCTCGTGCCGCGGCGCGGCTGGCGCAGCTACGACGGCAGGCCCTGCGGCATCGTGAAGATCGGCAGCGGCAACGCGGGCTTCTCGAACATCAACGGCGGCTCCGCCGAATGCGCGGGCTTCAAGTACGTCGAGGTGCAGGAAGGCAACTGGGCCTACGGCCTCAACGGACAGAAGCAGATGCATTACCTGCCGGCGGGCCAGGTCTTCACCTTTGGCGCGAAGAACACGGGTCTCTGGATCGGCGCGCCTTGCGTGTTCACCAACTTCTGGCTGCGCGAGACGGGTTCGGCCGTCGGCAAGCCCCACACGATCGGCAACCAGAACGACAACGGCAAGTGGCATCGCGGCAAGCTCACGATCTGCGGCACGCCGCCCGAAGATTCGACGGTCTTCACGGGAACCTTCATCAATACGGCGGACTTCTGCTGGAATCCTGATTCGCCGACCAAGGAGTTCGTCGTCGCGGGCGGTGACAACACGACGACTGGCGACCTCGAGGTCGCGAACGGCACGGTACGCCTCACAAACGGTTCCACCTACTCGAAACTCGGGGCGCTGCGTCTCTCGGGCGGTGCGAACACGCGTCTCCAGCTTGATTCGGTGCCGTCGGTCGCGTTTCGCGGCAAGGAACTGTCCGTTGCGACGGGGCGCGAGAAGATCTCCGTGCCGACGGGGACCCGCCTGACGTTCGACCACGGCACCGCCGGCGGCATGCGTCTGCTGGCCGGCGTCTATGGCGCGGGCGGGCAGGCGGTTGATTGGGTCGTCGGCGGCGGTTCGGTCGAGATTCTCCAGGATGTGGCCCCGACTACCCTCACCTGGGTCGGTGGCCATTCTGACAATGCCTGGAACGATCCGCAGAACTGGGCCAAGCCCGACGGCACACCCGACATTCCGTACGCGTGCGACCAGATCGTGATCGTCTCGTCGGCGGGAGCGATCAAGGTTCCCTCCGGAACGACGTTGAGTTGCAAGACGGCCTATGTCGACACGCAGCGCCTTGTACACGGAACCTACGGTGCGGGCGGGGCGTGCGCCCCCCGGGGGGCCGGGGGGGGGGGG
>JAZRXT010000120.1:0-2257 GCA_045600365.1 Kiritimatiellia bacterium | reverse complement strand
GGCAACGGTGCGCGTGCTCGACCGCAAGACGGTGAAGGTGTATGTGCCCGCCGGTTCGGCCGTTGAAGTGCGGTTAAGGCGGTGACGCCATCTTTGAAAACGAACGTGCTATAATACTGACGAGTTAGTTGGGGACTGTTCCCCACAATCGGTTTAAGTGCAAAGGAATGGAAACATCGTTATGAAGAAGATCGGATTGATCGTTGGTGTACTGGCCGGCCTTTGGGCGGGATTGACGGCGCGGGCGGAGGTCGCTTTGCCGGCGGACTATACGCCGCTTCTCTACATCGAGTCGACGGGACTCGAGCAGATCGACACGGGCGTGAATGCGGGTGCGCACACGACGGTGGACATGCGCTTCGGGCATGTGAAGCCGGTCGACCACGCCGTGATCTTCGGCAAGGACATCTGGAACCCGAAGGGATTCCTCTTCATCGTCCAGTTCAAGCACATCCGATTCTTCGGCAACGTGGGCAACGAGCCGGGTCCGGAATGGAATCTGGCCGATGTGGACCCCACCGAGACGCTCGACTACCACTTCGTGCTCGGTGCCGACAGCGTGGCGCGCCTCACGGTGGGGAACGAGGCGAAGGCGCATGAACTCAAGGTCGATCGTTCCTCCGATTCGTCCCAGACGCTGAAGCTCTTCAAGGGGACGCATGCGTTCCAAGGGAAAGGTGGTGTGTTCCGCCTCTATTCGCTCAAGCTCGGCACCGATGCGGGCGAGCCGGTGCGCGACTTCGTGCCGTGCCGCACGCCCTCCGGCGAGGTGGGCCTGTGGGACCGTGTGACGGGCCGCTTCTTCGGCAATGTCTCGGGCTTCGGTGCGTTCTTCGGTTCGACGAAGGGGGAGCGCTGGACGCTCGCGCGCGCCCAGGCCTGGGGCAAGGCGAATCCTTGGCTCTGCGGCTTCAACCACGTGCCCGCGAACGCGATCAACGACGTCGAAATCTGGCAGAAGTCGACGTTCTCGCCCGAGCTGATCCGCAAGGAATTCGCGCTTGCGAAAGGGCTTGGCCTCAACTGCGTGCGCATCTTCCTGCAGTACAAGGTCTACGAGGACGATCCCGCGTGGTTCATGTCGGCCTTCGAGCAGTACCTCAAGCTCGCAGACGAGGCGAAGCTGAAGGTGATGCCCGTCTTGTTCGACGACTGCGCCCCCGGCTTGAGCACCGATCCGATCCTCGGCAAGCAACCCGATCCGCTCCCGGGCTGGACCATGTGGGGCTGGGTGCCGTCGCCGAGCCACGAGATGGTCGTCGACTGGCGCACGCATGGCAAGCTGGAGAAGTATCTGAAGGATGTGATCGGTGCGCACAAGAACGATCCGCGCATTTTCGTGTGGGACCTCTACAACGAGCCGGCGGCGGGAACGGCGGCACGGGTACCGTCTTCCTGGACGCTTGTGAAAAAGTGCTTCGCCTGGGCGCGTGAAATCGATCCCGTGCACCCGCTCACCGTGTGCGTGTGGGTGGGCACGCGTGAACTCAACGACATTCTCCTCAGGGAAAGCGACATCGTGTCGTTCCACAGCTATCGCAACCCGGACGCCTCGCGCGCGTTCATCAAGGAACTGGCCGTTCATCAACGTCCGCTCATCTGCACCGAGTGGATGTGTCGCACCCACAACAACACGATCCGCAACTGCCTCGGCATCTACAAGGAGACGGGCGTGGGCTGCATGATGTGGGGGCTCGTGGACGGAAAAACCCAGACGTATCTGCCGTTCGGCCATAAACCCGACAGCGGCGTCTACAAGGGCGTGTGGAAGCACGACATCTACCACGCCGACCATACGCCCTACGACGCCGGCGAACTCGAACTGCTGAAGAAGGCCACCAAGGGCATCGGCTGGCAATAATTTGAAACAGAAAGGTAGGTAGCGGATGAAAAGAGAGACAGGACATCGGTGGGCCGCGCTGTGCGCGGCGGTGATGACGATGGCGTGGGGTGCGGTGGAGGCCGCCTCTCTGCCACCAGGCTATACGGAGCTCGAATGGATTCAGTCCACGGGCACGCAATACATCGACACGGGGGTCAATGCCGGCGACACCACAACGGTCGACATGGCGTTCGGCCACTGCGTCTATGCGCATGGCGCCACATTCTTCGGCAAGAACATCTGGGATCCCAAGGGGTGGCTCTTCATCCAGCAGAACAACAAGTTCCGTTTCTTCGGCGCCACCGGTTCCGAGCCGGGCGCGGCATGGAATCTCATCGACAAAGACGCCACCGGTCAGGGCGACTACCGCTTCAC
>JAZRXT010000119.1:0-9840 GCA_045600365.1 Kiritimatiellia bacterium | reverse complement strand
GGCCGCCGAGGGCGGCGTCCAGCACCGAGGGATCGTCCTGGAAGGCGGCGCGGGCCGATGTGCTTTGGCCGCCGGTGCCGAGGCCCGCGAGGCGGTTGCCGCCGAGGAGCGTGAACGGCAGGTCGCCGGTGCTGCCGGTGCGGGCGTCGGTGTCGAGCACGATGGCGCGAAGTCCGGGACCGTAGGCGCGCATTACGCCGCGCACCATGGCGGCGCCGGCGCCGCCTACGCCAATCAGGACTATCGATGAGGTCTGGCCGTTCATGATCTGAAAATACCTCCGAAGATGTTCTTGAATCCGTCCCAGGAAGACGATTGGGGTTCGTTCTGCAGCGTGGTGGAGAGCAGCAGGCCTGCGATGGTGGCGCAGGCCGCAGGATTACGCGGGCTTTCCTTCCACTCGATCTCGTCCAGACAGGTGCCGATGCGCGCCGGGCGGGCGAATGTGGCGGAGGCGATCTCGGCGATGCCGTTTAGGGTTGAGCCACCGCCGGTGAGGATTACGCCGGCGTTGATGCGGTGGAGGAGGTTCTCGTCGTCCAGGCGGGTGCGGATGATGGTGAACAACTCCTGGATGCGGGCGTTGACCACGGTATTGAGTGCGTGGCGCGAGATGGTTGCCTCCTTGTAGCCGGGCATGGGGGCGGGGATGGTGATCCGAGTCATGGAATCGCCGTTGGACACCACCGCGCTCGCGTTGGCGATCTTGATCTGCTCGGCGACGTTCTTCGTGATGGAGAAGGCAATTCGGATGTCGTTGGTGACGTGGTCGCCGCCGACGCCGATGACGCCGGTCTGCACCAGATGTCCATCGCACCAGGCGGTGTAGGAGGTCGAGCCCCCGCCCAGGTCGATCTCGAGCACCCCGTCACGCTTCTGCTGCGGCGTCAGCACGGCCGCGGCGGCGCAGGTGCCGGAGAAGGCTAGTTCGCAGATGTCCAGTTTAGCCTGCGCGGCGGCGTTCTTGGCGTCGGCGATGTGCTGGGTGGAGCCATGGATGTAGAGCGCGCGTTCGCGGAGCAGCGAACCGTGCATCCCGCGGGGCGAGGGGATGTTGTCGGTATTGTCGAGCCCGTAGCAGATCGGGGAGAGTTCGAGGGGGGTGCGACCCTCTGGCAGGGGAGTCTCGAACATCTTGGTGTCGACCTGGTAGATGTCCTCGTCGTGCACGGAGCCGCCGGAGACCGGCCATTGCGCGGTCACCGGCGTCGTCTGCACCTGCGTGCCCGACACCACCATCCACGCCGAATTGACGGTGAGACCGGTGTCCTCGTCGAGCTTTTTCAGTACCGAGTCCACTGAATAGCGGGTCTGTGCGACGTCGACGATGTGGCTCTTGCGCACACCCGCGCCGGCGGTTGGAATCTCGCAGAGGGCGACGATTCTGACGCGTCCTTCGCCCAGGCGCTCGCCAACGGCGACTACCGTGCGGGAGGTTCCGATTTCGATTGCGGCTGTGAGGGTTGACTGTTTCACGGCAGTGAAGTTCCTTTGTGCTAGTTGGCGCGGTTTGGGTCCTGGGCGTAGATGTGGCTCGGGGTGTCGAAGTCGGTGGCGATCCACATCTTCGTCGGCATCACCTGCGAGGCGATCGCGTTCGCGAGGTTGCGCAGCTGGCGGTCGAGCGATTCCTTGGCGACGAGCGAGTCCTCCAGCATGTGGCTCCAGGCGAATTTGGCGCGCGAATAGTCGCCGAGGGTGAGCATCAGGTAGTCGGGATGGAAGGTCTCGATCTCGAGTACGCGCAGCTCGGCCAGATCCGGCGAGTTCGCCGCCTCGATCAGGCGAAGCGCGGCGGCGGCGGCACCAGTCAGCCGCTTGCCGGGCTTGGTGGGCGGCGTCGCCGGTTCGTGTACCAGCGGGAGTTGCGCGGTGTTGTTCATGAATTCGAACACGATGCCGTGCGAGTCGGCCACCCGTCCGTTGGACTTCTTGCCGTCCGGGCCGGCGATGCGCGCAATCGGTTCGCGCTCGAACACGTCGATGGTCACGCGGTTGGGCAGGCGCCGCTCGATGCGGATGTCGCGGATATTCGGCACCTGTTCGAGCAGTCTGTTCCGCAGTTCCTCGAAGGGCACGGTGGCGAGGTTGACGCCGTTGGTGAGCCCGAAATGGTAGGTGATCACGTCGGGGTGGACCATCCTACCGCTGGTTATCACCACATCCACTTCGCGGTCGGTCACAATGCACTGCTCGCGCCAGATGGCGCGTAGCGCGTCAAGGGCGACCAACGCGCCGACGGCGACGGCGGGGAGCAGCGCCATCGTAACTGCGATGAAGACTGCGGCCTTGCCGTGACCCTCTTTCTTTCGTTCTGGTCTTTTTTTCATTAGTCGTTGCGGGCAGAAAGGAGGATTCGTTCGCAGAGGGCGGGGAAGGATAGCCCGAGGTGCGCGGCGGCCTTGGGCACCAGGGAGTGTCCGGTCATTCCGGGCGAGGTGTTGAGCTCGAGTGCGTACATCCTGCCTTCGGGGGTGACGCGGAAGTCGACGCGCGCGATGCCGCGGCAGCCGGTTGCCTTGAATGCGGCAATCGCGAGACGCTGCATCTCGGGAAGGAAATCGTCTTCGGGGAAGGGATAGCGGGTCTCGTTGGAGTTGTATTTCTCCTCGTATCCGTACCAGCCTCCAGGGGCGCAGATCTCGACCACGGGTAGCGCGATCGGTCCATCGGCACCGTCCAGCACGCCCACCGTCATCTCGCGGCCGGGAATGAACGCCTCCACCAGCGCCTCGCCGCCCTCGACGGCGGCACCGGGCAACGAGCGGTTCTCGCGGTCGATGCGGCGCGCCTCGGACACGGCATTGTCAAAGGCGGCGGCCTCCTTTACCAGGTATACGCCCACCGAGGAACCGTCGCGCGGCGCCTTGACGACACACGGGAACTGCGCTTCACCGCCCGGTGGCACCGTGAACCATGGTGCTGTGGGTACGCCGGATGCATCGAGCACGCGCTTGGAGGCGATTTTGTCCATGGTGAGGCGGCTCGCCGCCGCACCCGGTCCGGTATAGGGGATGCCACGTGCGTCAAGTGCCGCCTGCACGCCACCATTCTCGCCCCAGCCACCGTGCAACGCGATGTGGCAGGCGTCGATTCCAGCGGGAAGTGCGTCGAGATTCTCGGCGTCGAGCGTTACCGGCACCACCTCGTACCGGCCAAGCGAGGCCAGTGCCTCGGCCACATTGCGGCCTGAAACCAGCGACACCTCGCGTTCATTTGAGACACCGCCCATCAGGACGGCGATTTTTCTGAAATTCTGCATGCAAAAATTATATCAAAAAACACCTCTTGACGCAATTTCTTTCTAAACTCTTGATAATTATCCGCCGTTTTGATAAACTATCGGCATGCGCGGTTTCAGACGGTCTGATTCCGCTCTAATTAATGGAGTGATTATGTTCACCAATTCGCATTTGCAGTCGTTTGCCTCGACTCTTCTCGTTGCTTTCCCCACGCGATCTCCATCTCAAGATGGGCATTGCTGATGGCGCGCAGGTTCTTTCCATCGTGAGTGTAATATCTGGGATGACGGTGATTATCAGATGAAGTATAGTGAACTAATCGTTTCATTCGCCGAGCGGATCGGCATAGATGGCGAGGTCGCCTTCGACGAAGACGGCGTGTGGAGGATTGGCACCGAGGAAGTCGTGTTCGCCTTTCGAGAGGTCCCCGAAACCGACTCTCTCCTTGTCTATAGTTCGCCCGGGTTGCTGCCGACGGCGAGGGCGGAAGCGTTCAAGACCGCTCTTCTGCGGGCCAATTTCATGGGACGGGGCGTCCCCGGCGGCGCTTTCTCGCTCGACGAGGAGGACAGGGTCTGGGTGCATCGTTTCTTCGATATGAAGGCGCTGGACGCGGAGGGGCTTGTGGACGGTTTCGAGGACTTCGCCACGCTCGTGCTGGAATGGCGGCGGCTCACGGAAGTGGACCAGATTCCGGCTGAAGACGCCAAGACGGAGGTAAAGGCTTCAGACGGCAACTACAGCTATTTCGACGTCAAGGGTTTTATTCGCGTCTGAATGGTGGTTACGCTGTAACCTTTCGCGTTTTCGCGCGTATGCGGCAGTAAAGGAGATTGAAATGGGAGTTGGGTCGGTAAATTATTCGTTCACATTCGCCGAGCTTGAAAGCAAGGTTAACGGCAAGTACAACCGCGGCGAGCTGCGTCTGGACGCGCAGGGTGGTCTTCACCGCACGAACAACCACGTCTGGGCGCAGGTGTTCAACAACAAGACCACCACCGCGCAGGAGAACCTCAATGTTCGCACCGCGGTCTTCGATTCGATCTCCGGCCATTTCTCCAAGAGCGGCGGTGTGTCGCCCTATCTCAAGGCCGCGCAGGAATTCCTGCTCGGTTCCGAGAACGCCCTCAAGCCCCTTAGCCGCGACGAGGTGCGTGCGATCATCGCTCAGCTCAAGTCGGTTGCGGACATGGAGGTCATCAAGGCCAGCGATGCGTTGAATCTTGCGGAAAAGTCGCTTTCGCAAGCCAGTGATAAGAACGAATGGCTCATAAAAATGAGCAATGAGATGGACTTGGATAATGAGGCGACCCAGAAGGACGTCGACGAGTGTGAGGCCGCATGCAGACGACACGAGAAAGCGCTTGCTTCACTTACCGGGGAATACAAAAAGGCATATGACGAGTATGCCAAACTCCTGGGTGAGGTGCGGGAGAGGTTCGCGAATGTCGCGGGTGCGCAGTCCTTGCTGGTAGATTTGGGTGACAGCGTTGAATCGATGCTCAAAAATTTTGAGTATTGGGTGTCGGATTGCGTCCAAAACAGTAAATACTATGACGGTGAGTTAAAATTGGAGGATAGCAAAAAGTTGAAATTGAAGAATGACGTATATCTCAACTCAAAGACTTTCAATACTTGTTGGAAGGAGCTCCGTGAGAAGGTCGATGAAAAGGGGAAGGAACTTCTGGGTAATTTTATGGCCCGGTTCAATAAACTCTATGATGCTGTGGACGGGATGTGCAATAAGGAGATTGAACTGAAGCAAGCAGAGGAAATGCACGGTTTTTACGCGCAGAAAGTCAGTGCCAAGAAGCAAATCGATGATCTCGTGGAGACTAACAAGCGGCTTGCCGCCAATATCGCCAAGAACAATGGCAATGTCGACGAGCAGCGCGCACAGCTTAAGGCAAACGAGAAAGAGATAGCAAGACTCAGGAAAAAGTTTGATTTGGACGACCTGCGTGCCGCCGGCACGCTCACGCAGAAGGACGTCGACAAAGTCGCCGGGCTCCAGGAAAAGGCGGCGAAGGATGTTGAGGCCGCGAAGAAGACAGTCGCGTCCGCGCAGGCGCATTTGCAGGATGCGCGGTCCCGTGATCTTTCACTTGACGATTTCAAGCTTCTGTTGCGGACGATACGCGCGGTTAAGGAGGGGGCGAACACCGTCACTAGAACCGAGGACGGCGGTTTCAGGCTCAATGGCTCGTACCGTGCGTTCGATTCGCGGATGGTCCTTTGGGGGTTGAGGTCTGGCAACGGCCGTGAAGGTATCCTCGGGCAGTCGACGGTGAACCACGGCGATGCCGCCGTCAGGGCGCGCGGCGCGAATACACCGGAAGCAATGAACGCGCGCGCAACGGCGCAGATGCGTTTCGACGGTGTGGCATCGAGCTTCGGGACGACGCTCAGCGAGCGTCTGGTCGATGGATTTGTCGGAAAGAAGGATCAATACCTCGAGCAGTGCGAAGTGACGGCCAATTTGGTCAGGACGATGCTGGACGAGCTTGACACGTCCGCCGTGCCCGGTCTCAGGGAATCGCTTGAACCTGACATCAAGGCACTGAAGAAGGACTACGAAGAGCAGTTGGCCAAGATCAAGGATGGCGTTTTGTCGTCCCGCACGAACGACAACGACTATCGGTGTTTCCTTGAACTCGCCTTCAAGCGTATCGATTCCTTCAAGGGCGGTGACAGCTTTGAGGTGACAGAGGCGCGCAATCGCCTTGCGAAGGAGCTGCATGACCTGCAGATTGGTAAGTTCATCCAGTCAACCGCGCCCGAGCGTAAGCCGGGGACGTTGAACGAGCATGACCTGTCCATCCTCGACACTGTCGGCAAGGCGATTGCGGAAAAGGACATCTTCAAGCTGGATGCCGCACACTGGAACACCGGCATCAGCCATGTCTCCGCCGAGGCGGCCAAGGTCCTGGTGGATGCGTTCGCCGTGAAGTCGGGCATCGATGTGTCGTCCTTCGCGCCAGGCATCGTCGATCGGTTGAGAATGGGTACGTGTGTGTTTGACGATTTTGTCACGGAGTTTTCCAGTGGGTTGAAGTCTGCAAATCTGTATCCTGCCGAAGGACCGGAGCGTGAAAAATGCGAAAAGTTCCTCGACGCGATGAGCTGTGGTGCGGTAATGTTTGAGTCCATCATCGACCGCGATGCGCGGTTGGAAAGGATCTGCTCGGATGCCGCAGAAATGTTTATAGATGTGTTCGACGGTAAAAAGATCGCCAACGAGGGGAAGTTGTTGGAGATGATCGGAACGACGGCGCAGCGGTATGGCGAGGTTGAGTTCGGCATGGAGGATCTGTCTGACTTCTTCATCGACTCCCTTGAGGAAGTCTGCAACAAGATGCACGATCCGGAGCTGCTGCCGATTGCGGACATGAAGAGAGACCACCAGGCCTTCGTGGACGGTAAACTGTCGCTCAAAGATTTCTCCAGCAGGATCTACACGGCGGTGTCGTCGTTGCCGGGCGGAGTTTCCTTCGACAGCATGGCGCTCAAGATTATGACAGCGATGCCAGCTGAGTTCTGGGATCCGCCGGAAATTCCCATTGATTAATGTTCTTTACATGCCTGGGATAATCCGCTATACTGTTGGGGTCATATCAAACGTAAAACTCAAATAGAAGGGGTGTCATGCACAAGATTCTGTTTCCGCTGGCGCTGGCGTCGGTACTGCCGGTCTGCGCGGTGGAGTATTTCGTAGATTCCGAGGGAGGCGACGATTCCGCCGCCGGCACCAGCGAGAAGACGGCCTGGAAATCGCTCGACAAGGTGAACGCCGCGGCGATCGCGCCCGGCGACGTCGTGCGCTTCAAGCGCGGCGGGCTTTGGCGCGGTTCGCTGTTGCCGAAGAGCGGCGAGGAGGGCAGGCCGGTCACCTACACCTGGTACGGGAAGGGCCCCAAACCGATTCTCCAGCAGTCAGTCGACCGCTCGAAGCCGTCCGACTGGGTCGAGGTGCGCAAGGGCCTCTGGGCCACGCTGCCCACTGCGCCCGAGGTGAAGGAGCAGGTGTGGAAGCCGTCGGCCGCCGACGAGTGGAGTCCGTCCTTCCAGGCCGGCTATCGTGGCAAGTTCAGGAAGATCGTCGAGAACGGCCTGGCCTTCCATCGCGTGACGCTCGACAAGCGCGGCGAAAAGACCGCTCCGAACTATCTCCAGATATGGGGGCCGCGGATGATGCTCGGCGGCGACGCGCTCTTCGTGCGCATGCAGGTGCGTTCCACGAAGCCGTTCCTGCTGCAGAAGGTGCGCCTGATGCAGGGAGACCTGCCCTACAACGCCTCGCATGTGGGCGAGTTCTCGCGTAAGTCGAAGGTGGGGGCGGAGTGGTCCGAGGTGACGGCGGTTCTTACCGGCGGCGCCCGTGACTTCGAGCCGCGTTTCCACTTCAATCTCGGCGACATCCTGCCCGAGGGCGGCGAGTTCGACTTCCGTCTGCTCGGCGTGTGGCGCCCGGTCATCGACATTGATCGCATGATTCCCTCCGACGTTGGCATCTTCATCTGCGACCACGGCGCGAAGTGGGGCGTCAAGAAGTGGTCCAATCCCGACTGGGTGGTCCCGGCCAGTTCGCGCTGGCAGCGCCACATCGTGATGACGAACGACCTCGACTACACCTACAATACGGACGAGAAGCGCGTGTACGTGGTGAGCGACCGCAACCCCGGCGAGCGCTTCGAGTCGGTCGAGCTCGCGATGACTCGTCACATCGTTCAGCAGGGCGGCAAGCACGACGTCGTGTACGATGGTCTCGTGGTGCGCTATGGCGCGGCCCACGGCTTCGGCGGCGGTAACACTCGCAATCTGGTCATCCGCAACTGCGACGTGTACTGGATCGGCGGCGGCCTCCAGTTCTGGCGCAAGGACGAGAAGACAGGCAAGATCGTATATCCTGTGCGCTTCGGCAACGGCATCGAGTTCTGGGGCACCTGCCACAACAACCTCGTGGAGCGTAACCGCCTGTGGGAGTGCTATGACGCGGCGACGACCAACCAGGGCCGCTACGACGACGAGACCGACATCACCTGGCGCGACAACGTGATCTGGAACTCGGAGTACTCCTTTGAGTACTGGAACGCCCGGCTCACGCGCAACGTCACGTTCGAACACAACACGTGCGTGGACGCCGGCTACGGATGGGCTCACACTCAGCGTCCCGACATCAACGGCGCGCACCTGATGTACTATTCGAACCGCGCGGCCACCACCAACTTCGTGGTGCGCAACAACATCTTCTACCGCGCCACCGAATGGACCGCGCGCAGCGCGCTCGACTGGCGCTACGGCCTCGTCCACGACAACAACCTGATCTGGAATGAGGGCAAGATCCCGTATTTCCGCTGGCTGGATGGCAAGAACCTCAAGCTCTGCAACTGGGCCGACTATCTGGGGCTTGGCTTCGACCCACACGGACAGTGCGCCGAGCCGAAGTTCGTGAATCCGGCGAAGCGCGACTATCGCCTCGCCAAGGACTCGCCGGGCGCGACGCTCGCCACCGATGGCGGCCCTGTGGGTGCGCGCAACATGCCCGGGCTCGATGAGGACCAGTCGTTGCCCAAGAAGGGCTTCTGGTCGAGTCTGTTCGGTGGCGGCAATTGACCAGCGCTGAAAAGATAGCGAAGATCGACCGTGCGCTTGCGAAGGAGTTCGCGGCGCACGATTCGCCTATCATCGAGCTGATCGAGGCGCAGACGCACGATCCGTTCTGCGTGCTGGTGGGCACGATCCTGAGTGCGCGTACCAAGGACCGCTGCACCGCCGGGGCGGTGCAGCGCCTCTTCGCGTTCGCGCGGGGTACAGTCTTCGCGCCCGAGGATCTGGCGCGGCTCACGCTCGACGAGGTGGAGAAGGCCATCTATCCGGTTGGCTTCTACCACGACAAGGCGAAGCACCTCAAGGCGCTACCGAAGGCGCTGACGAAGTTCTTCCCCGAGGGCTTCGCCAACGCCGGCGCGGGACTGAACACGGTGGCGCAGTACAATCAGCTGGTGGATCGTCTGTGCCAGCTGCCCGGCACCGGGCGCAAGACGGCGAACCTCACGGTGGCGGTGGGGTTCGATCTGCCGGCCGTGTGCGTCGATGTACATGTCCACCGCATCTCGAACCGGTTGGGACTGGTGAAGACGCGCACTCCCTACGAGACCGAGATGGCGTTGCGGGAACTGCTGCCGGTGAAGTACTGGAAGACCTGGAACAGCCGGCTCGTCTCCTTTGGCCAGACCAGGTGCGGACCAATCCGAACCGATTGCGAGGACTGTCCTCTCGCGTCAATTTGTAGGCGATAGATGTTGGTAATCTGCTGATATAATCTCTTACATTGCGAACCCAAAGGTGATTCTAGATGTCTGCGATTGTAATCGCTACAGGGCTACTGCTGATCTTCCTTCCGCTGTTCGTCTGCGCGAGCGTTATCGCGCGCATAACCGGTCGGAGCGGCCGCACGTTCTGGGTGTTCACGGAGGGGGCGGATTCGCGGATCGGCCTCGAGGTCGACAGCTCGATGCGCCCGTCCCGCACTCCGCCCGTCGCCGCCGAGTGCGACATGCGGTGGTTCGACGACCTCCACATGATGAATGCCGACTTC
>JAZRXT010000118.1:0-7159 GCA_045600365.1 Kiritimatiellia bacterium | reverse complement strand
TCCCGCGCGGCGCGGCGCCGGGACTCTGGGAGGGCGTGGTGACGGCCGATGCGGCAACGGCGTTCGACGGCACGTCGACGCCGACCAACATGGTCATGCGCGGTCCGACTTCGGCGAACCAGGTGACGCTGCAGAACCCGTCGACGCCGAGCGCCACGAAGCTGATCACGTATTCTGGCTATGTCTGGAACCGCTACGGCGTGCCGTTCACGGTTACGCTCGCGAGCTCGGTGCAGGGCAAGGCGCGGATCAAGGTCGACGGCGAGACGGTTCTTGACGCCCCTGGCGGCACTCGCACGTTCGCCAACCTTACGCTTTCGCCTGGCGCGCATACGTTCGAATACCGTGCGGTCAACGGCACGCCAACGGCCGCGTCCGACACCTGGCCGGCCAATCTCGGCTTCGCCGTCGCTGTTGGGGCGGACGTTACGGACGCCAATCAGTTCCAGCGTTGCATCGACCCCGGCGATGGTTCGTTCTTCACCCGCACCACCAATGCGGTGGAGCAGCTGCCGGCATTTGAGAAGATAGCCCTCGCCTCTGGCACCACTCTCGATATCAACGGCAATGTCTACCTGGCGGGTGATCTTTCCGGAGCCGGTACGATTGCGAGCTCGGCCTCCGACGCGGACGCCGCGGCGAAGCTGGTGCTCGCCAACTGCCTCACGGTGAACGCGGCGGCAAACGACGTGCTCAAGGCCAACGTGCCCGTCGAGCTTGCCGCCGACTTCAAGATCAATGTCACCAACGCCGCCAACCGCGTGGGAGGCATCCACCGCATCATCACGATGGAAGGCGACAACGTGATCTCCGCTCCTAAGAGCCGTATCAAGGTCGTGAGCGACGACAATGGTCCGTGGGTGGCCCAGGTATCCTCCGACGGCACGTCGATCGAACTCGTTTATGCCGCCGGCACGGCGGTCTTCCTGCGCTAGCTTCTGCTGGACGGATTGCCGATTCAGAAAAACCAAAGAAGGAGACAACCGCCATGCATATACCGAAAGCTGTCCTGGCCGCTGCCGTTCTGGCAGTGGCGGCGTCAGGGTGCATCCTGTCCAACCGCGGGGTGGTCACCGTGCGCCATGGCGCCGTCGAGGTCGAGAATCAGGCACTTGCGACATACTTCCAGATTGGCAGGGAGCTCATGACCTTCACGTCGGAGGGTATGATGCACATCCAGGTGGACGTGCGCAATGCCTATGACGAGGATCTGGAATGCCAGTATCGGTTTCAGTGGATCGGCAAGAACGGCATGCTGCTGACGCACGCAAATTCCCCCTGGCTCACCAAGCGGATGAACGCCGGTGAGAACGGCGTGTTCGAAGGGGTCTCGCCTGTCGCCGGCGCGGAGGACTTCCGTCTGGTCATCCGCTGGGTGCCGAGGGACGACCATAGGCGCCATCATGACGACGAGGGATTTTTCGGTGGCCTTTTCGGAGGAATGCCATGAAGAAACTGATGCTTGCATTTGCCGTGTCCTTGGCGGCGGCGCTCTCGGCGGAGCCGGTCAAGGCGCTGCTCGTGGTGCAGAACCACGTTGGCCCCGAATTCGCGAAGCCGCTCACTTCGCTGACGGCCCGGCTCTCGGCGGCGCTTTCCGGCGAGGTGTTCGAGATCATCGACCCGGGCGACCGCGTGGGCGTCAATCAGAATCGCAGCGCGCCCGGCGAGGCGATGCCCGCCTCCTCCGCCACTCGTCTTGCTGAGAATCTGGGTGCCTCGGCTCTCATCACCGCCTCGGTGGATGACCTTTCGGACGAATCGGTTGCCGCCGGTCGCGTGATGCGCAAGCGCGCCACGATCACGCTGCAGGTGAAGCGTCTGCCCGATGGTGTGGCGGTCATCGGCGACGAGGCCACCGTGATTTCGCGCAACTTCACGCCGGCGGAGTTCGCGGCCAATTCGCGCGCGGTTTATTCGGACCTGATCTCCGCCATCTGCCGCCGTACCGCGACGGCGCTGATCGACAGGGCCGCCAAGGTGAAGTTCGAAAGACCCACCGAAAAGGTAACCGTTGGCTTCGCCTGCAACTATCCGGGCGCGACCGTCTCCGTCGATGGCCTCACACTGGGAAGCGCCGGCACGATCGGCGAGCCTCCCCTCAAGGTGCAGGTGGCTCCTGGGGTGCATCACCTCGCCGTCTCGTATCCGTTCACCGTGCCCTACGAGTTCGACGCTCTCCTTGCCGATGGCGCGATGTTCGTGGTCAAGCTCGAGGAGAATGCCGCAGGGCGCGTTCGCCGCCAGCAGGACGCGATGTTTGCCGAAACGCTCGACCGGATTCACAAGCAAGGCGCCACCGACGACCTGTGCCGCACCATGCGCGCGAAGGGATACGGCCAGTTCCTCTCCAACTCACATTCCCGCATCGAGGGAATGCCGCAGACGATCACGGAAAACATCTTTGCCGCCCCGCCTCCAGTGGAGATACAGTAATGAAAATAGCGATTCAGTTGCCCGTCCTTGCCGTCGTCGGCGCATTCTTTGCGTCTGGTTGCTATCTGCTGCCGCCGCCCGATAGACCCGGTCCGCGTGGATACATGAGCGCGGACGAAGACGTCTATGGCCGCTCTTCGCGTCTGGAGTCGACGCAGAAGCGCGCTTCTATCACTTTGGCGCTTGAGCGGATGTTCACCGATCCGATGTTCACCGAGAAGTATGCCGAGGCGCTCCGCCAGGCGAAGGAGGCGGGCCATCTGCGTCCGTCGCTCACGGTGCGCCCGATCGAGGACAACACCGGCAGTGGCGCCGATGGTGCCACCACCTCCCAGATGCACCGCGAGCTCGTTACCGCCCTGCGCAAATCGGGCAAATTCGAGTTGATCGACCGGGTGGCGCGCTCGTCGGTCATGGCCGAAAGTCTCAAGGCGGTTGATGATGGTGAAAGTGCCGACGCAATCGCCGGCATCGGCGGCTTCCGTTCCGCCGACTTCACCATGATGGGCGAGATCACGAGGGAGCGCACCGATGATCCCGGACGCGTGGTCTTCCATCACAACGTGAACCTTCAGATGATTGACGCCAAGAGCGGCACCGTGTTCTGGAGCGAGTCGATTCCGTTCACCAAGTACACCGAGGTGAGGCGTTGAAGGTTGGCGTGGCGCTGAAGGCGCTCGCCGCCGCAGCTTTGGCCTCGGTGCTCGCCGGCTGCGCCTTTACCGGTCTGCGTGGCGAGCCGAAGGGGCTTGCGGTTCACCGCTACAATGCCGCCGGGGTTCCGGGCGTGCTGCGGGGCATGTCGGCCGCCATCGACGTTGCCGATTGCGTTGAAATGGCGATGGTCAGCGATTGCGGCGTCTTCGGCGGCAATTCGTTCGCCGGCACGATCCCGCTGAAGAAGATCGTCCAGCGCGAATTCGAGCAGTTGGTGACGGATGTGTTCCGCGCACCCGTAGAAGGGGAGCGCGAGCAGATGATGGTCAAGGTCACGTCCCAGTGCGTGATCCTGAACCAGTACTGGTCGGAGACCGAGTGCGAGATGTCGTTCGACGTCAGGCTGCTGGATCCGGTGCAGGAGGGAACCAGACCGTACTATCGCGGCGTCTTCACGAAGAAATGCCGTTGCGAGAACGGTGAGGACGATCAGGTGCCACAGGCGGTGTATGAGGCAATCCGGGGAATCGTCGAGGAGTTCCTCCAGACCGTGATGCACGACCGTAACTCGCTGCGCCGCCTTTCCGAGCTTGTGCGTCCCGATTCACGAACCGAACCGCCGCAGCTGGTCAACATCTCCTTCGGCGAGAAGTCCGGTGGTCGCCTCACCGGTGAGTGCGAAGTCGCCTGCAATGGTTGGGAGGGGTTTGATGCCGATCGCTGGGCGCGCCAGAAGATCAGGGTGCAGTGCCAGCTGAAGCTCGGCATCGAGGAGGAGCGCGTGCGGGTGGTGTTCCGCAAGGACGAGTTCTCCGCGAAGACGAAGACCTGGAAGTACAGCTTCGTTGCCTTCCCCAGGGCCCCGCTGGTTATGGACTATGACCGCGTCACCCGTTCGGGAGTCTGCGTGGGCGATCTCGGTCTGCTGCGTCTGCAGGCGTCGGAGGCCGCAGTGGAGATGAAGAAGTTCATTCTGCAGGAGCTGCGTTCCCGTAGCGGGGCGCAGAATTCGGAACATGGCAGTCTCGATACGCTGGTGCGATTCGACGATTTCTCGCTGGATGCCGAAAACAACCAGATGACTATGAAGTTCAGGCTTGTCTACTGACGGTTAACAAAGGAGTAAAACGATGAAGAAGCTGATGAAGTGCGCCCTTGCGGCATTTTGCGCGATTACACTGGCGGGATGCCTTTCCTCCCCGCTGACGCTGGTGCCGTCCACTGATCCCGTCGAACAGGGCAAGTACACGGTGCTGGGTTCCGAAGTCTCCGGCACCGACACCCAGGTGGCGCTGCTGTTTCTCACCACCTTTGGCGCCCATGGTTCGGGAATGCGCCGTGCGATCGACGACGCGCTCTCGCAGGCGCCTGGCGCCGATGCACTGGTGCGCGTTGCCGTGGAGCAGGAGTACTTCTGGTTGATCGCGCTCAACTTCTACAAGATGAGGGTCACCGGTACGCCCGTGAAGTTGAACAAGGAATGAGGTTCCGCCACGCGATAAAAGGGTAAAAAAATGGCGGAAGGGGGGAGATTCGAACTCCCGGTAGACTTGCGCCTACACAACCTTTCCAAGGTTGCACCATCGACCACTCGGACACCCTTCCACGCGGAACGCCGAATATTATAGCAAATCCGTATTCATAAATCAATCCGGAAAATCAGTTTTTTATCATCCTCTGGAGTAGGCATCGATGCTGGCTGAATTGCTCGAATTTGGGATGCTCTTCGCTTTTGGCTTTTCCTGGCCATTCGCCATTGCGCGAACATACCGAGCCAAGCGGGTGGACGGGAAATCGCCGGCGTTCATGGTCATTGTGCTGATCGGCTACCTTTGCGGCATCGGAGCTCATCTTGTGGAAGGCACCAAGTTGTGGCTTTGCCTCGTCTATCTGCTGGACATGGCGCTTGTCTCCACGGATCTGATTCTCTACTTCCACTATCGGAAACTCCAAAATCTACCTTCCGCGCCATGAATCGACTGATAGATGCGATAAAGTCCGCCCAGCACGTGGGATGTCTCACGGGGGCCGGCGTGTCCACGCTATGCGGCATCCCCGACTTCCGCGGTCCCCAGGGCCTCTACAAGCAGCCCAACGCCGAACGGATTTTCGACATCGACTGGTTTGACCGCGATCCGTCAGTGTACTACAACGGCTGCCGCGAGTTGGTCTATGGACTTGGCGCGTTTGAACCTGGGCCCGTACACAGGGCGCTGAAGCTTCTGGAGGACCGTGGTAGACTTGACGGCATTGCCACCCAGAACATCGACATGCTCCACCAGAAGGCCGGTTCCTCCAGGGTCTATGAGGTACATGGTTCGCCGATGGTGCACCACTGCCGCCTTTGCGGGGACGAGAAGTCATACGACGAGATCCAGGCGATGCTGGGGAATCTCTCCGGCGGCGGAGATCTGGTGGTTCCCCGCTGCTCCTGCGGCGGCGCGTACAAGCCGGACATAACGTTCTTCGGCGAATCGCTGCCCGAGGCGGCGTTCCGCTCCGCCCAGGAGCTGGCGATCCGCAGCGACGTGTTCCTGGTGCTCGGCACCTCGCTCACGGTCTTTCCCGCGGCTGGTCTGCCGCGGCTTACGCTGCAGGCGGGCGGCAAGGTGTTCATCGTCAACGCCCAGCCAACTTCGCTTGACGACTATGCCGTTGCCAGATACGATGACCTGAACGCCTTTGCGGAGGCGGTGACGCGCGCTTTCGGGGACTGACGATGGATACGTTTGGCGAATACTCTTTCAAGGTGCGTTCCTACGAGTGCGGACGCGATGGCCTCGCCACGCTGCCGACGATCTGCAACTATCTGCAGGAGGCGGCCAGCGTAAACGCCGAGGAACTGGGCTTCTCGAAGAGCGACTTCAACGCCGCCGGCAACGACATCACGTGGGTGCTTACGAAACTGCGGGTGAAGATGGAGCGCTACCCCAAGTGGGAGGAGGAGGTCAAGGTTACCACCTTTCCGCGCGGTGGGCGGCGCATTGTGGCCTGGCGTGACTTCATCGTCTCCGGCGGCGACGGAAGTGTGATCGGCCTGGCTTCAACCGAGTGGATGACGATCGACCTCGCCACCCGCCGGGTGGCCCAGATCCCGGAAGATGTGTTTGCCGCCGCGAACACGGTGCGAAGGCCAGTGCTCGGCGACGAGCCGTTCACGCGATTCCGGTTCCCCGAGGCGTCTGCGGACGCCACAGCCATGAAGTTCGTCGCCCAGAATTCGCATATCGATCTCAACGGACATGTCAACAACGTCCACTACATCGAGTGGCTGCTCGAACCGATGTCCGGCCGCCAGCCGATGGAGATGGAAGTTGTCTTCCGTTCCGAGACCCTCGCCGGCGACGAGGTGCGGGTTGCCGTGGCGGCCGGCACCAATGGAGAATCTTTCCATCGTGTCTTCTCCCCCGACGGCAAGGACCACGCCACCGCGCGAGTGTTGGAACAAAGGTAGTGTGGAAGATCAGCGTTTAAGAAATGAGTTCAACCATGCAGGTATATGTTTCAAAAAAGTGATCTTGTAAAGGGTAGTATTGACAATCTGCAATGGTCTGTGCTATAATTTCTCCCGAAAGGAGGGATTGAGTACGGCATGGAAATAACTGTCTGGCTACGGCTGGCGGCGTTCGCGGCGCTTCTGGCGGGTCTGTTCTCCCTCCTGCGCGAGCGGGGGCTGTTTCCATGCGAATGCCTTCGCGGTCTTCTCCGCCGCTCGTTCCTCGAGATCGCGCTGCTGGCGTCGATGGCCGTCTGCATGATCCATTCCGCCGCCACCAAGACGACCAACGGACTGTATGGCATCTGTTCGCCGAGATTGGCGTCGTTCGTCCTTCCTCCTTCAAGCGTCAACTTTCCTCCACCCGAACCGGCCGACGGGTACGACTTCGCTCCCCACACGAACGCGGTGACGAACCTGACGGTGACTGGCATCGGCGTCGAGACGAACGCCGTCTACCTCCGCGCCGCGTGGCCAGCTGACGCCAACTGGGCTAGCGACCAGTTCCACGTCTTCGCGAGCCGCGACCTCCAGGCGGAGCTGTGGGAGGGTGTGGCGACTCAGGCCATG
>JAZRXT010000117.1:0-6316 GCA_045600365.1 Kiritimatiellia bacterium | reverse complement strand
CGGTGAGCAGATAGCCGGCGCCCACGATGCCGAGCGTCAGCCAGAAGTGCGTGAACAGGAACGCCACCAGCAGGATGAGGCCGGCCATGGTCGGCAGCAGGTAGGCGCGGGTGAGGTGCACGCTCTTCAGCGAGATCGTTGGCAGCCGCGAGGCCATCAGCGCCCCGACGAGGAAGAGCATGAACATCGCGGACGCGGGATTGCGCAGGAACGGCTCGAGTGACGGGATGGTGAGCGCGAGCATCACCGGCACCAGCACCATCCAGCATCCGCCGGGCGCGGGCACGCCGAGGAAGAAGTGCTTCCAGTACGGCACGGTGGGCTGTTCGAGCATGGTGTTGAAGCGGGCGAGGCGGAAGGCGTCGCACATCGCGTAGAAGAGGGCGAAGGCCAGCAGCACCTGCCGGGAGCCGAGCGTGAGCGAGAGGTTGCCGCTGAGCACCCAGAAGTACAGGAACATCGCGGGGGCCACGCCGAAGTTCACGAAGTCGGCGAGCGAGTCGAGTTCGGCACCGAGCTTGGATGAGCACTTCAGGAGGCGGGCGACGCGTCCGTCCATCGCGTCGCACACGCAGGCGACGAGCAGCGCGAGCAGGGCGAGTGTCCAGTCGCGGTTGACGATGGGCTGCCCGGCAAGGGTCTTCGCGTAGTTGGTGGCCACGATGGCGATGGAGGTGATGCCGCCGCATGCGGCCATCGAGGTGATGAGATTGGGCACCATCGAGCGCAGCGGAACGCGGTCGGGCCGCGGGACGCGATTCTTGCGGCGGCGGCCGCGAAGACGGAATTTGCTCATGGGTTACTTCCTTTCTGGACGATAAGTTAAATGGTTAAATAGTTAAATTCTGCGCTCTTGACTATGTTTCATTTCTCAGAGCCGGATCCAGCAAATCGCGGAGCTCATCGGCGAGGCGGTTGAACACCAGCACCAGCACGAAGATGGCGAGCGAAACAAACGTAAGCTCCCACCACACGCCCTGCCACAGCCGGAGGCGGGCGTTGTTGATCATGATTCCCCAGCTCGGCTCGCCCTGCACGCCGATGCCGAGGAAGCTTATGAACACCTCGGTGGCCACCGCACCGGGGAAGCGGATGGAGAACTGGATGAGGATGATGTGCGCCACGTTGGGGAGGATGTGGCGGAACATTATCCGCGCCGAGGAGTAGCCGAGCACCCGCGCCGCCTGCACGTATGCGCGGTCGCGGTGCTTCATCACCTCGGCCCGGATGGTACGGCACACTCCCACCCAGGTGGTGAGGCCAATGCCGAGGTAGATGCCCACGAGGCCCTGCCCCACCACCATCGACACCGCAAGGATGAAGAGGAGGCCCGGCATGGAGGCGACGGTGGCGCAGAGCCAGACCACCAGCGAATCGACCTTGCCGCCGAAGTACCCGCCGACGAGGCCGAGGAAGACGCCGAGGGGGATGGCGATGAGCGAGGTCATTATCCCCACGTGGAAGGCAATGCGCGAACCCTGCACCAGGCGCGACGCAACGTCACGCCCGAGATTGTCTGTACCCAGTAGGAACAGTCGCCGATCGCCGGACTCGGCGCGCGACAGCGGCGGCAGGTAGCGGCAGTCCTCGCGCACCACGTTGTAGGCCGGCACGGTGTCGCGGGCGCGGGCGAGGCGGTACTGCACCTCGCCATACATCGCCGTGGCGAAATACGCGGCGATGACGACGAGGCAGATGCGCCCGGCGGTGCTGAGTCTGGAAAGGAGTTCGCGCAACTCAGTGAACCTTCGTGAAATGCGGCAGGCGCTCGAGCGGGGTAGAGACCGTGATCTTGGCCGGCCCCTCGACCACGGAGCCGTCGTCGGCCTTCCACTTGCCGGGCGGGACCATGACGGTGCGCGATTTGGCGTCTGCCATCTGCGGCGCAACCAGGAGTTCCTCGCCCATCATGAACTGGTCGGTGATGGCGGCGTAGCCCTGGCCTGGGAAGTTGTACTCGAGCGAGCGCAGGATCGGTTCGCCGTCCTTGGCCGCCTTGCGCGCGAGTTCGACGAACATCGGCGCGAACTTCTGGCGGAGCGCCACCACGTCGCGCACGATGCGCTGGCGCTCGGCGTCGAGGACGCGCCAGGGCGAGGCGGAGAACTGCATCATCGGGCAGAGCGCGTGGATCTGGGCGCTGCGCACGAAGAGGTCGGGGTTGAAGGGAGAGCCGGGGATGAAGGTGGTCCATTCGCCGCCGCCTACCATGTCGGGGCAGATGAACGGCTGGCCGATGAGACCGGCGGCGATCATATCGGCGACAATGCGGTGCAGGGCCTCCCACTGGTGGGGCTTGTCGTGGAGGCGCACCACCACGGGCATCTGCTGCATCCGCCAGAGGTTGCGGATCTCGCTGTAGGGATATTTGAGCGCGTAGGCGGCGTAGCCGTTGTTGAGGGAGCCGTTGGTCGCCTTCGGGTCGTTGGCGTCGCAGACCGTCAGATCGTAGGCGGTGAGGTCGGCGCCGTCGAGCTTGAAGCCGTCCGCCCCCAGGTCCTTCACGAGGCCGTCGAGCGTCTCGGTGAACCAGGCGTTGGCGTTGGGGTGGGAGAAGTCGAGGAAGGCGGAGATGCCGTTCCACCACTCGCAGGGGCGCGCTGCGGTGCGGCGCCCGCCGCGGCGGGTGCCCTTCGGGGCGAGGAAGCCGCCGGTGGCGGGGTAGCCGCGCACGTCATCGGGGTTGACGCCCCAGGCGACGCGGCGGAAGGCGGGCAGGTCCATACCCACATACGGGCACATCCAGAGCATGATCTTGAAGCCCATGGCGTGGAGGCGGTCCATCATCGCACGGGGGTTCTGGAAGCGGGAGGACTCGAAGCGCCAGTCGCCGTAGCCGGCCTGCCAGGTGTCGTCGATCATGATCACGCCCGGCGGTACGCCGTTGTCGAGCATGGACTGCGCGTAGGCGAGCACCGCCTTCTCGTTCTGGTGGTAGGTGAGCTCAATCCAGGTGTTGAGCTGGGGAGCGGAGATGAAGAGCTCGGGCGGGGTGCGCCCGGAGGCGGGGAAGTGGCGGCGCATCGCGCCGCGGTAGGCGTCGGGCAGGTTCTTGCCGAAGGACTCCACCTCGACCGCGGAATCGGCGTCCATCGTGATCTCGCCGTCGCGGATGGTGATCGTGCTCTGGGCGTCGGCCCACAGGACGCGTCCGGCGCTGGAGCAGAGGAACGATGCGCACTGGTTGTGGTAGTTCTGGCGGCGCAGATCGATCTTGAGGTCGGTGGAGGCGGTGAACGGCATATTGGTGCCGAAGAAGTTCGCCGCGCCCCACCATCCCTCGCCGGGGAGCATCTTCACCGTGGCGGTGTCGGCAAGGGCGATGCCGGCGCACAGGGCGACAGTGCAGAGAGCTAGGTTCTTTTTCATTTTGTTCCTTTCTTTTCGGGGGTCATCCCAGGCGCACCCTGGGGTCTAGCCAGGCGTAGGCGAGGTCGGTGAAGAGGTTGACGATCTGGTACAACAGCGCACCCAGCACCACCACGGCGCGGACCACCGCCATGTCGGCGGAATGGATGGCGTTGATCGACACGTTGCCCAGCCCGGGGATGCCGAAGAAGCTCTCCAGCATCAGCGAGCCGGTGAAAAGATACGGGATCGAAAGCGCCACGTAGGTGACGATCGGGATGAGCGAGTTGCGCAGCACGTGGCGCACCAGCACCGCGGTGCGGGAAAGTCCCTTCGCCTCGGCGGTGCGCACGTAGGGCTTGTAGATCTCGTCCAGCACCGCAGTGCGGAAGAAGCGCACGTCGACGCCGAGGCCCGAGACGATGCCGATCGCCACCGGCAGCAGGAGGTAGGTCCAGTTCTCGTAGCCCCAGATCGGGAAGAGACCCGCCTTGAATGCCAGCAGGAACTGCCCGGCCAGCACCCACACCACGTAGTTGACGCTCATCAGCACGGTCGACCCTACCAGCACCGCGCGATCGAAGGCGCCGCCCCGAAACGCGGCGCACAGCAGCGCCAGCGACAGCGCGACGATCGTGCCGCCCACGAGTATCGGCACTGTGAGCGAAAGCGAGGGCCCGACGCCGCGGCGGAGGATGGACGACACCGGCTCGTCGTACTCGGTGGACATTCCGAAGTCGCCCTTCGCCAGCATGGTGGTGAAATTGAAGAACTGCGAGTCGAAGAAACTCTCGCGCGGGCGAGTGTTGACGATCAGCGGCTTGTCGTAGCCGTAGCGGTGATTGAAGGCGGCGATCGACTCCTTGGTGGCGTTCTTGCCCAGCACAACCTCAGCTGGCGAACCGCCCACCACGTGGAAGAGGACGAAGGTGAGCAGCAGGATCCCGATGGTGGTGGGGATCAGCTCCAGGAGACGTCTAACCGTGTATCGCAGCATGGCCGAAGCAGTCCCGCGGAAATCAGATCACGCCCCTCACGTAGCGCTCGCGGAAGGCGCGCCAGAACACGACGCAGAAGGCCGAGAGCGGAATCGCGAGCAGCAGGCCCAGCAGCGAATGGAACACGACGCCCCAGAAGAAGAAGCTGAAGATCACCCCGGCGTAGCCGAGGCCGGTGCTGTCGCCCTGGATCTTCGGGGTGATGAAGTAGCCGTCGAGGAACTGCCCGGTGATCCACACCGCCAGCACGCCGATCAGGCAGAACATTCCACCGTCGTCGCCGAAGTAGGCGAGCGGAATCGCGAGCGGCATGCAGACCACGGTGCCGAAGAGCGGCACCAGGTTGAGCACCCCTAGCAGAAAGCCGAGGAGGAAGCCGTAGGGCAGCCCGACCAGCGCGAAGCCCGTCCCGTAGAGTACGCCCTCGATCAGACAGATGATCACCTGGCGCCGGAAGAAATTGACCAGGATGTCGATGAACGAGTCTACCTGGCGCGCCACGAAGGAGCGCGTCTCGTCCTTGAGGAACGGCAGATGGCGCACGCAGTCGGTCCCACGCATATCCGGCCGCAGCAGGAAGTAGACGAAGAACAGCACCGACACCAGGATGGATCCGAGGACGCTCAGATACTTGATCGCCCCGACGCCGACCTTGACGGCGTCCGCCCCATACACCGAGCCGAGTTCCGAGACCAGCTCGCGCGAGAAGCGCTCGGGGTCGGTGAGGAACATCATCTGCAGCTGGTCCGGCTGGACGCCACACTGTGAGAGCAGGGACTGTGCGGTGGGGAACTGGGAATTGACCCAGTCGCTGAGGCGCGTCACCACCGTGGGCGCGCTGCGCGTGAAGTGCATGATCTGCTCGACAAGCATCGAGCCGCCGAACCAGACGACCAGTCCGAGCGGCAGGGCAAGACTCAGGAATAGCGCCAGCAGGGACAGCGTGGGATTGCGCAGGCGTCGCACGAGAAAGTTGTAGTACGGCTTGAATAGCATGGCCAGGAACAGCCCTAGTACGACTGGCACGATGGCGGATGAGGCGAAAGAGAGGAACCTCATCATGGTCCAGCCGAGTAGGAGTACGAAGGCGCCAATAACCGTCACCGCGACAACGGTAATACCGGCGGCAATGGTACGTCTCTGGGATGGAGTAAAATCTAGCATGCCCATATTATATCAAAAATCTTCCGCGAATTATAGCAAAAACCGCAAAGGGGAAAACATCGGCGGCAGACGAACGAAAAAGCCGCCCCACTTTCGCGGGACGGCTTTTCCTTTGGCTTGGTGCCTGACCGATTACTCGGCGGTCTGGCGAACCTTGCCTTCCTTGACGCGCTTCTCGATGACGGTCTTGGCAATCGAGGCCGGGACCGGCTCGTACTGCTTGAAGATCATCGTGAAGGTGCCGCGCCCCTGGGTCACGGTACGGATGGCGTTGGAGTAGCCGAACATCTCGCCCAACGGAACCGTGGCCTTGATGCTCTTCATGCCGCCGCGCTCGTCCATGCCCTCGACGCGTCCGCGCCGCTGGTTGATGGAACCGTTCGCCGCGCCCATGTACTGCTCGGGAACCACGACCTCAACGTCCATCATCGGCTCCAGCAGCTGCGGCTTCGCCTTGAGAAAGCCCTGCTTGAAGCACTGCATCGCGCAGGTGATGAACGCGAATTCGTTCGAGTCGGCTTCATGGTAGGAGCCGAAGTAGACGGTCGCCTTGCAGTTCACCACCGGGAAGCCGGCGAGAGGACCGCTCTCGAGTGCCTTGCGAACGCCCTTCTCGACCGCCGGGATGTACTCGGTGGGGATGACGCCGCCCTTGACCTCGTTGTGGAACTCGAATTCCTTCCCGGGCTCCTGGGGCTCGAGACGCAGGCAGACGTGCGCGTACTGGCCGCGGCCGCCGGACTGCTTGACGTGCTTGTACTCGCTCTCGACCGAAGTCGTGATCGTCTCGCGGTAGGCGACCTGCG
>JAZRXT010000116.1:0-11348 GCA_045600365.1 Kiritimatiellia bacterium | reverse complement strand
ATACGTCGGATATGCCGCACGGAATTCCGCCACCGTCATTTTTCCGATGAACGCGGCGGAAAAGACATGCCGCTCGCTCTTCGCATTGGCGTACAGCCACAGTTCGCTGATCTGCGCGAACTGCTCCGGCGTAAACCCGTCACCTTCCCGAACCGGCCAGTTGTAGACGCCGTTCTTTCTGATCCAATCAAGCTGCCGCGCCTTGTAGCTGCCGACAACGACAATGTCCGTACCATCGGTTGCGGACGCGCAGGAGCGCGTCCCTCCCCTCATGACCTTTTTCGTCTTTAAAAGTTTCTCTGCCATTTCAATTCCTGACTGCACATGCGTATCCACTTGATCATTATAACAAAACAATGCAAAATTGGCAACCTATTACCCAGCGGCACCGGCCAGAGCGAAGATCGCCATGAAGAAGGCAATGTAGACGAAGCCCACGATCAGGCCGGTTACGCAGATGAGTGCCGGCTCGATCAGCGTCCCAAACCGCTTCACCGCCACCCCCAGCATCATCTCGTGATAGCGCGCCGTCTCGCCAAAGGACTCCCCGAGCGATCCCGTGCGCTCACCCACCGACGCCATTCTCGCCAGCATCGGCGGAAACTCCTTCGCCGTGGCAAGGGCGTCCGACACCGTCGTGCCCCGCAGCACCATGTCGCGCACCACCTCAATGCGCCGACGGAGCCGGCGATTGGACGAAAGCTTCGACGCCACCCCCAGCGCGTCCACCAGCGGCAGCGCACTCTCACACATCAACTGCATCGCCCGCGCGAATGACGCCGTGGCCGAAAGCCGCAGAATGCTTCCGCTCACCGGCAGCTTCAGCAACAGCGCATCCTCCAGCTCCGCGCCCTTCGCCGAAGTGCGCACCACCAGCCACAACGCAGCCACCACCACCGGCGCGAGAACCAGCGGCACCGCGTTCGCCATTGTCCATGCCGACACATCAACCAACATCTTCGTCATCCCCGGCAGCTCGGCCCCGCTCGAAACCAGGAAGTCCGCTATCTTCGGAATCACCGCCGTCACGAGAAACACGCTTACACCTATCGTCACCAGCACCGCCAGCGCCGGATAGAGAAAGGCATTGATGGTCGTCGTGCGCAGATTGCGGCGAGACTCCAGCTGGTCGGCGGCCCGCAGCAGACACTTGTCCAACTCGCCGCTACGCTCGCCCACCGCCGCCAGACGTACACTCAGTTCGCCAAAATACCGGCGCTCCGCATCAAAGGCATCCGCCACGGAGACGCCAGAGAGCACATGGTCGCGGACCCGACGCCACACGGCACGGGAACTAACGTTCCTGCCCTGCTCGGACACGGTTTCCAGCGCCGCCACCGCCGGCAGGGCGCTCTTCAGCATCGACGAGAGCTGACGAAACCCGATCTCGACGACGAATGACGTCATCGGCACCAGCCAGGCAGGATGCCACCGCGGCGGCAACGCATTGGGATCAGGCAACTCATCCACCGAAAGCGGCAGCAGCCCCTCCGTGCGCAGTTCCGCGTCAAGAACGGCCCGGCTGGTTGCCTCGCGCCAGAACTCACGCCGCCCCCCTGCGGCATCCGCTGCCCTCACGAGGAACCGCGCCACGATCAGCAACCTCCGCCAATGACGCCCATCGCCTCCTCAGGGGCGATGACACCAGCCAGACACTTGGCGCGGGCGTCATCAAGAAGCGAGTGCATACCCTTCTCCCTCGCGGCGGACAGCAATTCGCCGGCCGGTGCACCCGCCGCGATCAACGACGCAATCTCGGCGTCGGGAACGAAGAACTCAAAAAGTCCGGTGCGGCCACGGCGTCCTCTGCCGGCACAGTAGAGGCACCCGGACGGACGATACACCCTCGCCCCCTCGCCCAGCCCCATGGTAGCGGTCTCTGCGACTGTCGGCACATCCTCCACACAACAGCGTCGACAAAGGGCTCGCACCAGCCGCTGGGCAACGGCGAGGCGAAGGACGGCGGCTGCCAGATGACGCTCCAGCCCCATGTCGGACATGCGCGTTACCGCTCCCACCGCGTCATTGGCATGCAGAGTGGAAAGGACAAGATGCCCGGTCAGGGCCGCCTTGACCGCGGTATCCAGCGACTCGGCGTCGCGAATTTCGCCAATCATCACCACATCGGGATCGTGCCGCAGAAGCGAACGAAGCGCCTTGGAGAAATTAACCTTGTCCGAAGCATCCACCTCCGCCTGCGCCACCCCCTGGATCTCGTACTCGATCGGATCCTCCACGGTGAGGATGTTAAGCGGCCGGCGTTCGAGCAGACGACGAATCGACGCATAGAGCGTCGTGGTCTTACCGCTGCCAGTGGGTCCGGTAAGCAGCACCAGCCCATGCGGACGCTCCAGCACCTGATTGAAGGATGCCTCCTGTTCGGGCGAGAAGCCGAGCGCATTCAGCGCCAGGCGTTCGGAGTCGGCCTCGAGCAGACGAAGCGTGACGCGCTCACCATGGCGCACGGGCAGGGTGGCCATGCGCACATCAAGCGCGGGAACGTGCGCCGAGGCGACGGATGGCGGGCAGCGCCAGCCGAAGGCGCCGTCCTGCGGCGAACGGCGTTCGGCAATATCCAGCCCCGCCATCACCTTTAGGCGCCCTACCACGGCGCCCTGCAGCTCTGGGGGTAGCGTCTTCACATCCTCGAGCTCGCCATCGGTGCGGAAGCGCACCCTCACGCCATCCCTGCCAGGATCCAGATGGATGTCGCTGGAACCGCGCAGTGCGGCGGTTCGCAGGAGCGATTCGACCTCGGCCACTGGATCGCTGGCCGCCCCGCCCGTCGCGGCGACAGATGCGCCCCGAGCCTCGCCGTAGTACTTGAGCAGGGCAAGACGAAGCTGACCGGCATCCGCCTTGACGGCGTGCACCGGCATTCCGAGCTCGCGCTCAAGCAGTTGGACCACATTGGGATCGCAGTCGGACGCAACCGCCACCTGGAACTCGCCGCCGACAATTGAAAGCGGCAGCACCAGGCGGCGCATCGCGAACGCCGGCGACACCCTCGCCACACAGGCGGGGTCTATGCGAAGCTCTTCAAGGTCTATCATGCGCCGTTACCGACTAGAGCGCCTTGGCCTTGAGGTTGCAGAACGACACCGTCGAATCGCTGTGGTCCTGCAGGAGGAGCCGTCCCTCGGGAAGCTCGCCCCAGGGCTGGTCGTTGCCGGCGGCGTCCTTGCCCCACGTCGCGTACTTGGAGGCCTTGACCGCCTCGCGGAACGCCTGGGAGCCGCGCTCATAGGAGAGTACCTTGACGCCATTGAGCCAGTGCTCGACAATGTTGCCCTTCGAGACGATCATGCCTGAATTCCACTGGCCAAGGGGCTTCACGACCTTCTCGGCATTGGCGGGGATCAGGTCGTAGAGCGCGGCAACGCGGCGGTTGCCGTCGCGGCCCTTCGTCGAATCGGGGTGCGCCGCGTCCAGCACCTGGTACTCCTCGCACGTACCCTTGTTGAGCTTCTCGTCGAAGAAGTACTTGACGCCAGAATTCGCCGCCTCGGTGGGACGGAAGTCGAACTTGAAGTCGAAGTCGCGGTACTTACGGATTGTGCAGATGTCACCCCCGCCGCCGAGCTTCTGGTCTTCGGGCGGCAGCGGGAACCACTTGCCATCGGCAATGCCGTTCACCGGTCGCATCGTGAGGCAGCCGTCCTTCACGAACCAGCCCTTCTGCGGGAAGCGCTCGCACTTCTCCTTGCAGCCAACGAACGTGTCCGCCGGCAGATTTACGCCGTCGAACAGGAGCTCGAAGCCCTCGGCCTTCTCGGCATCGGTGAGCGTGTTGGCACCGGCCGGCACGGGCATCATCTTCGCCTTCACCTTGATGGCGTCGGCGACACCACGCGCATAGCCGATCGACTCGGCAATGGGCGCCAGGTTGTCGGTGAAATCGCGCTCGTACTCGAGCGAGCAGACGCCCGTATAGCCGGCCTCGGCGAGCGCAGTGAATACCTTGACGTAGTCGATGTTGCCACGCGGCATCGGCACGGTCTCGAAGTTCATCATCTGGCCGTTGCGCGGGAACCCGCCCTTGCCGGGCTTGGCCGGCGTCGCACGGAAGTTCTTCAGATGGATGTCGTGGATGCGGTCGCCGTGCTGGCGGATCGTCTCGACAGGATCGCGGTCGGAACCCCATTCCCAGCCGACGTCCATGCAGAAGCCGACGCGCTTGTCGAGGTCCTTGACTAGTTCCCAGCCGTAGGCGACGTCAGGAAACATGTTCGGCGAGTGCGGCCCGTGGTTGTGGATCGCGTAGCAGATGTCGAACTCCTTGACGAGCTTGTCGACCTCCTCAAGCTGCTTGCGCGAGCCCTTGCGCTTGCTCCAGGAGTCCTTCTCGTCAGTCGGATCGTACGGTACGCCCACGATCGTCTTCACGCCCATGCGCTTGGCAAACTCGAAATAGGGGCGCAGCTGGGAGACGTCCTTGGTGTAGAGGGGCCCGAGCCCGTACGGCACTACACCGTACTTCGCGCACTTCTCCTTGAACGCCGCAATCTCGGCATCGCTCGAGCTGTACTTGAGGTGGAAGTCCTTCACGCAGAGGTAGTGTACATCCGCCTTCTGCATGATCTGAAGCGTCTCGTCAATGGACTTCTTGCAGAACGTAAACCCGGCAACGCCGATCTTGAACGGCACCTGGGCAAGAGCAACCGACCCAACGGCCAGAGCCACAACAAACAACAGTTTCTTCATTTTGTGTTTTCCTTTCAGACAATAGAACAATCGAACAATCATACAATCATACAATCGAACAATCATACAATCGAACAATCAAACAATATAGAACTCCTCCCAGCCTTTGCGGGGAGTTCCCTTCGAACCCTTGAGCAGCGCATTCGCCTCGTCGTCGCCGACGACCTGCTTCGCCACGGGGTCGAACTTGAAGCTGCGGTTCAGGCGCTGCGCAATGCAGCCAAGGCAGAAGACCTCGGAAAGCGGCCCCGTGACCGAGAACGGGCTGCGCGTCTCCTCCCGGCCCATCACGCCGAGCAGGAAGTTCTTGTAGTGGTCGCTGCCGGCCCTGGGATACTCGGGCACCTTCTTGTCGGTGCCGCTGCGGAAGATTGACGCGCCGTGCGAACCACCCTGCCAGACCGTGCCGTCACTGAGGTAGAAGAACTTGCCGGGCGAGATAGACTTCACCTGATCGGCGGTCGAACCCTTCGCTGCGGGGATGTCCTTGCCCCAGGCCTGCGGAATGTAGCCCTTGGGCAGCTTCGGGATGTTATTGACGCCCTCGTACCACTCGAGGTCGATTGCGGGACGGCTGTCGTTCGCGGCGAACTTGAAGGTGAGCGTGTCCTGCATCGGGAAGACGAAGGGATTCCATCCCCCGACATCCTTGATCTGCACTTCCGTCGGCAGCCCCAGACGGAAGAACCGGTGCATCGTGTCCATCGTGTGCGCACCCCAGTCGCCCAGGCAGCCATTGCCGAAATCATACCAGCTGCGCCACTCGCCCTGCACGTAGTCCTTCGAGTACTCGTGGTAGGAGGCGGTGCCGAGCCAGGTGTCCCATTCAATCGGTGTGGGTGCCTTCTCGCCGGACGGAAACGCCGAGACCTTGCCGTTCCACTTGTGCCAGCGGCGCGGCATGTTCATGTGGGCAACGAGCTTAGTGAGCTTCGAGGGGTCGATGATCCCGTTCTCGACATAGTGCTTGAACTGCCAGTAGTTCGCGCCGGAGTGGCCCTGGTTGCCCATCTGCGTGACAACACCATACTTCGCAGCCGCCTTCATCAGGAGTTCGCACTCCTCGAAGGTGTGGGCCAGGGGCTTTTCGGAAAAGACCGCGAGTCCCAGCTTCATCGCCGCCATCAGCGCCGGGAAGTGGGAGAAGTCGGGGTTCATCACAGCCACCGCGTCGATGTTGTTCGCCTCCTTGTCGAGCATTTTCCGGAAGTCCGTGTAGAGCCGCGCATTCGGATACCTCTTGCGCGCAGGCGCGCACTGCGTGCCCTCGAGATCGGTGTCGCATAGGACAACGATCTCGGCGACACCCGTGCTCTGGAACGCCTGGATGTCGTTCCATGCCTGCTGGCCGATACCCACGCACGCAAGGCGCACCCTGTCGCCGAAGAACTTACGCGCACTTGCGCATTTGCCGATGTACGGCAGGGCACCGACGGCGATCACGCCGCCAAGAAATCCTCTTCTGTTCATTGTCATAGACTTCATTTTCCCTGACTCCTTTTTACTGACTATTTGGTGGCCGCCTTGCTCATCAGGAGTCCCTGATACCCGCACGGGATGAACGCGCGTCCATCCACCACCGCGCCTGAGTCAGGATTGCCCGACACCGCCGCGTCCCATAGCAGGACCGGCTTCTTGGGATTGGCCACATCGTAGAAGGCAACATGGCGACCAACACGGTCACAAAGCAGCAGATGCCGTCCGTCGGTGCGCGGGATGCCTGTCATGAACTTCCGGTTGGCGGCATGAAGCGGAAACGTCTCCTCGGTGAATTCTCCCGGCGGGTAGATCGAATAGCTCGCCCCCCGCACGAAGAACGCAGCATCTCCGAGCACACAGCACCCGGTGGTAGGTCCACCCCGGTACTTCGGCTCGCTCTGCACGATGTCCATCTTGTATTTCCCAACGGTCGGCGCCGTAACGTCTACCCATGCCGCCGCGGTGTTGCCCATGTTCCAGCACAGCCAGCGGTCCTGCAGCAGACGGTCGGGCATGTACTTGCTCCATCCGGGCGCACGCACTGGCAGCAACGCCTTCAGCTTCGGCCGCGTCCGGTCCGCCGTGTCCATAAGCAGATAGCTTCCGTTCCGCGGTGAGAGGACCGACCACTCGGTCGACGGCATCCAGGCCCAGAACCCGAAATCCTTCCCCTCGGGCGAGCGCCGCACGCGCGCATCCTCGGTAAGCGCCCCGTCCGAACCGATGCGATAGAACGCCCAGCCTCGCAGGCCCTCGGCGGATACCAGACGGTCGCCCTTCAGGTCAACGTCGTATGCCTGGTCGATCCCCGGTACGCGACGGACCGTGCACAGCCCGTCGTCCTTCACTCGCAGCGCGTAGAGACCGGCGTCGCCGCAGGCCGCGAAGACGAGGTCGCCCTTGACAGCAACGCCACGCACCTGGCCGCGACGGTCGGGCAGCCATCGCACGAAATGCGCATCGTCATTCGGATACTGTTCACGGTAGTCAGGGCGTTTGGGCGAAATTCCGCGGCGGAAGACCTGCGTCTTCGCCCCCTTTGCCGGCACCGCGAGCACGCCGTGTTCGTGGGCGGCCACATACAGCACGCCGTCGCCCACCGCCACTGAGCCGATCGCCGCGCTCGGCGCACCCTTGCGGGTACCACACGGCAGGGTCAGGCGGTCGCGCACGCGCGGGGCCGATGGGTTGGAGACGTCGACGGCGAACACTCCGTTGTAGGCCTGGGCGGCGAACACGAGAGCGCCCCGACCACTCGCGCGCGCTGTCCAGAAGTCGTTTCCACGACTGTAGTACGGGGGATAGTCCACACGCGAGAGATGCTTCGGATGAGCGGGGTCGCTGACATCCAGAATGTCCATGCCGTGACCCGCACCAGCGCCCTCCACTTTCCTGCCAGAGCTGTATTTCACCAGATCCTCGGGCACATAGGTGCGCAAACCAGCGGTGGGGCGGTTCTTCGAATGGTGGCCGGTGGCGGCGAAAAGCAGATTGCCGTCAAGCCACAGGCCGTCGCCCTGGCCATGCAGCTCGGGATAGGCGACCTTGGAGATCTTCGACATGTCGCGGCAGTCGAAAACGGTCACGCGCCCCGAGTGCCATTCGCCTGAGTAGCAATAGCCATCGCGATAGAGAACGCTCTGCGACTCGTCCGTCTTGCGCATCGCGATGTGAGCCGGATGCGCGGGGTCGCTCACGTCGATGAACTCGACGCCATAGTTGCGCTGTCCGCAAAAACAGACGTTTCCGCCGAAGTCGATGCCGGTTGCCAGCTCGCAGCAGTCGTAGCGGGAAAGGAAGCGCGGGTGCGCCGGATCGGAGAAGTCGAAGAACATCACCTGTCCCTCGCGGGCACTAATGCCAACCAGACCATCCCGCACCGCCAGCTGGCGTACATGCGCGCCATTGGGAACGGTAACCTCGCCCAGAAGACGGGGATGGAGCGCGTCGTCAGCAGTCTCGTACACTCGCAGCACATTCCGGGCGCCGGTGTAGAGCTTCGTGCCCTCGCGCGCAAGCCCCATCGCCTCCGACGGAGCGGCCGCCAACACCACTGGCTCGCCGAAGATCTCGCCCGTGCGCATCTCCATGGAATCTGGATCCGCTCCCATGCCAGTCAGCGCGGCGACAAGGCACATGCCTGACAATCTGAATTGCAGTCTCATTGCATACCTCCGTGAATTGAACCGTTGCCGCGCTTGTCGACAACCACTAGCGCGAGCCCATTGAAGAGATTCACCCGGCTGACGCCAAGCGATGGCGAATGGTCTGAGGCATCGCCGTTGCCTACCGCCACGATGCGCCAGCCGCCCGTGACCTTCAGCTCAACTGGCAGCTTCGCAGTGGGGCAGAAGTTCCCCTTCGCGTCAACCGCCCTGAGAATGAACTCGGCCTTGCGAATGCCATAGCGGAACTTTTCGCCGAAGAGCTCCAGCTCGTAGAGATGGGGCGTCTCCGGCGACCATAGACGCGGATTCGCGACGGTGGAGGCGTAGTTCGACGCGCCGCCAGCCCACTCGAACGAGACGGCGACAGTGGCTGACTTCTCGTTTGCATCTACCGTGCGGATGAAGAGCGTGCGCGGCTTCACGTGGTTTCTGGGCACAACGCGAACCTTCACCTCGCGGAAGATGCCGCTACCGGGATACCAGCGCGAAGAGTGCGGCACGTTCTCGGCTGTGACTTCGAGGATATTCCCCTCCGGCTTGAGCCGGTCGGTAATGTCGATCACCTCGCTCGTATAGCCAAAGGGCGTTCCCCCCACCCTTTCGCCGTTCAGGAATATCTCGCTGCGGCACATCACGCCATCGAAGTCGAGGTAGGTTCTGCCTCCCGGCGGAGGCGCAAAGCCATCTAACCGGCAACGATAGCGTCCCTTCCCTGCAAACTGCAGATTGCCCTGATGCGGGCATGCGTCCCTGATCGGCGCCTCTTCAATCGCCCAGTCGTGCGGCACCTCTACCTTCCGCCACGCCGTTTCGCCATCCTTGCGGAACTCCCAGTCGGAAAGCAATGCGTCCTTCGCACCGGCTACGACTGCGAAGCAGAGAACGACAATTGCAAAAAATCTTTTCATAGGTATATTATACCAAAACCGAGCCGAAGTTGTAAAGTATGGATTCCTCGTCACTGATCGCGCAGACCGGGGTAGTCGGGACCACCCGCCGCCACATATCCGCGTGATTCTCCGCGGGACGATGGCGAAACCCAGAACGAATACAGAGTCGCGCAGTGCAGCTTGAAGCGTATGCGCAGTCCGTCACCCTTCGGCAGCCGCCGCCCGTCCTTGCCGAACACAAGCTCGGTCTTCGTCGAATCATCGAACTTGAGCCCCCGGCAGTCCACCGCCGAATATCCGGGCAGCACCCTGCCGGCGGCATCAAGGACCTCCGCCGCCACTTCGCCATAGAGGCATTCGGCATTCACGAATAGGTGCGAGCCGGTGAACGCGAGCGGTTTGGTGACGATTTCGCCCACACCATCCGCCACCATGCCCGCAAAGCCGTCGCGACGCATGGTGGCGTAACCGATTGCGCCGTTGTAGTAGATTCCCTGGCGGTGCATCGGCTGGCGGCCCACCTTCTCGTGGCGCTTCTCGGCGTCGCCGCGGAGCGCGGAGTAGTAGAAGCGCATCGTCTTCTCGCCGACGACGCAGATGCCGCCCAGTGCGGAAAGATAGCCGGTGTCCCACTTGCCCGACCCCCAGCCACAGGGTTTGATCGCGGAGTCAGGCGCGGGCGTATAGGTGCGGCCATCTCGCGAAAAGGCGAAGCGCAGCGAGGTCTGCTTCGGGAGGCCGGCGCATTCGCTGTCCCAGTTGTCGCGCTTCGTGTTGTGGAGCACCTCCATCACCCCGAGCATCAGCGACTCGTAGGGCACGGCATCGAAGTTGTAGAGCGAACCGTTCGGACCAAAATCGAGCTCCAGCTCCTTCCACAGCTCGGGAGCAGTCATCGCCGGCGCCGGCTTGTCCTTCGCGAGGCCATCGGGACGGTTCCACCCATACGGGACCTGGGCAGGAACGAAAGAGTCCTGCGCATGGAACCGGCGCGACCGGCCCACGCCCTTCCCGCACCACTCACCGCGGAAGTCGCGCAGCGAGAAGACCCACTTGCCGAGAATGGCATCGTAGTGCATGGTCGTGCGGTCGCCGCTGTAGCCAGCCACGCCCAGACGCGTGAACGAACGCCCGTCGGCAGAGGAGAAGAGCGTGTCGGTAGTCGTTCCGCCCGGAGCCGAGACGAGCATCTTCCAGTCGGAGTAGGGATTCTCCGCCTGATAGTTCGGCCAGACGCTCCAGCTGTCGAGGGAGTGGGCGATAGTCTCCTCCTTGTCGGAGAATACACGGTTGGTACCCTTCACCACGCCGAGATCGGGCCGTTCCCACGAGATCCCGTCAGCGGACTGCGCATAGCGCAGATTGCCCGCCCAGTCGGACTCATACCACAGCCGGTATCTGCGGATCACCGGATCCCACCACAGTCCGCCGTCGGTCGCCACCGCACATCCCCCCTCGCGCGTCCCATCTGGTGACGTGGGCCGCAGCACCGGCGAAAGATGCTTGATCGGCGCATTCCAGTGGCGCACCACGCCGTTCGCCGTTTCCACCACGTAGTCATCGACGAAAAGCTGCCGCCCGCCGTCGATGGAAACCGTGGGGGCGGCATTGACAGCCATTCCCAGCAGGGAAGACACAACGATACCGTCGCGGAAATACCGCAGCGTCTTGCGGAAGATTTCCGCCGACGTCCAGTCCGTGACGTGGATGTCGCTCAGCACGCCGAAGCGGAGGTTCGGCTTCGGGGCGGCGGGGACGGGATTCGCAATCGTACCTAGGGAAAATGCGGAAGTTCCCACAAGGAAGTTTCGGCGGGAGAGCTTTACGCTCATCTTATTCTAACCTTTCTTTTTAGTCTGAAATTGCGTCGCGGGCTGACGACTCGACCTCGCGCGCCAGCGCATTCGTCATCGGACGCACTACGTATTCCCAGGAAGAGAGCCGCCCGATGACCGGACCTCCGTCGGCCGGCGCATTCGTGAGGTTGGCCGCGACGAGCATCCTGCGCTCCCCGAGCGTGCGGGTGAAGGCGACGATGCCGTTTTTCTCGCCGTCCGTGACCCATTCCATCGATCCCTCGCTCCAGATTGGATCCTCGTGGCGCATC
>JAZRXT010000115.1:0-7296 GCA_045600365.1 Kiritimatiellia bacterium | reverse complement strand
GAATTCTCCGAAGAGGACGAGACGGTAACGCTGCGTCTGGACTGCGCGGGCGCGATAGGTGGCTTTCTCGTGGAGATGACGCGTGCCGGTACGTTGCGCGGCTACACCAACAAGAAGCTGCTGGGCGACTTCGACGGGGTCAGGATTCCGTCAGACCGTGAGCTGTTCGGTGCCACCGGCACCCTGCAGGTCATTCGTTCGATTCCCGGCTCGATACTGTCCAGCGCCTCGGTGGCCGCTGCACTGCCGCCTAGGAACGCCCTGGCGTCGGCGCTTGACGCCTATTTCTCCCAGTCGCTGCAGCGTCGGGTGCGCACCGCGGTGGCGGTTGGATGCACCGAGGAGGGCGCGGTGCTCTTCGCCCGGGCTCTCGCGGTGGAATGTCCGCCCGATGGTGACGTCGCCGTCTATGACTCCACGGCCGACTTCTTCGGTGGCGGTGCCGCCGCCAGGGCGCTTGCCACAGGTGCGGCCGCCTCCCGCACCATCCTCGCGAAGCTTGGTCTGCCCCATGCGGAAATCCGCAGCACCACGCCGCTTTCCTTCGCCTGCCGCTGCAGCGCCGAGCGCGCCGCCGCTATGCTGGCTTCGCTGCCCGAGGCGGAGCGCGTCACATTGCCCGATCGGGTTGACATCACCTGTCACATGTGCGGCCGCACCTGGACGGTTCCCTCGCGCGGCTGACGCTCCCGAATTACCGCGATGATCAGGAATCTGTCGATAGGGTCCTTCCGATTCTTCCTTTCGGGGAAGGGGATGAGTTTCCGCACTGGCAGATACTTTCTTGAGGCGGCTCTGCTGGGATGCGTGACTGGCGCGGTCACGGCCGGATTCGAGTGGATGATCGAGACGGGCGCGTCGCTGGCCTCCCGGGTTACGTCCACCTGGCTGCTGCTGGTTCTGCCCGCAATCGGCGCGGTGGCGGGAGTGCTGGTGATTGGCAGATTCGGGCGCATCTCGCATGCCCGCGGAACAGATTCGGCCATTCGCGCCTTCCATCAGGACGAGGATATCCCCCGCACGGTGATTCCGGTCAAGAGCATAGCCTCGGTGCTCACCGTGGCAACCGGTGGCTCGGCTGGCTACGAGGGACCGGTCACGCTGCTTGGCGCGGCCTGTGCGCGGGTAGTGGCGCGTCTGCTCCATCTTGACCGCCATGCCGCGCGTATTCTGCTCGCGGCCGGTGTCGGTGCGGGCATTGCCGCGCTCTTCCGGGCCCCGCTGGCGGGTGCGATCTTCGGTGCCGAGATCTTCTATTCCTCCAGCGATCTCGAATACGAGGCGATTCTGCCGAGCTTCATCGCCTCCACGCTCAGCTACACCGTCTTCGCCTGTTTCTGGGGCTGGGATCCACTCTTCTCGATGCCGTCCGCCCAGTTCGAGAAGGGGTTGCACCTGCTGCCGTATTTCGCCCTCGCGATGGAGGTGGTGTTCGGTACCCGGTTCTACATCGCCTTCTTTCGCGCCGTGGAGCATTTCTTCTCGGGGCGTGGATGGCCACTATGGTTGAAGGCGGCCTTGGGTGGAATCGTGGTTGGCGCCCTCGCGCTGCGGTTCCCCGATGTTCGCGGCGCCGGCTACCACATGGTGGAACGGTGCCTTGCCATGGCGCATTCGGATGGCGGGATGGCGTTGGGCGCTGCGCTGTTCCCCCTGGCGTTCTTCTTCATCAAGGCGATCGCCACCTCGTTCACCGTCGGTTCCGGCGGTTCGGGAGGCGTCTTTGCGCCCGCCCTCGTGTGCGGCTGTTCGCTTGGCGCCGCCACGGGACTGTTCTTCAAGGCGCTGCTCCCCGAGTGGGTGGGAATATCTCCCGCCGAATTCGCCCTGGTGGGCATGGCCGGATTCCTGGCCAGCGCCATTCGCGCACCGCTTTCCGCCGTGGTGATGGTGGCGGAGATTTCCGGCAATCACGAATTGCTGATGCCGGCCATGTGGGTGTGCGGCGTCTCGTTCTGGCTCAACAATGGATGGAGTCTCTACCGCAGCCAGGTCCACGCGCGCGAGTCGTCGCCGGTCCATTCCTCGGTTAAAAGACAGAAGGGACGTAACAGGAAACCATGAAACGCATAGTGGAGATATTGTCGGTTGCGGTCATGGCATCTGCCTTCGCGGCGGAGCCGTACGTGGGATACGTCTATCCGTCGTATCTTCGCCGGGGAACGGTGAACACGCTGGTGGTCGGCGGGCAGTTCTTCTGGAATCTTGCCGACGGCATCGTGTCCGGCCCCGGCGTGAAGGTGAAGTCGATCGAGCTTGTGCCCAACTTCCAGCCGCCGCCGGGCGACCAGCGCCGGCATCTGGTGAAGTGGCTTGACGGCATTGCCGCCGGAAACAGGGAGGAGCCGGCGATCCCGCAGAAGGCGCGGGTGGATGAGTGGCGCTCCAACCGCTGGTGGCGGGTGCTGGGAACTCTGGATGCGCGCCGTATCGCCATCGTGGAGCGTTTCCTCAACGTGCCCCGTAATCCACTGCAGGATTCCCCATCGCTGCGCCAGACCGCCCTGATCGAGGTCGAGGTCGCGCCGGATGCTCCGCTGGGGGTTCGCGACTTCCGTCTCTATGGGCGCGGTGGCGTTTCCGCGCCGCGTCCGGTCATCATCGGCGATAGCGTGGCGTTGGACGAACCCCTGTACCGGCCGCCGGCGCGAAAGCCGAGAGCGGCATTGCCGCGCGGGACCACCCCATGCGTGTTCAACGGCCAGATCATGCCCGGCGAGACCGATAGCTTCGAGGTTTCGCTGCGCGCCGATTGTCCGGTCACCTTCAGAATGATAGCCCGCGAGCTGCAGCCGTTCATCGGCGATGCGGTTCCTGGCTATTTCAACGCGACGCTGCGGCTACTGGATCCGGATGGACGCGAAGTGCGGTTCGCCGACGACGATTTGCATCGGCCAGACCCGCTGGTGGTGTTCCTGCCGCCGCGCGACGGAGTCTACCGCGTCGAGGTGAGGGACAATCTTTTCCGCGGTCGGGCGGATTTCGTCTATGCGTTGGAGGTGCTGAGCGGAGTGGCGGGACCATTCGCCAGGGGGATTTATGGAGCCGGTTCGTCTGAACTGCCCGATCTGCCCGCGATAGCCGAGTTCTCGGGTTCAATCGATGCGGGTGGAGACGTCGCCCGTCACCGTTTCCGCGTGCCAGACGCGGGGAAGTACGTAGTCGAGGTGTTCGCGAGGCGTCTGGGTTCGCCGCTGGACGCCCGTCTGTCGGTGAGTGCGGCGGATGGTGTGGAGCTGGCCTCGGTTTCGGACGTGACGAATGGGGTGCATCTTGGCACTGTGATCCAGGCGGAGTGCGATCCCGAGTGCATGGTGGAATTCCCCGCGGCTGGAGAATACGTGCTTTCGGTGGGTGACGACGCCGGCAAGGGCGGCAGGGGGTATTTCTACCGGGCGCGGGTGCGTCGGCCGGCGCCCAGGTTCGAGGCGTATGCGATGAAGTCTGGATTCACCGCCAGAACGGGTGGCTCTACCCCGTTCAAGGTCGTGCTGGTGCGCAGGGATGGCTTCTCGGGCAGCGTCAGGCTAGTGGACAGCACTGCGGTCAGGTTCTACCGTGCTTCGTCGCCGTCGAATCTCATTGACGCGGTCATCTCGCCGCGGCCGTGGGAGTTCAATGTCGAATCTGGGCTGAAGATAATGGCGGAGGCGACCATCGACGGGGTGCGCAGCCGGGTGCCGGTGCAGCCCTGCGACGAATACGAGCAGGCCTTCGCCTGGAAGCATTTGCTCCCCGCCCGTTCCTTCGTCCTCCAGCGCCTTCGCAAGTAGCGGGTTCCAAACCAAACCAAACCAATTCATTTCTTGCCCTGTGGCTTGTTTTTTGGTATAATCTTCGTTTGGTTTAACGACCAGAAAGGTTATATAACTATGAAACTAGAGGATCTCAAGGGAAAGACCGTCGGCGTGTGTGTATCGGGCGGTCTCGATTCCAAGACAATCTGCTGCGTTCTCCAGGACGCCGGCGTGAAGGTGAAGGCGTTCTCCGCCAATGTTGGCCAGCCGGACGAGAAGGACACCAACGACACTAAGAAGAAAATGGCCCCCACCGGCGTTGAGACGACGATTGTCGACGTGACCGCGGCGATGGCCGACATCTGCTTTGAGACCGTCAAGTGCCAGGCCATGTACGATGGCGGCTACTGGAACTCCACCGGCATCGCCCGCGCCGTCACCGTGGCGGCCCTGCTGCCCGCCATGAAGAAGGCCGGCTGCTCCGTCCTCGTCCATGGCGCCACTGGTCGCGGCAACGACCAGATGCGCTTCGAGCGCTACACCAACGTGATTGACCCCAAGTTCGGCGTGTATGCCCCCTGGCGCGATTCCGACCTGCTCAAGAAGTTCCCGGGCCGCACCGAAATGGTCGCCTTCCTCGCCAAGCGCGGCATCACCGCGTTCGTTGGCACGAAGAAGAAATACTCGACCGACGCCAACCTCGCCGGTCTCTCCCATGAAGCGGAGGATCTCGAGGCGATGGAGACCTCGATGCGCATCGTCAAACCGACGATGGGCGTGTGGCCCGAGAAGGCGCCCAACAAGGTCGAGAAGATCACGCTTTCCTTCGTGAAGGGCCGCTGTGTTGCGATCAACGGCAAGAAGATGACGCCCTACGAGGTGATGCTCGAGGCCAACAAGATCGGTGGCCGCAATGGCATCGGCATGAAGCATGCGCTCGAGAACCGCATCATCGGCACCAAGAGCCGCGGCGTCTACGAGGCACCCGGCATGGAAGTGCTCTCCTGGGGCCTCAAGTACATCTACGAAGGCGTGATGGACCGTCGCTCCACGCTGCTCTTCCAGCAGCTCTCGAAGCTTGTCAGCGACCAGATCTACGATGGCCGCTGGTACGATCCCGCCACCCGCGCTGCGCGCGCCGCCATCCAGACGTGGGCCGACAAGGCGACGGCCGAGGTGACCCTCGGGCTCTACAAGGGCAACATCTTCTTCGAGGCGCTCAAGGGGCTCAAGGCCACGATCTACAACGAGGCCGACAGCTCGATGGAGGCCTCCAACGGCCTCAACCCCCACAGCTCGCAGGGGTTTGCCGAGATTCAGTCGGTCGAGGCGAAGATGCTCGCTAAGAGTGGCCAGATCTCCCTCAGGTGAGAATGTTCTCCTTCCTGAGCAAGCTGACTGGGCGGGGCGCGCGCAAGCGCGTTCCCGTCGTCTACGCGCGTGCCGAGCACTGCATCTCCCGCAAGAACATCGATCCCGACGCGCTGAAGGTGCTCTACCGCCTCAAGGACCGCGGCTACACCGCGTACCTTGTGGGCGGCGGAGTGCGTGATCTGCTGCTTGGGCGCAAGCCCAAGGACTTCGACGTCGGCACCAGCGCCACTCCCAACGAGGTGCGCAAGCTGTTCCGCAACTGCATGCTCATCGGCCGGCGGTTCCGTCTGGCGCACATCCGCTTCGGTACGCGGGAGAATCCCAAGATCATCGAGACTGCGACTTTCAGGCGCAATTCGCAGACCGTTGGCGAGATCATCGAGCACGCCGCCGAGATGATGGAGAACGATTCGGTGCGTCCGCTTGAGGACAACACCTTCGGCACCCCCGAGACCGACGCGCACCGCCGCGACTTCACCGTCAATGGGCTGTTCTACGACATTCGCGACTTTTCGGTGATCGACTGGGTTGGCGGCATGAAGGATCTCGACGCGAAGCTTATCCGTTCGATCGGCGATCCGATGATCCGCTTCCGCGAGGATCCCGTGAGAATGTTGCGGGCGGTGAAGTTCGCCTCCCGCCTCGACTTCGGCATCGAGCGCGGGACCGAGAAGGCAATCCGCAAGCTGCACAGTTGCATAACCACCGCCGCGGTGCCGCGCCTCTGCGAGGAACTCTTCCGGATGTTCCCGTACGGTCATTCCGAGGCGGCCTTCAGGATGATGCACGATTTTGGTCTGCTGGGCGACCTGCTGCCCGAGCTCGACGCCTTCCTGTCTTCCGGCGCCGATGCCGCGGCCTCCACCTGGAAGTACCTCGCCGCGCTCGACCGTGTCGAGCCCGAAATGCGCAAGCACGGTGGGGAGATCTCGAACGGGGTGCGCGCGGCCGTGCTATTCGCCGCGATGGCGAAGGCGAACCAGGGACGCAACCGCGAGGTCATGGGCACCATGTCGCGAGCCCTGAGGATGCCGAAGGCCATTTACTTCCTTTCCGTGCTGGCACTGGATTCGGTGCGGCGTCTTTCACAGCCGCCGCAGCGCTCGCGCCGGCGTTTCGTCCACAACCGCGACTTCGCCGAGGCGCTGCTGTTCAACCGCATCGTCGCCCGTGTGGAGGGGCGCAGCGAGAAGATCCTTGACGAGTGGGCGGCGCTAGTCTGATTTTTCCCGTAATTTTTAGCTTTCCTTTTTCTGAAAATTGGAGTATACTTTTAAGACCTTTCACAACAACAGGAGTCAAAAAATGAAGAAACTGATGATGTTACTCGCAGTCATTACGTCGTTCTGCGCCTTTGGTGCCGAGCCTGACTACTATGTCCAGATCTCCGCGTGGGCGCCTGGCCAGATCCCCACGTCGCCGAATTCCGACATCATGGGTGTTCGCGGTTCCCTGGTCTATGGCGACTGCCAGCGCCTGAATGGCCTGGACGTCGGCATCTCTGGCCGCGTTCGCGAGCGCGTCAATGGTGCCCAGCTCACCGCCATCATGAACCTCGTCAGCTCCGCCGCCGGCTTCCAGCTCAGCTTCGCCAACTACGCCGAGAACGAGTTCCAGGGCCTCCAGCTCGGTGCCTGGAACCACGCCTCCTTCGGCGCTGGCTGCCAGCTTGGCGTCGTCAACACCGCCGGTCGTTTCGCGGGCCTTCAGGCGGGCCTGTTCAACTGGGCGGACGATCTGGACGGTCTGCAGATCGGCCTGGTGAACGTCGTCGCCGACCAGCGGTTCTACGTGCTCCCGATCATCAACGTCGGATTCTAAGCTGCCGCCATCCGGAGACGGCCAACAACAACGGGTTCCGGACGAAGATGCCGGAACCCTTTTTCAGTTTATAGGAAGGTATAATGCTATGGCGGATGAAATATCGGAAAACAGGGAAACCGACACCTCGAGGCATTTTCTGCGCCAGTGGATCGACGGCGACATTGCCGCCGGCCGCACCGGCGGCAAGGTGGTGACGCGCTTCCCGCCTGAACCCAACGGCTACATCCACATCGGCCACGCCAAGGCGGTGTGCGTGGACTTCGGCATGGCGAAGCTCTTCGGCGGCGAGTGCCACCTGCGCCTTGACGACACGAACCCCACCAAGGAGAGCGACGAGTACGCCGAGAACATCAAGCGCGAC
>JAZRXT010000114.1:0-14758 GCA_045600365.1 Kiritimatiellia bacterium | reverse complement strand
GATCACGCTGCGCGTCCGCGCCGCCGGCGCCGGAACCGTCCGCTCCCCGCATCCGCTCCACCTCGTCGCCTACGCGCCCGCGTTCCGCGTGACGGGCGGCGCCCGGATAACCGGTCGGAGCGGCCGCACGTTCTGGGTGTTCACGGACGGCGCGGATTCGCGCATCGGTCTCGACATCGACCATTCGCTGCGACCGTGCCGCGCCGCGCCCGGCGCCGCCGAGCGTGACATGCGGTGGTTCGACGGCCTCCAGATGACGAACTCTGACTTCGCGTTCGAGGGCGACTCGAACGGCGGCATCGTCGCGGCGAAGCGTCCGGGGATGTTCACTCTGCCCGACTATTCGCTCGGAGTGCGCACGGACGCCCCCGCCCTGGCTCCGCGGCGAGGTGCGCGGCTCCCCGGCGGCGATGGCGGCGTCGCGGAAGGGGACACGGTGGTGGTTCTCGATCCGTCGGTGGGCTGGAGCTGTATCCGCGACGCCGGCTGCGCGCCGGACAGCATCGCCTACGACTGGGGCACGGACTATTACCATGGGAAGGACGTTTTCCCGCTCGACTCGCCTTGTCTGAGGAAGAAGTGGCTGCGAGACTACGACGGCGGCATCACGTACCTGTGCGAGCTCGAAGCGACGAGCGGACTCGGTGACTTCGCGGGCGGCAGCGGCAGCGATCTCGTCACCACGTCGACTGACGGCGACACGGGGCGCGTCGCCGTCGACGGCGTAGTCGTGTGGTCCGGGAAGGGCGAGCACGTCCATCTCGACGACGGCATGGGTTGCGGCCCCGGGTACCGCGAGGACTTCCTCGCCGGCGGGTGCGACGGCTGCGAGACCGACTGCGCGAACGGGAACTGCGATTCGCTGGAGGGAACGACCCCCGACGCTCCCAGGTTCCGCATCCCCCTCGGCTCGCCCGCGAAGGGAAGCACCGCCGGCTTCGCCTGGTTCGCGACCGACGAACCGACGCCGATTTCGAGCGACATGCTCCAGGTGCTTGCGCACCCGGGCGCATCCGTCACCGACACCGTGCAGAACAGGGTGCGCCGCATCGTGTGCGCCGACTCGCACGGACGCGACCTGCGCGTCGAGGACATCGCGAACGGCGTGCGCATAACGGTCTGCGACACCGCCGCGCAGACGCTCGAGCATACGTGGGAGATCGTGAACGAAGACGGCGACATCTCGCGAATCCGCCTCCGCAAGATCAGCCGCCTCGACAACGTGTTGTCCGACGAGACCTACGTCTATGGCTACGTCCACCTCCACACCTTCGACTGCGGCTACTGGACGAGGTTCGACAACATCGCGGGCACGAGGACGGAGACCCTGGTCGACGAGGGTCCCTTCGACGATCCGCTCGTCGTGAAACGCGAGACGCGCACGGCCACCGACGCCGCGGGAATCACGCTCGAGTCCGTCGTCGTCGAGCAGAGCCGCGTCGGCGACTGCGACAACGCGGTGCTGCGCGAGACGTACCGCGAGGAATCTACAGGCTGGAACTGGAAGTGGACGCGCGCCGACTACTGGAACGACCCTGCGCTTTCCGGCCGCCATGGAGCGCCTCGCCTCGTGTGGGGGAGCGCGCGCGCCTGGACCTACACCGACTTCGACGATCTTGGACACGAGACGCTTCGGGTGGAGCAGAGGGCGGGCGCGCCCGTTCCGTCCGAATTTCCCTACGTGGTTTCGAACGTGCTGTACAATGTCGAGGGAATTTCCAATGCCCTCGTCACGGTGCGGTCCTACGAGCCGTTCGAGGGCGATTCGCGCCATCCCGACGACGCGCCGCGCGAGCGCATCGAGACGCGCTACGTGGTCGAGAACGGCGCGGCGCGTGTGATCGGGCGCACCTGGCGCCGCTACACGCGGCACCTGCGCGGCGGACTGGGCGTGGTCAAGGAGGAGACATGGCGGTCGGCGACGCCGCTCGCCGCGCGCGGCGATTCCCGTAATTCCCACAGCTACAGGATGTTCTACGACGGCAACGGGGAGGGTACGCCGCTTCTCATGCGCAACGCCGAGATCGAATCGCTCGACGAGAACGGCGTGCTCGCGACGAGCGACCATGTCCTCGACGCCGGGCGTCTTCGGACCACGATCCGCCGATCCAGCGGTTCGAATCAATATCCCACCTACGAGGTCGTCGAGGCTGACGCGCAGTATGGTACGGTTCTCCGCCGCACGACCCGCCTGACCGCCAGCGACGCGGTCATCGCCGACGAGCAGTCGGTCTACGACAGCCAGAACCGTCTGCGCTCCACCACCTATTTCGACGGCACGTCGATGACGAACGCCTACTCGTGCTGCCGCCTCCTCTGGAAGCGCGACCGAGATGGGCGTCGCGTCCTCCGCAGCGCGACCACCGGCACCGACCGCCTCTACCATGCCGAGGAGGACGTGTGGCTTGCCGACGTCTCCACGAACGGACAGTACCGCGTCACGCAGCATTTCTACGATGCGCTCGGCCGCGAGACGAACACGGTCGTCTACGTCGGGACCACGCCCGGCGAGGCGACGGAGGCCGCCGCCTCGGACGGCAAGGCGTACACGACCGTCACGACTTCCTATCCCTACGGCGGTAGCGACTACGCCGTCAGCACGGACGAGCGAAATGCACCTGCGGCGGAGCCGTCAGGTTCCCCGAATGCCGAAGGCATGAGCCGCGACAGCGGTCGCAAGAGGGTGCGCAAGGTGACGATCCGCCGCATAGACATCCTCGGCGACTGCGTCGAGACGGGCGAGGCTGTGTTCACGAACGGAGTGGAGGTCGTGAAGACGAAGAGCCGCTCGTACTTCGGCGGGGGGATGTCCACGCGCCGCGAGTGGGGCGGAGACAAGTTTACGGAGGAGCGGCGCTTCGAGGACTATGCCGCCGACGGCTGCCGCATCGAGTACGTGGTCACGGAGTCGCACGACTGCGGTGTCGTGACGAACTCCGTCTCGACATACGATCTGCTTGGACGCCTCGTCTCGTCCGCCGTCCCCGCTGGGGGAAGCGGTGTCTCGCCGCTTCAATCTGGCACCGCCTGGCTCGTCACCTCCAACGCCTACGACGGCGCCACCTCCCGCATCCTCACTTCCACGCGCTACGCGCCAACCCTGCCGCCTCGTACCACCACCTACCTCTACAACGTCTGGGGCGAGCAGGTCGGCACCGTCCTTGACGGCATCACCAACCGCACCGACACGGCCTACGAAACCGACGCCTCCAACATCGTCTGGCGCGTGGAGACTTCAACCGTCGTCGGCCCGTCCACGAACTCCCTCACGATCACCCGCACGCAGCTCACCGGCCTCTCAGATTCCTGCCGCCGCCACACGGTCACATTGGTGCGGGCGAGCGTCCCGCTCGCCCGCACCGACTCCCTCACCACCTACGACCCCGCCACCGGCATTGAAACCGAAACCGTCACATCCTCTTCTGGCCCAACCGTCATCCGCCGTTCGCTCCACGGCGTCCTCCTGTCCACGGAAACCACCGGCGAAACCACCTTCAACTCCTACGACGCCTTCGGACGCGTCGCCGCCACGTCGCGCTGCATCGGGGAATCGGCGCTCTCGCCGCTTCAGACCTTCACTTACACCCCCTGGGGCGACCTCCTCGCCACCCACACCTACACGAACGGCACGGACATCCTCACCGAAACCTATGCCTACGACATGCTCGGCAATCGTATCGCCACGACCGACGCACTCGGCAACACAACATACCGAACCTACGACCCGCTCGGGCGCGTCCTCGCCGAATACGGCGCGACCTATCCTGTGCGCTACACCTACGATACGGCGGGACGCCGCACCTCGCTCTCCACAACCCGCGACGGCGTGACATGGGACACGACCACTTGGACTTACGACCATGCCACTGGCAACTGCCTCTCGAAGACCTACGCCGACGGATCGACCGTACTCTATACTTACACACCCGACAACCTCCTTCTCCGCACGACCTACGCCAGCGGACGGTGGAGGGAGAACCTGTATGATTCTCGGCGGCAGATTGTCGCCGTGGAGTATTCCGATGGCGAGATCGTTTCGCTTGCCTATGATGCGTTCTTGAATGAGATTGCATTCTCTAACGATGTCGCTGCCGCAAATCTCGACCGTGACGCAAAGGGCAACTGCACGAACGACACGGCTGTTGTCGGCGATGAGAGCAGGGCCACACGCCGCACATTCGATGGCTTCGGTCGCCTGACCGGGATCGACGGCACCATGTACGATTACAATGCCGACGGCTTGCTCGCATCGATTTCAAATGCGATTGCCGTGGTCGAATACGCCTATACGCCCGACCGCCTCGACGCGGGATATTCGCTGACGCTTTCAAACGGCGTTGTGTTCTCGCGCAACCTTCTCCGCGACGGCTATCGCCGCTCACTCGTGACCGGCATTTCGAGCGTCGCCAATGGCGTAGTCGTTGGAAATTTGGCGTACAAATACGATGCGCTCAACAGACCGGTGACGCGCAACCATGATACTTTCGGCTACAATGCCCGTAGCGAGGTGACGGCGGCGAACGTTTCTGGTGTTTCCTCCATTTATGGCTATGACGAGATCGGGAATTCCACCGACTGGACGGCGAACTGTCTCAACCAGTACACTCATTTCGCATACGACCTTGACGGCAACATGACGCAATGCGGCGATTGGACGTACACATACGACGCCGCAAATCGGCTCAAAACGATTTCTTCCAACGGCGTACTGCTCGTGACGAATTTCTACGACGCAAAGTCCCGCCGCGTGAAGAAGGTAACGCCCGAATCGTCCATAACCTTCTTCTATGACGACTGGAGCCTCATAGAGGAACGCGTCGCTTACGCGAACGGTACGGTTTCCACTATCCGCTATTATTGGGGCAAGGATCTGTCAGGAACGTTGCAGGGTGCCGGGGGTGTTGGCGGCTTGCTGTATCTTACCGTCGATGGCGTGACATTCATTCCCTGCTACGACAACAACGGCAACATAACCCGCTACCTCGACGCAAACGGCAACACTGTTGCGCAGTACACCTACGACGCTTTCGGCGGCACACTTTCGCAAAACGGTTCTCTCGCCGCCTTATTCCGCCATCGTTTCTCCACAAAATACTTTGACACCGAAACCGGTCTGTACTATTGTGACTACCGCTTCTATTCGCCATCATTTACGCGCTGGTTGAATCGTGATCCGTTAGAAGAAGATGGCGGGGTCAATTTATATTGCTTTTGTCTCAATGATGCACTCTCGCGTGTGGATGCATTTGGACAAGCTTCTATTGCCGATTATGTCTTGGCTAATATTGGATATGACCGCAGTTTCCCGATTCTAGGACCATATGGTTTGCCAGTCCCTGCACTTGCGGCGCGATTACAAATACAAATTTACATCAGCGGTAACTATGCGGAGTGCTGTAAGAACGGAAAGAAAAAGAAATACGCAAAAGGAACGATAGGTGCAGAGGCATATTTGACGTGGGGTGCTGGTACGAGTAGGCAAGTTAAAGGGCGTGACAGGAACAAGCCAGATTCGTACAGACCAGGCTCTAAAATGAAGGACAATCTCACCAACCCTCCTGATTCCGGCTATCGCAGTAGGTCGTGGCATATAGACGGGTCATTGCAAAACACCGCATGTCCAGAATCGGGATTGCATTTTTCAGGCTTGACAGGTGTAATCTTTTTGCGTGGGAGTGCAGGATACGGTGCAGGAGTGCAAGTAAATATCCAAAAGGAGTTTCGTGCCGGAGTGGACTTGTCAGAAGGCTGGTCGGCATCACTTAGTGGTGCATGGAATGTGTGGGGAGCAACAATCGACTTTGGAGGAGGAGGTTCGGGGTCATGGACATATCTACAAGACTAATTAAAATAAACATTTGCGCTGCTATTGTCTTTGCAGCTTACTTCTATTTGCAGACATGTGATATGTATTTGCAGGCGCTGTCATTCTTTGTGACTGTCCCTATTGCAAAGAATGTTCTTGATTGCATGTTGGTTCCTGTTCAAATAGAAAATGGTCGTGGTTACCCCGTGAAGAAACTGTTTGTCAACTTCTTGAAGTGCGGTTTCGGTGTCTATAGCGTTATTACGATTGAAATGATACGGCGTATTGCATATTGTGGTGTGTTCAATGGTGTGTTATCAATAATGCTTATGTGTGCATGGCTATTAGGATATTTTTTCTCTGCGTCTACAGGCGTTTGCCATGCGAATGTCAAAGTTTACAGAAGAGGAAAATTAGGCTTCACAATAATGTCTTGGCTTCAAATTTGCGCTTCAATTCTCATGGGTTCTGGTTGGGTTGTAAGGATTCATTTTTAGGGGTATGGAGACAACTTAGCAACAATTCGATCGATAGAGGTCAAATGCAATGCGAAAGTTTCACAAATCACCTATTGCAGGGCTGATTACCCGTATTTTCTTCTACGGCCTGTTCTTTGTCGGGCCGTGCGCACTGACGGAATCGCATGCGCTTCATGTACGGATGAAGCAAAAATGTCCCATAGTGGGTGCGTGGAGAACCGCTACAACCACAAGAACCTCCGCGTGCGGAAGATTGTGCGCCGCTACACGGATGGCGGGTGGACCGACTACGCGACGCACGATTTCACGTATGACGGAGGAAACATAGTCCTTGAGCGAATCACTTTTGCCGACGGCATGACGCGTATCGTCGAATACTTCTGGGGCAACGACCACTCCGGCACGGAGCAGGGCGCGGGAAATGCGCCTGTCGCGAAGCGATCAGGTTGCCTGAGCGAAGCGAACCCGAAGGGCCGCAAGGGGCCGCGCGTCGGCGGTCTCGTCGCCGTCAGCGTCGACGGTGCGTTCTTCATCCCGTGCTACGACCATAATGGCAACATTGTGTGTTACATGTCTGAAGCCGGGTGAAAATTTCGCCGGGGAACCTCCAAACGCGAATTTTGGTTGACGTTGCGCAACCGGGTTTGGTATAATGTCTCTTGTTGACATGGTGAATGGTTCACCATGTCAATGATGTGAAGGAAGCAAAATGAACCTGATGGCCATTATGATTGCTGCGGCATTGCCGTCTGTTACGACGTTGCCGCTTGAATGCGAGCGGGTGAATGCGGTGGAGGGCAAGGCCCCGAGCCTGTTGCCGGCCGGACGCGCGTTCAAGCTCGTCTGGAACGACGAGTTCGACGGCGACTGCCTGGACAGGACCAAGTGGAGCTTCCGCACCCATTTCTGGGGCAACCGCTTCACCTGTTTCGCAGACGAGAACGACAAGGACGCGCTCGAGCTCAAGGATTCGCTCCTCTACCTACGGCGAAGGAGTGTAGTGATGGGTGGCTACATCCTCACCCTGCTCGTAAGGAGTTGAAAATGAAATGTTACATTGGGATTTCAGTGGTGTTGTGCGTTTTCGCCTGCATGTCCTCAGCTGCGGCAGCGTGGGGGGAGGCGCCGATCGGAGTCTTCGACTCGGGCGTGGGTGGCCTGACGGTGCTGGAGAAGCTGCTGTCGGTCGATGTCGTCGACAACGCGACCGGGGCGAGGGGGGCGGACGGCATACCTGATCTTCGGGGCGAGGAGTTCGTGCAGCTTGCCGACCAGGCGAATCTGCACTACGGATCCTACGCGGCGGCGGGTTCTTCGGCATTCCTCCGTGAACTCGCGATCCGCGACGCGCTCTTTCTGTTGAGCCCGGGATACTACCGTGACGCGGTGGAGGAAATCCCCACTGGTGTGAAGACGCCGGCCAAGATCGTCGTTGTCGCCTGCAATACGGCGACGGCGTATGGCTTCAATGGCATTGTGTCGAGCATACGCAACTTTGCCTCGCCGGTGCGGGTGGTTGGAGTTGTGAATGCGGGATCGCGGGCAGCGCTGGATTGTCTGAATGGCGTTTCCGAACCCTCGGCCATCGGCGTGATGTCCACTCCGGGGACGTACGACTCGCGAATCTACCCGAAGACCATTGCCGCAGGGGCTGCTCAGCGGGGCATGGCGCCGCCGTTGGTCGTGGCGCGAGGCTGTCATAATCTGGCCAATTCCATCCAGTTCTCCAAGCCCGACACCGAGGCGATTGTACGTCGCTACTTCGTGGAAATAGTGAATGGGCTGCGCTTGACGAAGGCGAAGCAGAAGCTTCGTGCGCTGGTGTTCGGCTGTACGCACTATCCGCTGGCAATGGCTCATTTCGAGAAGGTGCTTTCGGAACTGCGCTCCGATCCCCAGCTTGGCGCCTATGTGGCTGACGATTTCCGTTTCGTTGATCCGGCGGTGGAGACGGCGATCGAGTGCCGCGAGATCCTGGCGGCAGAAAATCTGCTGTCGCGCCGTGAAGGCCCGTCGAAGGTTGAAATGTACGTGTCGGTTCCGAGCGCCGCACTGCCGCCGGAGCGTGTTGGCGCCGATGGGACGCTGGAGGACGGGTACAAGTATTCGCGCAAGCCGGGCATGGACGTTGTCGACACTAAGTTCGTTCCTCTGGCCGTAGGCTTGAAGGAGAAGGACAAGTTCGTCAGCTTGGTCGATCTGCTTCCGTCTGTCCGTAACCACCTGAATCTGGAGTGAAACCGTGCGTATGCCAAAGTTGAGTCTGGTGTGGAAGATCGTGCTGGCAATGGCCCTTGGCATTGCCGCCGGCTTCGTTCTGCCTGAATGTGGGATTCGTCTTTGCAAGACCTTCGAGGTGCTTGTAACCGTTCTCCTGAAGTTCATGGTGCCGCTGGTGATTCTCGGGCTTGTGACGGCGGCGATCATCGAGGCCGGCAAGAACTCGGGAAAGATGCTGCTGGCGACATTTGCGCTGGTAATTGTATCGGTGGTGCTGTCGGGATATTTCTCGTTCGGCGCGTCCGTGGCCGCATATCCCTACGTGCTGCCCGAGAAGATGGCGGAGGATTTCGCCAAGTTGGCGAAGGTGCAGCCGTATTTCAAGATTGGGATTCCGCCGCCGTTCGACATCATGACCACCCTGGCGCTTGCCGTCATTGGGGGGCTGGCGATCGTCTTTACCCATTCGGGATCGTTGGCGGCGGTTGCCCTGGATGGCAAGAAGTGCGTTGCCTGGATGATTGGCAGTATCATCATCCCGGTTCTGCCGTGGTACATCTTCGCCATGATGGCGGGCATGACGGCAGGCGGCAAGATTGTCTCGCTCCTGGTGGTGTTCCTGTGCATGATCCTGGTCAGCTGGGCGGTTACGCTCGGGTATCTTGTTCTGCAGTACTGTCTGGTGGGGGCGTACGTGCGCCGGAATCCGTTCAAGGCGATCTGGGGGATGCGCGGCGCGTATCTAACCGCGTTCGCCACCTGCTCGTCGGCGGCGTCAATCCCCGTTTCGCTTGAGAATGTGAAGGGACTCGGGGTGCGGGACGAGGTTGCCGGGCTGGTGGTGCCGCTTTGTGCCACCATCCATCTTGCCGGATCTATGATCAAGCTTGTCTGCTGTGCGGTGGCCCTCATTATGCTTTCGGGTGGTTCGCTGCAGCTGGGGACGATGAGCGTGTTCATCTTTGTGATGACGGTGACGGCCATTGCCGCGCCTGGCGTTCCGGGCGGGGTGATCACTAGTTCGCTTGGTGCACTCGGGTCGATTCTGCTGCTGACGCCGGAGCAGTGTTCGATGCTGATGACCGTCTATCTCGCCATGGATGGCGTGGGTTCGTCATGCTCGGTCTGCGGCCACGGCGCAATCGCCTTGGCAGTGGATAGGATAAGCGGAAATTCGCTACGCTCATGAATTTCCTGGGCTCTCTGCATTAAGAATTTCTAGTGCGGGGTACTGGCTGCTGTACCCTGCGCGAAGGTGTGGGGGTGAGGGTGTGATAGGAGCGAAAAGGTGAAGTGTGCGTGGCTTCTGACGCCCGATGTCGCGTAGCCGATTTAGCCCGCAGGGCATTTATAAGCGAAGCGAATTTACCCGCAGGGATTGACTTTGGGGGGTAAAATGTATATAATGTTCGGTCAACGGAGAAGTGATTTAGGGATCAGAAAATGAAAATGACTGAACACGGAACGATTAAAGCCAACTTTGCCAGATATGCACTCTGTGCGGCGGCCGGACTGGCCTCGCTTGCCGCAGGGGCGATCAACTGGGACAATGCCCTCATCAGTGGCACCACGCCCGGCGGGCAGGTATTCTTCGAGCCGAACGAGGACATGGTCTTCACGCTGAAGCTCGAGGGCGTGACGGAACCCCTGCCAGCCGATACGTACTTTGTCGACTGGCAGCGCCGCGGTGATGATGGACTGGTGGAAAACGGACGCGCCCCGCTGCCGTTCCCCTCCGGCGGCCTGGTGCTGAAGACAAAGAGCGCCAAGCCCGGTTTCGTGTGCATCGAGGCCAATGTCGTCACCAAGGACGGCAAGCGCGTCCCCAAGAACCACCGCTGGGAGAAGCGCGTATTCTTCATGGGCGGCGCGGGGGTGCGTCCGAACGAGATTCCCATGGCGAAGAAGCCGGCCGACTACGACGCGTTCTGGAAGAAGTGCCTCGCCGAGCTCGATGCCGTGCCAATCAAGGCCGATATGAAGCCGGTTGCCTGTGCGGACAAGCAGGTTAGGCTCTATGCCGTATCAATCGCCTGCGCCGGGCCGCAGCCGGTTACCGGCTACCTCACGGTCCCCGTCGCCGCGTCGAAGACGAACCCCATGCCGATTTCCGCCAGCTACCGCGGCGCCTCCGAGGATGAGCAGCTCGCTCCACCCGGCGGTCCGCACGACCGCATCTCGATGCTCATCAATCCCAATGGATACGAGCTCGGGCGCGGCAAGGAGTACGTGAAGAAGTTCTTCCGCGAAGTATCCCAGCCCGGCTACGGCTATGGGATGGGTCCGAAGCAGAACGAGAACCCCGACACCAGCTACTGGAAGTACTGCGCCCTGCGCGCCATCCGCTACCTGCAGTGGCTCAAGACGCTGCCGGAGTGGAACGGGAAGGAGCTTTCTCTGGGCGGTGGCAGCCAGGGCGACTGGCAGTGCTACTTCGGCGCGGCGTTCGTGCCCGGCGTTACGCGAATGAGCGGCAACGGCTCATGGGGCTGCGACTGGACCGGCCAGAGCACGCTTGGTCGGCTTAATAGCCACTACCGGCCCGGATGCTGGTTCCCCGGCATGGCGTACTTCGATCCCGTTTTCGCCGCCGAGCGCATAACCTGCCCCGTTGACATCTCGTTCTCAGGTCTCGGCGACTATGTGAGCCCACCCTCGTCCCTCACACTCGTCTACCGCAATCTGCGGGGTCCGAAGCGTATCACCTACGTGCAGGGCTCCACGCACGGATGGCGTCCGTCAGGAACGCAGCGCTTCACGGTCGACGACGGTTTCGACGCCGCGGTGAAGGCGCCCGTGCAGCCGGTCGATGCTAGGAAAGCCGAGTCGCTCCTGGCCTCGCGCGACATCGTGTACCACCTTGACGCCTCCGCCGCATCCTCGCTCGTGCGCGATGCCTCCGGTATGGTGCGCGAATGGAAGTCGACCACTGGCGGATATGCCTTCAAGGCCTCCGGCACGGCGCCGAAGTTCGCGGACAAGGCGGTGCGGTTCGCCGCCGGTGCCCGGCTCGTCGGCGGTGGCGCAGTGACCCAGCGCACCGTGTTCGTGGTGTGCCGCCCGGCCGCGACGAAGGTGGATTTCGCCGGGGTGTGGGGCGAGAGCGGACGCGACAACGGCCTGCGTACCGCCAACCGAGCGAATGCCTGGGAGAACGTGCATGGCGGGCCGGATTTCAACAGCGTCGGCACGCTGATGGTCAATGGTTCGACCCGTACCGGAGCCGTCCCCTTCAACCCCGGTGAGACGCAGGTGCTCGCGCTCCGCCACGATGCCGACATTCCGCTCTGGGGGTCGTGCTCCCGCCCGTTCTTCGCGCCGGCGCTCGGCAGCTATGTTGGCGGACGCACCTTCGACGGCGATGTGCTGGAGATTGTCGCGTATTTGAAGCTGCTGAACGAGGATGACTGCCGCGCGGTCTCGTCTTCGCTCCTGCGCAAGTGGACTCGTGCGGACGAGCTCTCGGCCTTCGATCCGCTCGATGCGGTGCGGCGCGACATTGCCGCCGGCAAGCATGACATCCGCATCGCCAAGGGTGTGCACGTGGTGAAGCCCAAGGACGGTGGCGCGTACCTGTCGTTGAAGGGCCTTTCGGACGTCACCATCGACTTCGGCGGCGGCGAGCTGCGCGGTCTTGTCAACACGTGCTTCTTCCGTCTCGAGGCATGCACCAACGTGATGATCCGCAACGTCACGCTCGACTATGTGACGCTGCCGTTCACCCAGGGCGAGATCGTTGCCTCCGACAAGGACGCAACCTGGACGGTGAAGCTCATTCCCGGCTACCCAGAGGCACCTGACGGCGACGACGGCGCCTGGCCGTTCCAGGTCTACGACCGCAAGACGCTCGAGCTCAAGAACCCGATGCGCTGCTGGAAGGGCTTCAAGATCGAAAAGACGGGAAAGGCCACCTACCGCGTCTCGGGTGGCGGCAACCGCCGTGGCGAGGTGGGCGACTACGTGGTGTGGGGCCTACCCAAGCCGAAGGGCGAGCAGGAGGGCGACCATGTTTCGGCGTGCGACGCGGTATACAGCCGCGCGACCGTGCGGTGCATCTTCGAGAACATCACCGAGTACGCAACGCCCGGTGGACGCGCCTTCGAGGAGCATCTCACCGAAGGCAACATCTACCGTAACTGCTCGGTAGTGCGCCGTCCGCCCGAAACCGATCCGGTGAAGCGCGGGCTCAAGCGCCTCAGGAGCGGCAACCACGACGCCTTCATGAGCCGCCGCGCAGTGGAGGGCCCGAAGCTGTTCGGCTGCACGGCGATGTACCACTGCGACGACGCGGTGAACATCTCGGGAATGTACGGGGTGGTGTATTCGGTGAAGGGGAGGAAGGTGCGGCTCCTCGAATATATTCCGTCCGTCTTCCACGTGGGCGACACCGTGCAGGCGATGTCGTACGAGGGCGACGCGCTGCCGCCGATGAAGGTTTCCGCAGTCCGAAGCGGTTTGGCGATGAGCGAGGATGAGCGCGCGTACATGAAGACGATCGGTCTCTGGCGCGGCCTGGACGCACTCTGCAGATCGGCGGTGGAGATCGAGGTTGACAATCCCTCGGCGCTGAAGCGCGGAGATGCCGTGGTCTCCAACCGCGCGCAGGGCAACGGCTTCGAGATCCGCGGGTGCCGGTTCGGGCGCAATCGGGCGCTCGGTATTCGCCTTCGGGCCTCGCACGGAACGATTGCCGACAACATCATCGATCGTCCAGAGGGCTGTGGCCTCTTCATCGGACCCGAGTACGAATGGCTCGAAGGCGGTCTTGCCGAGGACGTGCGCGTCGAGAACAACATCTTCGTGGGCGTGGATATCGTGATCGGCGGCACGGCGGCGCACCGGAAGCGTCTGCCGCGTTCGGCGTACCGGAACCTGGTCGTGACGAACAACGTCTTCACCAAGGTCGAACCCCTGCCGGCTCGTGTCGACCCGATTGGCTATATCGAGAGCGAGCTCGCGCGCGGCGCCAAGCAGATATCGATTCCCAAGGCACGGTACTGGCTCACGCCCAGGCCGGGTGCTGGCAACTATCTGAACCTCGAGGGCAAGAAGGGCGTTGACATCGACTTCAACGGTTCGGAGTTCGTGGGTACGCGCGCGATCGGCATGATTGCGCTCTCGAGCTGCACGAACACGTCGCTCAGAAATCTCACGGTCGACTATGCCGACCTGCCGTTCACCCAGGCGGTGATCGAGAAGGTTGATGCCGAGAAAAGCTGGGACGTGCGGGTGATCGACGGCTATCCGTGCCCGCCCGCAAATCGTCTTGGTGGCTACGGTGATGCGCACAACGACAGCGAATGCTTCTGGCCGATCCAGGCGTACGGGAAGGATACGCACGAGCCGGTCAACTACATGCGCTTCCGCGACAAGGTGGCGATCACGCGCACCGGCGAGCGCACCTACCGCATCACTGGCGGACAGAACCGCCGCGGCTCCGTGGGCGACATCGCGGTGTGGACGATCCGCGAGCCGGGGGGCTATTCCTCGAGCGCGGTGTCGGCCGGCTCTTGCTGTGGATGCCTCTTCGAGAACGTAATCGTCTATTCCACCCCCCACGGCTGCGCCTTCGCCGAGGGCAGCGCCGATGGCAATGTCTACCGTGGCTGCGCGATCGATCGGCGCCCGCAGGAGACGGACCTTTTCCCGCGCGCGCTGCGGCGCCTGCGCAGCGGCAACCACGACGCCTTCAATTCGCGCTGCTCGTACCGCGGGCCAACGCTCGATGGCTGCACCTTCCGCTACCACTGCGACGACTGCGTGAACATCAGCGGATTCTACGGGTTCGTCACGAAGCGCGCTGGACGCAGGTTGCGCCTTGTGGCCTACGGCAACGGCAACAAGCGCATCTCGGCGGGGGATAGCTGCCAGCTGATGACTGACGATGGACGCTCGCTTCCTGACGCGACGGCGCTCTCGGTGAAGGACGCGGGGCCGGTGAACGACGAGGATCGCCGTCTCTTTCCCGAGTTCAAGCTCTGGGAGGGGTTGACCCACGCGATTGTCTGCGCTTTCGAGATCGAGCTCGACGAAGAGCGCGATCTGGCTCCTGGTTCCGCCGTCATCTCCAACCGGCGGATGGGCAACGGATTTGCGATTCGGAACTGCACGATGGGCCACAACCGCGCCCGTGGGCTGCTTATCAAGGCGTCCGACGGCGTGATGGAGAACAATCTCCTCGAGGGGGTTGAGTGCTCCGGCGTGCAGATTTCCCAGGAATACGAGTGGATGGAGGGTGGCTGTAGCCGCAATC
>JAZRXT010000113.1:0-24386 GCA_045600365.1 Kiritimatiellia bacterium | reverse complement strand
TACGACCCGACCTTGCGGCGTTCCTCTGGAAGCGTCGCGCCACCGAGGAGCACGAAGGTCTTTCCGCCGTCCTTCGACGCGTACACGCAGGCGCTGGGGGCCTCGAACCAGTGCGACACGGGGAATAGCCACGCGCCGTCGCGGCGGACCATTGGCTTGCACATCATGACGCCGCGCGCGATTTGGCGCGGAGGGGCGAGCCTAGTCGCGTCCGGTTCGTCCTCAGCGCCAAGCTCGACCATCATCAACCGGTCATTCTTCGCATTGTCGTGTCCGGCGATGACGCATGGATCGGTCGACTTGCCGGCCAGCGGCGCAACGCGTTCGGTCCACGTCCAGCGGAGCCTGCCGTCGGGCGCGTACCAGATTTCGGGATCAAACGCCCGGATGGGCCCCGCCACGTCAGGATCGGCGATGAGAACCTCCTTCCAGGTTCTGCCTTGGTCGGCGCTCGTGGCGAGCACCACGTAGTTGTTCAGATCCTCGCCTGGGGTGGGCCCCGCATACCATGTCGCCCATCGGCGGCCATTCTTCTGCGAAACGGCAATCGAGGGTATGCCCTCGTGCCGACGCGAATCGACGCGGTGGGCGTCGTCGGGGGCGATCACCGCCGCAGGTGCCAAGATGGCGCCGCAAAGCGCAACCGACAGAATACATGTGGAAAGACTAGGTGCCATCATGGTTTTCCTCCTGCTGCCGCTCCGGCATCTTCTCTGCGAAAGCGTTCACGGAGCTTCTGAAAAAGGACGTAGAGCCCAGGCACGAAGGCGAGGCCTATCAAGGTGGCGGCCAGCATACCGGCGAACGTGGCCGTTCCGATGGCGCGGCGACTGCCGGCACCGGCGCCGGTGGCCCACACCAGCGGGGCAATGCCAAGCACGAATGTGAGCGCGGTCATCATCACCGCACGGAAGCGCTCGCGCGCACCGCTCATGGCGGCCTCGAAGATGCCGAGTCCATCGCGTTCGTGCGCCTCCTTGGCGTACTCCACCACCAGAATCGCGTTCTCCGAGGCGAGGCCCACCAGCAGCACGATACCCAGCTGAGCGTACACGCTAAGGGACAGACCAGCCACGTCCAGGCCGATAAGGGCACCCAGCACGGCCGTCATCACCGACAGCATCACCGGCAGCGGAATGGTCCAACTTTCGTACTGCGCCACGAGGAACAGATATCCGAAGAGCACCGCGAGCGCCAGCAGCGGAGCGGCCGTGCCGCGCGTGCGCATCTCGTGGAAGGTAAGGCCGGCCCAGTCATAGCCGTAGTCGGGCGGCAGCTTCTCGTTAAGAATGCGGATGACCTCGCGCTGGCATTCTCCGCTCTCCACGCCCTTCTCCGGCGTGCAGAGAATCGTGCAGTACACATACTGGTTGCGCCGGTAGATGGCGCGCGGCCCGAGCGACTCGCGGAAGGTAACGAGCGAGCCGACCGGCACCATCGAACCCACGTCCGAACGGACGTATAGTCCCCGCACCGCCTCGGCGTCGGCGCGGCCCGACCAGTCCGCCTGCACCGTAACGCGGTTCACCTGCGTGCCAAGGTTGACGTCATTGACGTAGAGCGAACCGAGGTAGTTCTGCAACGTCGCGTAGAGCTTGGAAAGCGGCACGCGGAAGATCTCGCACTTCGTACGATCTACCTCCAGATGGAGGTGGGGGGTATCGGCATGGTAGCCGAACACAGCGGAGTTTATCAGCGGGGACGCCGTGAATTCCGCCGCGATCTCCTTTGCCACCCGCGCGAGACGAATCGGGTCGGTGTCGCCCGTAGAGAAGATCGCCGGCTCCACGCCGCCAATGGCGCCGAAGCCAGGGATTGGCGGCGGAGCGAAGGCACGGGTGACGAAGGCGGGCAGGGTGGAGTTGGTCTCGTTAATCCTGGCCCGCACCGACTGCACCTCCAGCTCGTCGCCTGGACGCTCCTTCCAGGGCTTGAGCGTGACGGTCATAGATGCCTGGTTCTCACCCTTGCCGCCGATGCGGCTATGACCCGCTGTGGTGAGCACCGACTCGACGCCCCTTACGCCGAGCATGCGCCTGACCGACTCGGTGCATGCCTGCATGGTGAGATCGCGCGTGGTGCCCTCGGGCAGATTGCCGTCCACCATGATCGTACCCTGGTCCTCGTGGGGAATGAAGGCCGGGGGGATCGCGCGGGCGAGATGCAACGCCCACATTGCCATCGCCACGAACAGGATCACCAGCGTGACCGGGCGGCGAGCGAAAACCGACGCAAACGAGGTGTATGCGCCGCGCGATGCGCCTAGCACGCAGTCGAACGCCTTGAAGAACGGATTCCCGCCCCCTCCCGCCCGTGAACCGGACATCAACGTGGCGCAGAGCGCGGGCGATAGCGTGAGCGCGTTGAGCGAGGAGAACACGACTGCGGCCGAAAGAGTGATCGAGAACTGCTGGTAGATCTTGCCGGTGATGCCGCCAAGGAAGCCGACGGGCACGAAGATGCCGAGCAGCACCAGCGTGGTGGCGATCACCGCGCCGGTCACGTCCTGCATGGCCTGGATCGCCGCCTCCTTCGCGTTGAGTCCACGCTTCATCAGCTCCTGGACGCGCTCCACCACCACGATCGCATCGTCGACGACCGTGCCGATGGCCAGCACCAGGCCGAAGAGCGTGAGAATGTTCACCGAATACCCAAGCACCGCCATGAGGATGAATGTGGAGAGCAGCGAAACAGGAATCGTAATCACGGGGACGATGGTGGCGCGCCAGTCCTGGAGGAACACCCAGCAGACAAGCGCCACCAGCAGCACGGTCATGAAGAGGGTGTACACGATTTCGCGCAGACACTCCCGCACGTAGTCCGTTGTATCGTAGGGAATCAGCCACTCGAGATCGCCCGGGAAGCGCTTTTCCAGCTCCGTCATCGTCTCGCGGATGAGGTTCATGGTGCGGATGGCGTTGCCGCCGGGCATCTGGTTGAGCTCGACCGAGATCGAGGTGCGGTTGTTGAAGGAATTGTGATGGGTGTAGCCCTGCTCGCCGAACTCGGTGCGCGCCACGTCGCGCAGACGCACCGTGCCGCCGTTGGCGTCGCGCCGCACAATGATGTTCGCGAATTCCTCGGGGGTCTTAAGGCGCCCCTTCGCGATCAGCGTCAGCGAACGCGCGTCGGATGATGGGGTTGGGGACGAACCAACGGTTCCCAGCGATGCCTGGACGTTCTGCGCCTTGATGGCCGCCACCACCTCCTCGGAGTTGATGCCCTGCGCCGCGCAGCGGGCGGGATCGAGCCAAACGCGCATTGCCATCTTCGGGCCGTGAATCGACGCATCGCCGACGCCGGATACGCGGAGCAGCGCCGGCTGGACCACGCCGTACATGTAGTCCGACACCTCAATGCGGGAAAGCGCGCCAGTCTTGGAACGCAGCGTAAGGATGCCAAGCTGGTCCTCGCTCGCACAGCGCACCTTGAGCCCGGTGTTCTTAACCTCCACCGGCAGCTTGGAGGTGGCCTGCTGCACTCGGTTCTGCACCTTCATCAGCGCCACGTCGCGATCGGTCCCCACCTCGAAGGTGATGCCGAGCGAGTAGCTACCGTCGTCCGCACAGGAGGAGGCCATGAAAAGCATATCCTCGACGCCATTCATCTCATCCTCGAGCGGACCAGCCACCGTGTTCATCACCTCGGTGGCGTTGGCGCCAGGATAGGAGCAGCTCACCACGATGCGCGGCGGCGTGACCTCGGGATACTGCGCAACGGGCAGATACTTCAGCGCCACCACGCCGGAAATCGAGAGGACGATCGAGATCACCGCCGCGAAGCGGGGGCGTTCGATGAAGAAGCGCGACATCGGCTTCAAGGCGTCAATGGCCGCACGTACACCCAGCGTCATTGCATCACCTCTCAATGGAAATCGCTGGCGGGAACTACGTTGACCTTCATTCCCTCGCCAAGCTTGTGCACGCCCTGGATCACGATGCGCTCACCGGGCTCAAGTCCCTTCACGGCGTGCACCCTGCCGTCGGCGCGCGCACCGGGCTCGATCTGGCGGAACGCGACCTTTCCGTCCTTGCCGTAGATCCACACGCCAGTGGCATTGCCGCTCTTGGCGATCGCGGAGGACGGAACCGTTGGAACCGACGAGGGATCGGCCTCGTCGGCAAGCACCGTGACGTAGGCATTCGGCACCAGGGCGCGCACCGGGTTGGGGAACTCGGCACGGATGATGAGTGTTGCGGTTTCGGCGCTCATCTCGTTGTCGGAAAAGCGCCAGGTGCCGGTGGATGGATAGATGGAATCATCGGCGAGACGCAGACGCAGGCGGCGCGTGTCGCCGGGCGTTGCGCCGCGGGCCTCGGCCTTGCGCGACCAGGCGAGATAGGCTCGGTCGGTAATGGGGAAGGTCACGCGCACGGGATCTGTCTGGACTATCTTGGCAAGGGCGCCCTTGCTTGGCGAAACGTAGTCGCCAACATGGCGCAGGGTGCGGCCGATGCGCCCGGAAATTGGCGCATGGATAGCGGTGTGCTTCATGTTGAACGCAGTGGAGGCGAGACGGGCCTTCGCCTGCGAGACCGCCGCCCTCGCGCTGCCGAGCGCGGCCTTGTCGCTCGCGAGACCGGTCTCGGCCGAATCGAGCTCGGTCTGGGTGATGCCGCGCGAATCAGCCGCCCTCAGACGCCGCAGCAGACGTTCGGCGCGTTCCACCGCCGCCTCGGCCTGCACCACCTTGCTCTGGGCGGCCGCGACCTCTGCCTTGGCGACGCCTTCGTCAGCCGCATAGCGTTCGTCGTCAATGATGAAAAGCAGATCGCCGGCCTTCACCTCGTCACCCTCGGTGAACTTGACCTCCTTGAGGTAGCCGTCGATCTGGGGCAGGATATCAACCTCCTGCACCGGCTCGACGTGTCCCACGAACTCCTCCGGCGGATTGAACCGCTCGGCCAGCACATCGCCGACGGCAACCGAAGGCACGGCCGGCGGCGTGCGCCCCACCTTGTTGGCGCCGCTGGCAAGGAACTCATGGGCGAACCAGCCCACCGCCAGCAGTCCCACGATCGCGCACAAGTGCGCAAACACACCAGCCAAGAAACCACCCTTGCCAGAACTTTCCATAATCTTTCCGATGTTGAGATTTACCTTGCCCGCCGCGGACGGATCACGCGCCCGCCATGATGATCAGCGCGAGACCGGCGAGGAACAGCACGAACATCGCCACGTTCAACTGTTTGGAAGAAAGCGGCGCACCGGAGAACTCCTTCCATACGAAGATGCCCCACAGCGCCGAGACCAGCGTGGCCCCCTGCCCAAGACCGTAGGAAATCGCCGCCCCGGCCTTGCCCGCCGCCACCAGGTTGATGCCATTGCCAAGCCCCCAGATGAGGCCACCCAGCACACCGACGAGATGGATGGCAAAACCACCCTTGAAATACTCCCGCTCGGTGATGGGATCCCCGGCGGCAGGATGGCGCATCGCGATGGCGTTGAAGACGAAAGTCGAAAGGAAGATGCCGCAGGCGAAGACGAAGAACGCGGAATAGGGCGTCATCATCCCCTTCGCGGGAGCGGCCGCAGCGAAATTCATGTCCATCGTGCGGGCGACGAACCGGTAGAAGAACGCCATCAGCACGCCGCACAGGACACTGAGCACCAGTCCCTTGACGATGGGACGCTTCTTCCCCGCCGGCATGTCGCGCGTCACCTTCTCGTAGCCGGCCTTGAGACCGTAGGCCGCCGCGTTGCAGAGAATCGCGCCGGCGATAAGCGCCACACCGCCGAAGAGCAGCCACACGCACCCCTTCGGTTCGCCAATGTAGTTGACAACCACGCCAAGCACCAGGGCGATGCCGATGCCAACTGGGAACGCCACGCTCATGCCGGCGATCGAAATCGCCGCCGCAAGCAGCATGTTGGCCGCGTTGAAGATCACGCCTCCCGCCAGCGCACTACCGAGATTGGCGGGCGACGCCTGCTTCAGATTGGCGATGAAGCTCCAGTCGCCACCGCCCCAGCTACCGGCCGTAAGACCGCTGATGATCGAAAACAGGAGTACGCCGATGACGTAGTCCCAGTAGAAGAGCTCATAGCGCCAGGTCTTCCCGGCGAGCTTCTGGGTGTTGCCCCAACTGCCCCAGCACAGCATGGTGATTACGCAGAAGCAGACGGCAAGGATATAATCGTTGCAGTAGTACATGGTTTTTGACTTTTATGAGGTTTAGAGAATTTAAGGGATGTCATCCCAACTGTTCAACGAGGTTGAAGGTCTCGACGACGGCGGCGGGGGGTGTACCGGTGTATTTCTCAAGATCGGCACGCGTGGTCTCGCCGGAAAGCACACAGACAAAGTCGACGCCCGCATTGTCGGCTATCGCCTTGTCGGTGTAGAGGCGATCGCCCACTACCGCGATCTCATCCGGCGCAAAGCGGGCGAGAACGGGCTCGAGCAAGGTCGGCGATGGCTTGCCGAAGACATGGCTCGGCTTCATGCCATTGGTGGTCTCCAGCAGCTTCATGAGCCCGCCCATGTCGGGTATCGGGCCCATCTCGCTTGGGCAGCAATTATCGGGATGGGTCCCGACATAGTCAATTGGGCGCTGGTTGCGCGGACGCACCGGGCACATTGGTGACGGCGGCAGCGTGCGCATGTTCCAAAGCCGGGTGGCGTTGGCGAGCTTCTCGTAGGTAACCTCGCGGTCATAGGCCAGCGCGATGAGCTCATTCTCCTCAGGATTGAACTCGAAACGCACCTGGGCATCCGCCATCCGGCCGGCCATGTGGGCGGTGACCTTCTCGCTGGCGATCAGATACACGCTGTGATACCCATGCTCGCGGATGTACGATTCAAGAGTGATCAGCGGCGTGAGAATCTGCTCGGGCGAAACAGGAATCGATGCGCCGGCGATCTTCGCGACATACTCCTCAGGGCACTTGGAGGTGTTGTTGGTAAGGTAGAAGAAGCTGAAACGGCCACTCGTCGATGTGCGGATAACGAAGTCAACCGCCGGCACTATGGGATTCGGTCCCATGAACAAAGTGCCGTCAAGGTCGCAGACGAACGCCTTCTTGCGTTTTAGCTCTAATTTCATACACAGAATTATACCAAAACGCGTCCTTCAAGACAAGAGCTTTCTGTGAATTAGGAAAATGAGAAATTGGGAGTTGGGAACAATGGGATCTAATTTATCATTCTTGGGTAGAGAGCGTCAGGGACGAGCGCTCGGCGACGAGAATGGGCGCGTCCCAGACGGGCAGCGTCCTGAAGGAGGTCTTGCCGTCGGATATGGCGAAGTCCGCCGCATCGATGGCGAAGGCGCGGCCGGTTATCATTTCCAACCACACTGGCTCCTTGAATGCCACCGGCAACGTGACGGCGATGCGGTCCCATTCAAGCGTGTCATCGGGAATGCGGTCGTTGTACCATACGAACGCGAGCGGACACCCCTTGCGCACGAAACGCGCGCAGGAGATCTTTCGCGCCCCGGTCTCGCGGATGTCCGCCCGACGGACGAATTCGAATGGCACGGCCTCGTCGATTCCCATCGGAACAGCATCGCAGTCGAGCAGATTCACCTCATTCCGCACGGCGTGGTAGTTTGGACGGCGGTAGACAAAGCGTTTGCCAAGATCCATACGCAGGAGGCCAAAGCTCTGCAGCATATAGTCCTTGTACTGCAGATCAACCATCGAGAAGACGTTGTAGGGGATGCCGCGCACGGCCTCGCCCGTCATACGGCGAAGAGTCCACTTCGCCTGCGAGTATTCAGTCCATGGACGGTTGCAGAGTGCGTGGCCGAACTCCAACTGGGCCGGGCACCCCACCTCGCCCTGCACTATCCACGCCTTCGGGTTGTAGCGCATGACCAGCTGGCGGAGCTTCTCCACCGTGTCGTATCCCCACCAGCCATTCGGTTCGTCGGGATTCGCAATGTAGGGATGATAGTGCCAGCAGTCGATGGTGGTGGCCAGCCCCTTTGCATCCAGCAGCTTCAGCACCTCCTCGTTGTTCGCATAGGCGCCAACGGCCGAAGCCATCACGATCGCGTCGCTCTGGATGCCGCGGATGACGGCGGCGGTCTCCGCCAGCATCTCGGAATAGGCCGGCATCTGCCGTCCGAACGGCTCGTTCCAGATCTCCCATTCGCGCACGACGTCCTTGTAGCGACGAACCACTTCGCCGCAGTACCTGAGCCAGGCCGCGCGACCTTCGGGATTCTCCATCACTCCCGCCACGCCGGCACCGAGATTCAGGCCCGACTTGTATATCGGGTTGCCGTAGCTGAGGCATATCCACGGGTGCACCCCCATCGAGTTCAACCCATGGACCTGCCGGTCCAGCCAGGCGAAATCATATACTCCCTTCTCCTTCTCCGTCTTAGCCCAACCGCTGAAGAGCCGTCCGCGCTTGACCCCGAGCTCGCCCACGAACCTCGCATACTGCGAGAAGTCGGCATAGTCGCGGTCGAGCGTCTCGCAGCCGACCGACCACTTTGAATCGGCGATCTCGGCGGACGTCCTAGTCGCGAGCCACCCCAGCGGACGGAGCCCGGGATCAAGGGACTTGAGCTTCTGCCAGGTGATGGACTCGCGCTCGATCTTCAGCGAGCGCGTCCGCGGATTCTTCGAGGCCTCGAATCCCTTGAGCAGCGCCTCCAGTTCCGCAGGGACGGCCGCCCCGGCGTCGGCCGCCGGACGCAGAAACTTGTCAGGCCCGAGCGCCGCGTTCGAAAGCCGCACTTCGTCGATGCACCCGCGCACAGGTCCAGGCGTTTGCCGCGTTGCCCCGATGAAAAGCGGGGTCGGCCCGTACCAGACCTCCCAGGGCATGCCGTGCTCATCGCGAAGCACGTAGTCGAAATAGAGCCGGGCTGAGTAGCCCCACACGTTGTCCACCACGAGCGCGACGTGGTGCCACTTGCCGTCATTGATCGAGAGCCCCCTTGCGCACAGCGTCTGCGGCGGCATCGGCTCGCGTCCGCCAGGCGAGGAGAAGCGCACGGTGATCTCATTCTCCCCGGTGATGCGTATTCCCCAGCTGTCAGTCTTCTCGCCAGGCAGTTCACCGGGCTTGACGGCCAGTGCCTGCCACCACTTGCCGGCCGGTGCGTCCGGACGGAAACGCACGAACATCTCCAGCGTAAACGTGGTCAGGTGAAGCTGCGGACTATCGGCAGTCTCGAGAATCCCCGCCGGGGAGTTCAGCCCCTTCGCATCGAATCGCAGCGAGGTGGGATTCGCCGTCCGTCCGCCGCCAACCGGATCGAGCACGCCCCAGCCAGACGGGAAACCGGCAGCGATGGTCGGATTGGAAGTTGTCCCCTTCGCCTCCCGCGCACCGACTAGCGACTTTGGTTCGGCCGCGAGAGCTCCCGCCTCCGCGCGGTTCACCACCGGCTTCTCCACGCGCGAGCCAACCTCACCTTCCATCGAATACCAGGCGACGGTCTTGGCGGACGTTGATTCCACGCCCAGCACCGCCAGTAGACAGACTGAAATGTACAGTCCACCCACGACCTTCATGTTTCTCCGCAACTTCCTGTTCTCCATTGTATGGCTTCCTTTCAACCGTTTGATTTCCCCAGATCAGAGCGAACCGACCGGGCACTGCGAAAATTGGGTCCATCCTCCAAGCCGCAGTGCGTATACTATACCACATCGGCGCTAAAAACTCAACCCCGGATTCAAGGAGCAAGGGAGATGACCGCCTGCTCGGGCATCGCAATGGACTCTCAGGCCATTTCGCCGTTCAACAATTTGAAATGGCTCTTAAAGGACTCTATCCTGCGTTCGGCGCGAAGCCTGGAGATTTCGGATGATAGCGCGCTCCGTTCGACGCAGAGGTAGTCAGCGAGCGCCTGGCGGTCGAACGGGATGTCAAACTCATCGGACTTCGCCCGTTTCGCGCGGATGTTCAGGAAAAGCATCAGACGCCCGCGAATCGACCGCTGCGACAGAATGCGCAGCTTCTGCTTGAGCGCGAAGGTTGTCTGGCTCATCACGGTCAGCAGATTGCGGACGAACTGCATGTGCGCATCGCAGACATTGTGGCAGGGGCGCGTAATGTTCTTCGTATCGAAGAGGAGCACCGTCGTCTCTCCGACCGCGCTCATGCTGATGCCCATCGTAGGCACATCGCGGAAGGCGTAGGTCGAACCGAACACGCCATTTGGAAGAATCGTCTCAAGAACGTTCCGTCCACCGTCGATCCGCATGCGCGTCAGACGTACCGCGCCCGTCACGACGATGCCGATGCGTTCGCACGGGTCAGACTCCATGATGAAGGTCTGCTTGTTCACGAGGTGCAGTTCCTTCACATTGAGGCACTCGCAGATGCGAAGGAATCCATCGTAGTCGATGTCCTTCAGAAGCCGGCAAGTGCGCGGGAAGACTACCGGCGACTTGCACGGCTTCTGGGTGACATGCGGGGGTTTCTTCGATACGGTTTTTTTCATGGTAGTTATTATACGCTTTTCCTCGTTGGTGAGCAAGCAGTTCCTGCACGTCACCCTTCGAGTCGGTTCCTCTCAGGCCTTCCACAGACCATGCAGGTTGCAGTACTCGTAGACGTTCTTTACCTTGTCGTGCGGCACGAGCGCGAACGTCGCCTCGGGTTTGTCACTGGGCTTCAATTCCCTGCGCTGGTTGCCGTTCTCGGTCTCGATGGCGATCCATTCTATCCGGTGTGCGTCCGTCATCGGATGCGCCGCCGAACCGACCTTCACCGTGACCGTCGATCCCGTCACCGTGTAGACGGGGACGTGCTTTTCCACCGCACCGTCCGTCGTGCCCGGGACGAGCTCGCGCATCGGCCGGCCGCAGCAGAACGTGTCCACGGCAGTTTCCCTGACCATCGCGACAACCTTGCCGCAGATTTCGCATTTGCAGAACTTCATAACATTCATCCTTTCCTTATTCGCATGCGGGAGGTGCGGTGGCTGGGCCACACCTCCCGCACGCTGTTTACCGTACACCTATCACTACCTCACGCCGGCTCCGCCACCGGCGGTCACGCCGTTCGCACCCGCATCGGCATTCACGTGCATTGAGGCATCATGACTGCCGACGTTCGAGTCGCTGCCGACGCGAATGCCGTCCGAGCCAACGCCCAGCGTCATCGAAGTGTTGACGCCCTGCTTGTTGGCACCGTCGCACTCCTTGCGGCAGCAGTCCTTGCCGGAGCCGAACAGGCAGCACCCAGAGAGTGCCGCCGCCAGCGCACCAGCCGCGAGCGTGACCTTGATCGCTTCGTTTATCATTGCCTTGTTCATTGTGTACCTCTCATTCTTTTTGTCGATCGGAACTTTGGTCGTTCCGGCCACGCGGCCGAATCCGCCTTTCCTCCCGACGGCGCATATTATATTCTTTTCCATTCCCGATGTATGTTGTAGAAACAACAGAAATGAAATTTTTTCACGCCGTATTTCATGACGACAGACAGCACGAAAACCAGGAGCGCGAGGTACGAAAAGCAATAGCGGACATATCGGCCGTTGCGGTCCGGGAGATTTTGCCTTTGCCTGGTCTAAGGCACTGGCTGTATGTCAAAGAGAAAAAATCCCAAGACGCTCACGTGGCTTCAGCGAAGCGTGCACTATTCTCGTAGACGAACTCGGGGGCCACGTCGATCTCCCCATCGAGCCAAGTCAATGTCTCATAGTCTAGACGGTAGTCGTTGAAGACCTTCTCGTCAGACAGCGGGGCGAAGACCTCACCGGCAAGAAGTTTCCTACCATCAAAAAGCCGTCGATCACCGTTATTGAAGAGCACGTCGAGCTCGTAGCCACCACGACTTTTCACATCGATTATTTTCAGGACAGCTGTCGGAAGGCTTCACACACCATCATATTTCCCAAGGACTGCGCAATGATAACCCGTTTGTCAAATCGGCATCGCCCCGCCGACATAGTACACCAAATAGTTCCTCGCTCCGCCCACATCGGTCAACGCGCACACTCCGTGCCCTGTTTCTCTGGCCTCGCCGGCACGAGCTTCAGTCCGACCAGGCAACGCTTCTCATCCGAAGCAGCAAGCCCCGCCCGTCCCTTCGGCTCGTCCGGCGAGGTGACCAGATACGCAAAATTGGTAGTGACGTCGGCGCCCATTGAGCGAAAGTCTTGTTTGAACGACAGGGAGAATCCTCCGCCTCCTTGTTTTTCGGGTAAAGGGGAAAATGTCAACATGAGATGCCGATCCAAGATCTTCACCCGCGAATCGTCAGTGAAGGTTATGGACTGGCCATATTGGCTCACTTTCATGTTATCATCGTTGATTATATAGGCATACCTCCCCCCAGACTTTTTGAATGTAAGCACGTAGTTGGTTCCAAAGACGACTAGCGTTTCGAAGAAGCTTTTCAAATCTCCCTCTGAAATTCCCGTTTCCTGTCTGGCGGCCGCGCAGTCAAAAACTGTAAAGGCCACGGCAACAGCCGCAAATTGCAGACGCAGATATTTTTTCATTTTGTCCTCCTTTTGCTTGTTGAGTTTACGGAAGTGTAGGTCCGAACTGATTCTTGTGCTGACATCCGGGATTCGCCCAGTCAAGATTCGGGAAAACAGAGATATGTCTATACGTCTCAATTTTTCGACATCGCACCTCGTTGTCACCATAAGATTGATATCCTATGTCTAAATTGTAAGTATTTGGATTGTTCGGATGCGTCGCCATCCCATCCAGCGTTCCTTCAGCCGAAGTCGGAATCCCGTCATGATCAGGATCGTTACCCTGTCCATTAAACCGTCTGTAGATTTCAAGGTGATGCTCTTCATGCTGTATGGTTTCCGCAACGCACTGAATGCCCTTGCCATTACCCGTCACAACAATGGATCCGTAGCCATTCAGTGTAGAGGTATAGGTCTCGGGGCCTGAGTTTTCATCCGCTGCCAAAGGGCCTAAACGAACCAGTTCATCAACCCCAGGATATGTAAGCCCATACGCAGCAGAACTGTCAAATCGGCAGTTCTGGTGAATACCGCACACGTTCCCCTCCCGCCAATAGAAGAACCAGTTGGAGCAGTTCGGGCAGGTCGCGCACGGCGGATGGTGTGTTCCAAGCTTCGGGAAGAACACCTCGAAGTCCTGTGTAATCGTCTGTCCGTTGAATGTGAAGGTCACGGTCTTCCTTCCAAACCCGGAGTTGTGCGTGGGATAACCACGGTAGGTCGCCCGCACGGCGAAGACAGTATGCTCGGCCCCGTCGAATCCATCGTACGTCATAGCCGCCACCATCCCATTAGAGGAGTCTTCATCCCACTCAAGCGTCGCCCCTTCGATGGCCTGAAGTGAAAACGTACCCGTCAGCGCCGTCCAGTCGTCGGGAAGGGGCGGGGTAACCTTCACCTGGAGCAGGAACGACAACGACGACGTGGCATCGTCGTAGGTGAACTCGTTCTGCCCGATCCCCGCGGAGGCCTTCGGCGCGGCGTAGACCTCGATTCCAGTCGGCGCAGGATAGGTATCCCACGGCCAATGCGCCCGCAGAAACACGGACGTCTCCGCCGGCAAGATGCCAGTCGCGCAGATGTTCGTGACCGTGTTCGTGTAGGGCGGGAAGATACCGACCGTGGCATCAGCCGATTCGAGCTCGGACGCGAGTTCGGTCTGCATCTCTCGCAGTGCCATCATCCGCGGACTTCCAAGAATACCCTTTGTGGAACCGTACTGCACCATGCCGCCAACGAAGACCACAAGTAATACCACCTCTAACCACGAGCGTCGCAGCAGCCGCGCCAACTTAGGGAGCTGACATTCCCCTTCGTACAGCTTCGAAGCTAAACCTATCAAGAGCAGGGTAAAGGTCACAACAACCATCGGTTCCACCCACCAATTCACATAGATCATATTCACACTACTTCATAGACATGATGAATAGCTAATAGCTATGACCTAAGCTTCCAGCCGGACATGACAACGCCGGCGAGGACCAGCGCCGCTCCAATCGCCGAGACCAAGGTCAATGCCTCGCCAAGGAACAGATAGGCAAATACCACCGTTATTGCAGGCAGGAGATACAGCCCGATCGTGCAGCGCACCGTTCCAACCACGCCCAACGCGAAATTCCAGAGCACAAAGCACGCCGCCGAGGCCAACACCCCAAGAAAGCCGAGATTCACATAGTTAATCGGATGCGTAAACCTGTCCGCATTGGCGGCCAGATCGAGATTGATCGCGAACGACCCGTCCATGGCCACCCTGCCGGCGTCCGTAATTCCGTATACAATGAATGGAACCGTCACGACCAGCGACCAGAAGAACATCCGGCGAATCACAAACGTCTGGGAATACCCCTTCTCGTTCATGAAATCGACCATATTGGAATACACCACCCAACTGAGCATCGCCATCGCCGCAAGGAAGTCGCCCAGCGGATTGAAGTGGAACTCGCTGATTCCGTTCATGCTCACCATCGCCACACCGGCAATGGCCACCGCAAAACCAACGAAGAACGACACGGGCAGAGGCGGGCGACCCGACGATCCGGGAAACATGCGCGAGACCACGGCGGTAAGCAACGGACACATACACACAAGAATGGACACATTGGACGCGTTGGTGTAGTGTATCGCACAGTTCTCGAGCAGCTGATAAATCGCCACCCCGAAAATCCCCATGAAGAAGAACCAGCGCTCCTCCTTCCAATGCAGCAGTGCGCCGATCCGGCACGACTTGCCAGCCCCACCAAACACACTCCAGCAGGCCAGCGCCACCCAGCCGAGCACTAGGCGCAGCACCTGGATTTCAAGCGCCGAGAACTGTTCCAGCAGCGCCCTCGTGTTCACAAACGTGATTCCCCACACGAGAATCACGAACAGTGCGGCAGCTACGCCCCTAAATCTCATCACTTGCCCGAGGGCTTTCCTCCAACATCGAAGAAACCGTGACGGATGCCGCCATTCATCATCCAGCTCACACGCAGCGAACCACCGTCCGTAAGGCGCCCGGCAGCGAAGATCTCGCCCTTGCCGCAATTGACGAAAAGCATCTCGATGTCGTCATTGGAAAAGACCCATGACGTGGACAGCCATTTCCCGTCACCCACCATCAGACGGTGATCACCCTTCACCAGCTCCCAACCGCCGTCGACGCGACGCATCTCGGCCTTGTCCATACCCTCGAATACCGCATGGTGGCGATCATCCATCGGCAAAGCAAGGGATGCGCACTTGCGCTCGAGCGCGGTTCGCGCCTCATCGTCCTCAGGCAGCGTCCCGTCGCGGAAGGCGTCGAGCAGATTGTCCCAGACGAGGTCGAGTTCGCGCTGCATGTTGCCAAGGCCCGCGTTTACAGAGACGACTGCATCGCGATCTGGCATCACCACCGTGAGCTGTCCGGCCGCGCCGTCCGCCCGGAACGCGCCGTGGCGGCAGCGCCAGAACTGGAAACCATAGCCCTGATTCCAATCGCTGCCCGATCCTATGACACGCGAAGACACCTTGATGTCGCCCGACCACGTCTGGCGTGCGCTGGCGAGGGTGATCCACTCCTCCGACAACAGGCGATGCCCCTCCCATACGCCCTTCTGCAGGAGGAACTGCCCGAACCGGGCAATGTCGCGCGTCGTCATGTTCATTCCCCAACCACCGCAGGCCACACCGGTAGGCGACACCGTAGACTTGGGGCTCTTCATGCCGATTGGCTCGAAGAGACGCTGCCGGAGAAAGTCCATAAGCTTCATGCCCGACTTCCGCTCGGCGATCTCCGCCAACAGATAGGTGGCACCGGAATCATACTTGAAGATGGTTCCCGGGGAGCGTTCGAAGGCGTTGGCCAGCATCGTTTTCGCCCAGTCGCCGCGGGGGTCGCTGCCAAATGCGTCGGAGCGGGAGGCACCGGTGTTCATGGTGAGGAGATCGCGCACGCGAATCTGGCGCAGGTTCTCGCCCTTCTGGGCGGGCGCCTTGTCGGGAAGAATATCGACAACCCTTTCATCGAGATCGATCTTGCCGTCGTCGACCAGGAACCCGATGGCCGTCGAGGTGAAGCTCTTTGAATGCGAATACAGCATGTGCGGATATTCGAGCGTACGCTGCGGGGCCCAGCTGCCCTCGGCGACAATCCGGCCATGGCGCACAATGACGAAACCATGCACATATCCGTTGCCGAAGCCGTTGGTGGACGCGCACCGTTCGCAGGCATCGATCCACTTCAGAATCGCCCTTGACGACACGCCCTGCGACTCAGGCGTTGCCCGCTCCATCGCCGCCATAGCGGCAATGGACGCCGCCATGGCCACCGAACATACTATCTTCTTCATTTCTTTTCATCCTTCGACTTCATCACTCCCATCGAGGGACGGCCATCGCGCGCCGGATGGGCGGAAAGCTTCTCCATCAGCTCGCTGCTGATGCGTCCGCCCTCAACCGGGGTTGAAATCACGTGCGGACGGATCAGCACCACAAGTTCGGTACGACGCTTCACAAGCTCGGTGCCGCGGAACAGCCAGCCAAGGCCGGGAATGGATCCCAGGAACGGGACGCGCCAATACTCCTCGCTATTGCGCTCGCTGATCAGGCCGCCGGCCATCACGGCCATGCCGTCCTTGGCCACAAAGGTGCCGACCAGCGAACGCGACTCGACGTATTCAATCTCCTTCGACTCGCCGGAACCGCCATCGACAGGTATGCTTACCTTCTGGTCGGCGATGGATGAGTTCTCCTGGAGCAGATGCAGGGTGACGGTCTTGTCGGCATTGATGTTGGGGGTGATCAGCAGCATCGTGCCGACGTCCTTCTTCTCGATCTGCACCGTCATCTGCCCCTGCACGACGACGCCTTCGGTGGCGGTGGTGTCGGCCTTCGACCATCCGGAGACAAGCGGATACTCCTTGCCGCTGAAGATACGGGAGACCTCGTTGTTGGCGGTAAGCAGCACCGGGGTGGCGAGAGTGCGCACCTTGCCATCGCGCTGCATGAGTTCGATGTCGGTGCGCAGGTGGTCGCTCACCGCCGCGAAGGCGAATGTAGGATCCATGCGATTCTGGGTAGAGGAGAGGGTCTGCGCCACGAGATTGCGGATGGCGTCGCCGTCGTGCCCGAGCGCATGGGTGGACACGCCATTGCCGCGGTCGACGTCAGTGAGCGTCCACTTGACGCCCGCCTCGAATGTATCGTCGAGGGTGAGTTCGAGGACCTTCACCTCCATCAGCACCATGGGAGTGGGAACGTCCAGCTTCTTCACGAGGGTGCGGATCTCGTCCATTACCCGCATGTCGCTCGTGCGCACCACGAGGATGTTGTTGCGACGCGAGACCGAGACGAAGATGTTGGCGGCTGTCAGCGTGGTCTGGGCGCGAATGGCATCGTAGCGGTTGGTGTCACCCGCGGTTCTGGCTCCGTCGAGCTGTTTGGCCTCGGAGGCGGATAGACCGGCACGGTCGCCGCCGTAGACACCGCGGCGGCGCATGCGAGAGGATATCTGATCCCACTGGGCGAGGCGCGAGAGACCCGTTCCGCGGCTGAACGAGAACTGCCCGGATCCGCCGCGGGTACCGCCGGAGGAAGAGGCATCGGGCGCCTCCATGCCAAGAAACGTAGATCCACCGTTGTCCTCCAGCACCTTGAACCGGCGGAAGCGACGCGACAGATCGTATTCCTCATCCTCGTCGAACTCCTCCTCGCCCAGCGAGAGCAGAGTGCGGTCAGGATATATTCCGTAGATCGCCGCCGCCACCTCGATCACATTGGGGTACAGCAGCGTGAACATCTCGGTGCGCTCCTCGCGAAAGGAGCCAAGATTGTCCGCATACTCGTCCATCGTCGTCACCCGCATCACTCCGCTCTCGCCTTCGCGGCGGTACCAGAGCCCGGTGGTGCGGCAGATCTCCTCGATGGCGGTCTCGGCCGAGACATTACGCAGGAAGATGGACACGGTTTTGGACGCCACCGAATCGGAGGACGAGACATTGACGCCGGACTGGTCCGAAATCAGGCGCAGCAGCTGCCCGATCGGCATCGAGTTCGCCTCCAGATGGTGTATGAACTCGGGTGTTTTCGCGGCCGGACGCTCCAGGGGCGTGAACGAGCCGCCCAGAAAGAGGGGTTCACCGCTCTGCTGAACGATCTCGACCCCCTTTGCCGTGACCGAGCGCACGGACATCTGCACCTGCACGCCGCCGACCTCGCAGACGAGGGACGAGCCGCTGCGCACCGGGGAGGAGGAGGCACCAACGACGGCGACGCCATTGTCGTCGTCCCCCACCACCAGCGCCTTGAGCGCCATCGCCGCCGTGCTGGCGGCACGCACCTTGAGCGCGTCGGCCATCGCCGCCGTCGGACGGGTGGGATCGCCAACACCGTCGGCCAGGGCTGTCGCGGCGATGAAGGCGACGACGGGGAGCGCATGCACCAAAGTGCAGGCAAAAGAACGGGAAAACGAAATGATGCTTGGATTCATGTTCGATTAAACGAATCCCGGACAATTGAGGTTCAGCTACCGGCTGCGCCGGATTTCCACATCGTCGTCGTCGCCACCATACGGAGGAGGCGAAACCCGCGCCGAGAAGTCCCAGTGCCCACTCCACTCGCCCTCCGCCAGCACCATGCGGTATTCCCGCATGCCCTCGCGCCAGATCATCCAGGCGATCAGGAGGGTGACGAAGCCCCAGCTGCCGCCACCGAACATGCGCCAGAGACCGTTGCGCGCCAGCAGCACCGCGAAGACGCGGCCCACGATCATGGCGATGAAGGTCGCGCGCGTGCGGCTCATGAACGAACGCATGACGCTGCGGAAGATGCGGCCGCCATCCATCGGGAAGCCAGGCAGCAGGTTGAAGAGACCGAGCATCAGATTCATGCACGCGAAGTCGAACAGGCGGTCGAATATGAAGAACGCACTTCGCGAAACGGCGAGAACCGGCTCGCCGGCGTGATAGTACGCCACATAGTCGCCAACATATCCGTACATCAACCCGCCGGTCAGCGCATGCCACATGGTGGCCGTCACGCTCCCTTGCACCGCCAGCGCCGCCATCCCGACCACGGCCCCCACGGCGAGCGCAAAGCTCACTGCCGGGCCCGCGATCGCGGTGAGGAACTCCTGCGAAGGCCGGCGCGGCAGCGCGATCAGCGACGCGCACCCACCGAGAAGCGAGAGCGTGATGTCCTTGGTGCCATAGCCGAAACAGCGTGCGGTGAGCGCGTGGCCAAATTCGTGGGCGGTGATGGACGCCAGCAGCAGCACCGCCCCGAAGACGCCGGCGAGGAAGCTGCCGCCGCCAGTCGTGAACATCAGCAGCAGCACGATGAGCGAGATGTCGAGATACACCGGTATCCCGAACAGGGCGCACAATCTGAACCTACTGGAAAACATCAGATGATTTCGCACTTGCCGCCGGCGCAGGCGACGGTCTGCGTGACGGTGGTGTTGTCGGTGTTCTCGAAGAAGTTGAGGTAGTCGACGGGCTTCGTGGTGCGCTGCAGGTCCTCCCAGTGCTTGCACGCGTCAACGCGCTTGAGGCAGCGGGTCATCTTGAGCACGTCGTTGTCGAAGTAGTTCTTGGCGAACTTCTTCGCGCGGCGGATCCAGTCGAGCTTCTGCATGCGCAGCTGTTCGTACGCCTTGTAGATAGGCGCGGGATAGATCTTCTGCGTCGCCTTCGTGAGATCCTCCTTGCCGCGGCCGAGCGCCGAGGCGCAGGCCTCCCAGAGGTTGTTGTCGAAGGCGGCGAGTCCATCGACGATCAGACCGGATGCGAACATCGCGCCCGTACCGTAGAAATCGACGATCTCCTTCGCGGTTAGCACCTCGCAGAACGGGGCCTGCGGATAGTCGAGATCGCCGCCTTCGGGCAGGAGCGAGATGCCGGCGAAGTCCTTGCGGTTCTCGTAGATGAACCTCTCTACGTCCTCCCACTCGACGTCCTTGACGGAGATGGTGTTGGAGACATTGTGCGAAAGCCAAGGCTGGGCGCAGCACTCGGGACGCTTGCCGGCGTCGATCCAGTTCTCCTTGGTGAGCTTGACGTCGTTCAGCAGGCGCAGGGCGTTGACGTCGCGCTTCGTGAGCGCGTCCGGCGAAGCCTCGACGCAGAACGTGAGCACCACGTCGGTACCATTGGGGTTCCACACGCTCTTCTCGACCGCCAGCGGATTCTGGGCGCGGAAGAAGTCGACGAGCAGCTCGTCGGCGTTGGCCTGGGCGCGGCGGAAGTAGCGGCGGGCGTGATGCGGATGGATGCCGGAGGACGTGCCCAGGATGCAGCTCGTGGTGCCGGCAGGCTTGACGCAGGTGGCGCGGGCGGCGGGATTGAGCCCGATGCGGCGCGCGACCTTCTCGTTGACGTCGAGGATGAGCTTCGCCATCTTGCGCTGGAGCTCGGGATCGAACGAGATCTTCGGATGCTCCATCATGCCCGTCATCGAGACGCCGATGAGCGCCTCGCGGCGCGCGATGTCGGTGGAGGTCTGGCCCAGATAGGGGAAGTCGGTGTAGTCGGCCTGGAGCGTACCAAGGATGGCGGCCGCCTCGCACGCGGCGGCGAACTTCTCCTCGCTGTCGACGATGCCCATGTTGATCTCGCAGAGGTTGCAGAACGCGAAGCCGCTCTTGCCGTCGATCTGCGGATAGAGGCCGATCTCGCCGCAGGGATTGAACGTCATGTCGAGATTGTCGGTCCAGATGAAGCCGGGTTCGCCGAACTCCTTGACGCTCTGCATCAGCTTGTGGAAGAGCTCGGGGGAGGTGGAGTCGCGCAGCAGCATCGCCGAGTTGTTCGAGCGGGCACGCTGCGGATTGTCGTTGAACCAGTTGCCGGTCTTCGCCTTCGCCATCAGCTCGTCGTCGGCCGAGAACATGCAGATCGTCGCCGAACGGCGCACGCCGCCGGAAAGGACCGCGTCGGAAGCGTGCATGATGACATCGTAGGCGTCGATGGAGCGCAGCCGGCTCTGCCCTGCGTCAAGGCAGCGGTCGAGCAGCGCGCGGATGATGTCGAGCGAGCGCTTCAGCGGCTCCGGCCCCGGAGCACGACCCATGCCGGAGGAAATCGGAGTGCCCTTCTTGCGGATCTGCGAGTAGTCGAAGTCGACGATGGTGCCGTCGAATCCCTGCATCGGCTCGCCCCCATCGAAATAGGTGGACAGCAAGACGCCGAGCGCGTCGCTCCAGCCCTCGATCGTGTCGGGAATGGTGAAGGTCTTGTGCGGGCCGATCGGACGGTGAATGCCGGGCAGCTTCGCCACATGCTGGGTCTGGACGCTGAAGCCCACGCCCGCACCGCACAGCAGAAGCCACAACGCCTCCTGGAAGAACCGCGGACGGTCACAGTACGATGTGGTGCAGTTGTAGATGCGCGCATTCTTCTTGAGAATCGGGTCGCCGCCAAACTGAAGTGCACGCTGCGAGCCAAGCATCATGCGCCGATGCATCGCCTTCGAACACACATCGATGAGATCCTCAACATCAATGCCCTTTGCCTTGAAATGGCGGCGGTGCATATCCATGACTCGGTCAACCGCCTCGTCGAATGTCTCGCGCCGCTGCTTCTCCGGTATATAGCGGCTGTATTTGGATGTGAAAACATAGTCCTTAAGGGCTTCGACGCTCATCTTTTTTCTCTCTTGGTTGGCTTTTCTAATGGGGGTGAAAAAATCGACAATCACAAAGTATAGTATGTTTTCCTGAAAAAGTCCACAAGATATTGAAAAAAGTTATCAACAGGGCGGCAGAGCCAACCCTGTGAAATTCCATAATTCATTAAAATGGCGCACTAGCACAATTTTAATGAATTGGGGCAATCCGACTCGTATAGAAGACCTTCCAGAGGAAGAGTCCGCGCGATGGCGCGGTGGGAACTCGCGCGGTGCGAGGAGGCGTTTTCTCGAGCAATTCACTCACTGCCTCGGGCCGCTCGCACCCGCGACCGACCTGGATCAGAAAGCCCACCATCGAGCGAACCTGCTTGTAGAGAAAGCCATCGCCACGCACTATGAATGCAAGGCGTGGACCGTTCTTGCGCACCTCGAACGAGAAGATCGTACGCCGCGTGGTGGATATCTCGCGCTTGGGATTGGCGGCGAAGGACACGAAGTCGTGCTCGCCCACGAAACGGGCGGCGGCGTTCTGCATTGCCGCGAGATCGAGCGGACGATGCTGGAAGGCGCTGAACGGCGCGAGGTGCGGCGGCATGATGTCGCCATTGTACAGGAAGTAGCGGTACTCCTTGCCCGTCGCGTCCTTGCGCGCATCGAAGTCGGCGCGCGCGAAGGCCGCGCGCATCACGCGGATGTCGTCGCTCAGGCGGGAGTTCATCGCCCGCACGAGGTTGGCGGGCGGTATCGGCTTCGTGAGATCGAAATGGCAGCAGAAACCACGCGCATGGACGCCGGCATCGGTGCGGCTGCAGCCGAACACCCTCACGGGAGCGCGGTCGAGATATTCCAGCACCTCCTCCAGACGCTGCTGCACTGAAACCGCGTTCTCCTGGAACTGGTAGCCTGAATAGGCAGTGCCATCATAGGCAACAATCAAACGATAGCGTCTTGCTTCCATAGGGTCCGAGGTTTCTGGGTCTCACACGGAGTAGATTATTCGATCAACAGAGAAACGGACGGTCGCCGGTTCTTGCCGACGGCCGTCCGTCCCTCTATGCGATGTCGTGGCGGCGATTAGGCCTGCGCCGCGGCATCCATTTCGGCCATGGCGGCCTTGCGGCTGAGCTTGATGCGGCCGCGATCGTCGACGCCGAGGCACTTGACGCGCACGATGTCGCCGACCTTGCACACTCCCTCCATCGACTTGAGGTACTTGTCGGAGAACTCGGAGATGTGGCAGAGGCCGTCCTTGCCGGGAAGAATCTCGACGAACGCGCCGAAGTCCTTGATGCCGGTGACCTTGCCCTCGTAGATCTTGCCGGGCTCGGCCTCGGCCGTGACGGCGTCAACCTCGCGCTTCGCGGCGTCCATCATGTCGCCAGAGGTGGCCATAATGGTGACGATGCCGAAGTTGCCCTCTTCCTCGATGTCGATCTGGGCGCCGGTACGCTCGCAGATGCCCTTGATCGTCTCGCCGCCCTTGCCGATGAGCGCCCCGATCTTGTCGGCGGGGATCTGCACCGTTTCCATGCGCGGAGCATACTTCGAGAGCTGCTCGCGCGGCGCGGGGATGACCGACTCCATGAAGTCGATGATCTTGAGGCGGGCGTCATGGGCGGCCTTGATGGCGCCCTCGACGAGATCCCAGGTAAGGCCGCGCAGCTTCAGGTCCACCTGGAAGCCGGTGATGCCCTTCTTGGTGCCGCCGACCTTGAAGTCCATGTCGCCGCAATGGTCTTCGGCGCCGAGGATATCGGTGACGAGCACCTTCTGGGACTGGTCGTCGTTCGTGAAGAGGCCGATCGAGATGCCCGCGACCGTGCGCTTGAGCGGCACGCCCGCGTCCATGAGGGCGAGGCAGCCATTGCAGATCGAGGCCATCGAAGAGGAACCGTTCGAACCCATGATCTCGCTAACGACGCGGATCGAATACGGGAAGTCATCCGGCAGCACCTCCGCGATCGAACGCTCGGCGAGCGCGCCGTGGCCGATCTCGCGACGGCCGGTGGAGCCGAGGCGGCCAACTTCACCCGTGCAGTAGGGCGGGAAGTTGTAGTGGAGGATGAAGCGCTGGCTCGTGGGACCGCCGGTCACCGAGTCGAGATCCTGGGCGTCCTTCTTCGAACCGAGCGTGACCGTCGCGAACGACTGCGTCTCGCCGCGCGAGAAGATCGCCGAACCGTGCAGACGCGGCAGCACGCCAACCTGGGCGGAAAGCGGACGGATCTCATGCTGGGCACGACCGTCGATGCGCTTGCCATGCACGAGCACGTTCTTGCGCACGGTCTCGATCTCGAGCGCGTCGAAGAGGTGCACGAAACCGACGGCGTCGATCTCGGGCCACTTCTCGCTGACCTTCTTGAGCAGGTCCTCCTTGATGGCGCTGACCTTGCCCTGGCGCTCGAGCTTGCCCTTGATGAGCAGCGCCGCCGCAAGGGCCTCGCCGCCCTCGGCGCGGATGAAGTCCATCTTCTCCGCAGGCTGGGGAACGTCCTGGATGTCCTTGTCGGGCTTGCCGAGAGCGCGACGCATTTCGATCTGGAGGTCGATGATCTTCTCGACTTCCTCGTGGGCGCGCTTGAGGGCGGCGAGGAAGTCCTCGTCGGTGAACTCGCTCGCACTGCCTTCCATCATGAGGAACTTGCCGCGAATGCCGGCGTAGAGGAGATCGATGTCGCTCTTCGCCTTCTGCTCATGCGTGGGGTTGATCACCCACTGGCCGTCAACGCGGCCAATGCGCACGCAGCCGATCGGGCCCATGAACGGAATGTCGCTGATGTGCAGCGCCGCCGAGGAGGCGTTTACGGCGAGGAAGTCGGCCTCGCGGGTGCCATCCGACTGGATGAGCGTCGAGTTGACCTGAACATCGTTGTAGTAGCCGTCGGGGAAGAGCGGACGGAT
>JAZRXT010000112.1:0-13949 GCA_045600365.1 Kiritimatiellia bacterium | reverse complement strand
CGCTCCCGCGAACGAACAGAGAAACGAAAAATGGTGCTGACCGCTCCATCGTTTCGGTTCACATCTACTTGGATCGCCGCTTTCAAGTAGTCGTCGTTTGCAGTTACGCAAAATTGTTATGCGTTCGGGGTGATTATGCGGTCACGCCCCAACGCGTAATCTCGCCTTTACCAGTTCCCAAACTATGTCATATTCCGAAAACCAGGCTACACGCCCAATCATCGAATATCCGATAGTATACCAAAAATGCGCCGCCATGTCACTACTTTCTGGACAAACTGACGGTTCGGCATAAAGGATGCAGCGGTATTTTGTCCAGTACACGGGGAGTGGAACCGAGAATTCCCCAGAGATTGGAGATTAAATGGCGAGAGTCGTGTAGTACAACGGTGCACGGATCGAACTTCTGCACTAGACGCACTCCCGGTTTCAGGCGCAGACCTCTCAGCGAGGCCGGCCGCGCCAGCAGCGCGCCACGCGAGAAGCCAAAAAGATAGACGGTGGTGCCGATGCCGCACTCGGGAACCGTTCGATAATTTGCCTCGAACCACCGGCGGGCGTCAGCAAATGCCGCCTGCCAGTCAAGGCCGGCGATCTTCCCGGCCGCAAGCGCCCCGAAACGGGTGCCCAGACCAGGAACAAGATGCAATTTCTGCGAAGGCCCCGAGCGACAGGCATCGTGAAGCCGGGTGACATTGGTGAACCTGCCTGGAACGCCCTGGCCCGTCCCCTCGAAGAAGATCGCAAGATTCACGTGGCGGCAACGCCTCCCCGCCAGAAACGCCAGTTGGCACCAAAAAGACGGACATTCTCGATATGATCGATCTCTGGCGGAGTCGGGGAATCCTCACTTCCCCAGATCTCAACCACGTCAAAACGAAAATTGCCATGCCAGTGCTGGCGCATCACCCAGTTCGCGCAGGCCCGAAGCAGGACGCGCTTCTTGCGACGGTCGATACCCTGGAACCGGTTTGACCATGCGGTTCTACGTCCGTGCGTCTTGACCTCGACAAAGACCACACCACCTTGCGGGGTAGACATCACGAGATCTATTTCGCACCTGGCGTCATCCTTGCACGGACGCGAATTGCGCTCAATGGTGCGCCAGCCACGGCGTTTCAGAAACGCCTCGGCCAGACGCTCACCCCATTGGCCGCGCCGTACGCTGCGCATGCCGCGTTCAAACGCGGAAGCTTCGCTCACAGGGCGACCTCCTCGTAGGGGGCGTCCTGCCAGGCAAGAAGGCGTTCGGCAAGCGACTCGTTCGCGCCCTCGACGGCGGTACCATCGCACTCCTCGAGGAAGTCGATGACCCGGATGGCGCAGATGTCGGCCGCATTGCTACGAGAACGCTGCTCTACCTTCCAGGAAAGGAACGTGCAGACAACCATCAGCGAGGCCGCCGCCAGCGCGGCGGCAGGAGCGATACGGCGGAAGCGCGGGCGCCACCTTCCGACCACGCCGAGATTAACCGGCGGCACCGTGACATCCTCCTCCAGCTTCGCCTTCAGAAAGGCATTGAGTGCTTCATCCTCTATCATCGCAATTCTCCTAGTAGTCTTGTAAGCTCGATGGTGGCGCGGCGCATGTGTGAAAGTACCGTGTTCCTGGGCAGCCCCAGTTCAGTGGCGATCTCATTGAAGTCAAGCTCGGCCTCGACGCGCATCAGCACCACCTGGCGCTGGACCGGCGGCAGCGTCATGATCGCGGAGCGAACATCCTGTGCCGTGGCCTTCGATTCGAAACGCGCAACCGGGGAGGGAGACGGATCGACCAGATCGTCCAGTCTCGAATCCCCATCGGCATTCTCGGCGTCCAGACTTTCCGTCGGCCGGCGCCGACGGAAGCGGTCGATCGCCACCGAGCGGGCAGTGTGCGCCAGATAGGCCCTCATACCGCCGCCTGTAGCCGAACCAGCCGAGATGACGCGCAGCCATACGTCCTGGAACGCATCCTCGGCCTCGTCGGCACCCAGCAACCCACAGAGAAAGGCCATTAGCCATTTCCCGTGGGTGGCCACCAGCGACGGTATGGAGGCACTAAGCGGCATTACTTCTCTGCCGCGGGAGCTGCGTCCTTCTCCTGGCGCTGACCACGGGGGCCACGATGGCGCGGACCGCGGGGCTCGCCGGCCTTTCCCTCGGCACGGGCACCGCGACGCTCCTCGCGCATGCGCTTGACTTCTTCGAGCGCGGCGGCAAGCTGCTCGGGGGTGAGCAGGGTCTTGACGGCGATCATCCGCTTGACCTGCAGCTTAGCCATGTCGCGGCGCACGTTGAACAGCTCGTCGACAACCGCCATCACGGCAGCCTCGTCGATCTTCTGCGCCTTCATCAGCTCCGCCTGACGGTCCATGCACTCGCGTATCTTCTTCTGCTTAGCTTCCATTTCATCGCGCGAGGCGGCGCCTGCCTCCCTGATCTTCGCACGGAGTTCGTCGGAAAGACCGATCTTCTTCGCGACGCTGGGATTCATCACCGCCATCACGGCAGGATCGCCCGCACCCATCCCGGGTCCAAACCCGTGAGCCCCCGGACCGCGCCGGAATCCCCTGCCCTCGGCGGTTCCCTGCGCCATTGCCACGCAGGCAATCGCCACCGTTGCCATCATCAGAATCTTCTTCATTTTCTTTTCTCCTTTGAGGTTTTCTTTTTTTCAGGTTGTTTTTCCCGGCGACAATTGACGCCGTATGGCTATATAGACGCAACAGAAGCAAAAATATTGCAAGAAAATGCAAAAAATTTTGGGAGGCAGGTGAAAGACAACGCCCAACCGGACAATGAAACAATAGTCATAGCAGGAAAATCATCCTGCTTTCACTTTATCTACGAGTTGCTGAATCTCGGCGGATAGCTGGGCGAGGCGACGGTCGGCAACCGTGCTTTCGAGATGGCGCACAAAGGCGATTTCGTGCGATCCGCTGCGGTAGAACACGGCACGGTCGCCTTTCACGTCGATGCGCGTTATCGCAATGCTGGCGCAAAGGGCACGGAGTTCGGCCAGTTTCACCAGGCGAACGGCAGGGCGCGGAAGCCGGCCATAACGATCGGAAAGCTCTGCCTTGAGCTTCTTTACCTTGGGCAGGGTAACGGCCTCGGCCAGTCGACGATGGAAATCGGCGCGCTGTGCTTCATCCTCCACATAGTCGTATGGCAGGCAGGCGCAATCGTCATCAACGTCGTGAGAGCCCGGGGAATAGTCGAGGAAGTCGAAATTGAAGGTGACCTCGGTGACCTCGGGCACATCCTCGCCCTTGAGCCGGGCCACGGTGCGCTGGAGCAGTCTGCAGTAGAGCCGGAAGCCAACGGCGGCGATGTGCCCGCTCTGCTCGCGACCAAGCAGATTGCCGGCTCCGCGAATTTCGAGATCGCGCATCGCGATGTTGAAGCCGGCGCCGAGCCCGGCGTGCTTGCGCAGCGCATCGAGCCGCTCGCGCGCCTCGGAGTCTATCGACCCCTCCTCCGGCAGCAGGAAGCAGGCATAGCCCTGGCGTGACGAGCGTCCCACGCGTCCGCGCAGCTGGTAGAGCTCGGCGATGCCGAAGCAGTCGGCACGGTCCACCAGAATGGTGTTGGCCCGCGGAATGTCGAGCCCGCTCTCCACGATGGTCGTGCAGAGCAGCACATTGGCCTCGCCACTGGAGAAACGCTGCATTCTGGCTGCCAGTTCGCTCGCCGGCATCTGCCCGTGGGCGGTCTCGATGATCGCCTCCGGCACCAGTTCGCGCAGTCGCGCGGCGGTACGCTCGATGGTCAGCACCCGGTTGTGGAGGAAGAACACCTGCCCTGAACGCGCAAGCTCACGGCGGATCATATCGCGCACCGTCGAATCGGTGTTGCGCACAATCGTCGTCTCCACCGCCACGCGCTCGCGCGGGGGAGTTCGCAGCAGCGAAAGGTCGCGGGCGCCGGTCATGGACATGTATAGCGTGCGCGGAATCGGGGTGGCGCTCATCGTAAGCACGTCGGCCGTCGAGCGCAGGCGCTTGAGATGCTCCTTGTGCCGCACCCCGAAGCGCTGTTCCTCGTCGATCACGATCAGCCCCAGGTCGTGGAATACCACCTTCTGGGAGAGAATGGCGTGTGTGCCGATCACGATGTCGGTGGCACCGGAAAGCAGCCGCGAACGAATGTCGCGCATTGCGTCCTTGTTCTGGAAGCGGCTCATCACCTCGATGCGCACCGGGGTGCCATCGAAACGGGAGAGGAACGTTTCGTAGTGCTGTTCGGCCAGCACCGTGGTTGGTGCCAGCAGCGCGGTCTGCTTGCCGTTCAGGGCGGCGATGAATGCGGCACGCATTGCCACCTCGGTCTTGCCATAGCCAGCATCGCCGCAGACGAGACGGTCCATCGGGCGGGTCGAGGACATGTCGGTCTTGACATCGGCGATTGCGCGCGCCTGGTCCGGAGTGACCTCATATGGGAATGCCATCTCGAAGGCGGCGATATCCGAACTCTCAACCTCATACGCGAAACCCGGCACCACCGAACGCCTGGCCTGCGTCTCCAGCAGCGCGGCCGCCAGATCCTCCACCGAGCGTCGCGCCGCCTCCTTCTCCCGGTTCCAGCGCTTGCCGTCGAGCCGGTGCAGCTTCACCTCGGCACCCTTGACGCCCATGTAGCGGGAAAGCAGATGCACATGGCTCACGGGGACATGCAGTTTCGCCCCCTCGGCGTATTCGATCGTGAGCACCTCAATGCGCTGACCGGCCACCTCGATTTCCGTCGAACCCTCGAAGCGTCCGATGCCGTGGTCCACATGCACCACCAGCTCGCCGGGCTCAAGGTCGGAATCGGAGGAAAGACGCTCGCCCGCCCCCACGCCGCGGAAACCACCATGAACCACCTTGCGGCGATGCGCGAACACCCGATCGCTCTTGGAGCAGATGACGAGCCCCTCGATCTCGAACCCGCCGGAAAGCTCGTCCTCCTCGATCACCAGCGAACCGCGGCGCCGCGCTGAGGCAAGATGTGCGCGCAAACGGTTCCGCGCCGCCTCGAGCAGTTCCGGATTGCGGGCGACCTCGGTGCCCAGCCCGCGGAATCCCGGTAGCGGCGAAGCCTGAAACGCGGCCGTTGGCACCCCGCGCGGCGCGGGATCGCCGGAATAGACAACCCGCAGCGGAAATTCCCGTGGCAGCAGCGTCGAGTACTCGTTGTGTTCGACGAAGACGACGGCGCCGTTCGATGGCAGCACCTCGAAGAGCAGCGTACCGCCGGAATCTTCGCCCTCGATGCGCACGGGCTGGAACTCGGCGGACCCAATCCGGGCCACGCTCGTCTGGAGCGCAGGATCGAACTCCCGCAGCGACTCCAGTTCGTCGCCGAAGTACTCGGCGCGCACCGGGCGTGTGGCGTCGGGCGACCAGGCGTCGATCACGCCGCCGCGCACGGAGAACGCCCCCGCCTCGACCACCTCGTCGACGCGCTCGTAGCCAGCCGCAAGCAGCCGCTGCTGAAGCTCGGCGAACGTCGGTGCTTCGCCCCCCAGCGTCAGGCGCACCAGGGCGGCGGCCACTGCCGCCGCAGGCGGCACCGGAGTGGCCAGCGCCGCCGAGGGCGCCACCATCACCAACGGGTACGGACGACTCCGCCACGCGGCAAGTACGGCGGCCGCCTTGATCCGCGCGGCCATGCATGGCCGGTCGTCAGCAAGTGCCGGCGGAAATTCAACCGCGCGCACCGGGCTCTCGTTCTCCAGCACCCGCAGATCGTCCAGCAGGGAATCCGCCTCGGGTAGCCCCGGCGTGACCACAAGCACAAACGGCGTCTCGGCGCGCAACGCCAGCGCCACCGCCGCAAAGGCGGCGGAGGAACCGGTGAAGGACGGAATGCAGACTTGCGGGGACGGACATTCCGCCACCTCGCCGAAGGCCTTTCTAAATGCCTCTATTCTTGGACTCGCCGCCTGCATGGCTCACTGCAAATAACAAAATCCTCCCCACCGGTAGAGCCGGGAGGAGGATTCTTCGGCTCATCGCCGACCGATATTCATCGGGACGTTCAGCCGAGCTTGTTGTTCGAACCGAGCACCTTCACGATCTTGTGCATGTAGAGCGCCTTCATCGCGTCACGCGCAGGCGTCAGATACTGGCGAGGATCGAAGTGACCCGGATTCTCGGCGAAGTGCTTGCGGATCGCCGCCGTCATGGCCAGGCGGGAGTCGCTGTCGATGTTGATCTTGCACACCGCGCTCTTGGAGGCCTTGCGGAGCTGCTCCTCGGGAATGCCAACCGCGTCGGGAAGCCTGCCGCCGAATTTGTTGATCGTGTCGACATGGTCCTGCGGGACGCTGGACGAACCATGGAGGACGATCGGGAAGCCGGGGAGCTTCTTCTCGACGGCCTTGAGAACGTCGAACGCCAGCGGCGGCGGCACGGGCTTGCCCGTCTTCTTGTCGCGCGTACACTGCTCGGGCTTGAACTTGTAGGCGCCGTGGGATGTGCCGATGGAGATCGCAAGGGAGTCGCAGCCCGTCTTGGTGGCGAACTCGATCACTTCCTCGGGCTTCGTGTAGTGGCTCTCCTCCGCCTGGACCTCGTCCTCGACGCCGGCAAGCACGCCCAGCTCGGCTTCAACCGTGACGTCGAACTTGTGAGCGTAGGCAACGACCTTCTTCGTGAGCTTGATGATGTCCTTGAAAGGCAGCGAGGAGCCGTCGATCATGACGCTGGAGAAGCCCATGTCGATGCAGCTCTTGCAGGTCTCGAAGCTATCGCCGTGATCGAGGTGGAGGACGATCTCGGGCTTCTTGCAGCCGAGCTCCTTGGCGTACTCAACGGCACCCTGCGCCATGTAGCGGAGGATGGTGGGGTTCGCGTACTTGCGCGCACCCTTGGACACCTGCATGATCACAGGGCTCTTCGTCTCGACCGCGGCCTGGACGATAGCCTGCATCTGCTCCATCGTGTTGAAGTTGAACGCGGGAATCGCGTAACCACCCTTGACGGCCTTCGCAAACATCTTCTTGGTGTTGACGAGACCGAGATCCTTGTAGCTGACTTTCTTCATGGTTTTCCTTTCGTGAAAAAGAAGTTTGAATATTATACTATTTCCAATCCCCGAAATCAAGTTTTTTGTGGCACACCCAGGTCGGGGAACGCATCCTGGCGATCAGAAGATCTCGCAATGCGGCAGTGCGCCCACTAGCGGACGGGCATATTCGAGAAAGGCGCGCGTCACATCGTGCCCGTTGGCTGCTATGAAGCCATCGGGCATGCTGCGGGTGAGACGGGCGGCATCGGCGATGGGCCGGGGCTCAAACGAGACCGCGTACTTTCGCCCTGGCTTGCGCGCTATCGCGATGGTGCCGGCGCGAGGCGGCGCATTGCGCCGGCCGGCAGCGGCGGCCAGCGCTGCCCTGACCGCAGCGACTCCAGCGCGGCGAGCCTCGCGCTGGTCAACCTTGGAGGCAATACCCGGGAATGAACGCTGGAGATAGCCGAAGGTGTCGGCGCGCACGCGCGCCACGCCCGCCTTCTCCTTCACGAGGCGGGCGAGGTAGTCGCCCAGCGCCCCGGTTCCGGAAAGCTGCAGATTGCCGTGCGAGTCGCGCTCGCCGCCGGCGAACTTCTTCGCCAGCAGCTCGCCATTGGCGTCACGGATGCCTTCCGAAACGGCTATGACGCAGCGACCGAGACGTTTCACCGTGGCGGACACATCACGCACGAACGCATCCTCAGAGAAGGGACGTTCGGGCAGATAGACGAGATGAGGTCCGTCCCCGGGATTCTCGCGCGCCAGGGCGGACGAAGCGGCGAGGAAGCCGGCATCGCGCCCCATTATCACGTCGATCTTGACACCTCCGAGAGCACGATTGTCGAGATCGTCACCCTTGATCGCCATCGCCACGAAACGGGCGGCGGAAGCATAGCCGGGTGTGTGGTCGCAACTGCGCAGATCGTCATCGATGGTCTTGGGGATGTGGTAGACGACCAGCGGATAGTTCGCCTTCTCCGCCTCCTCCGCCACAATTCGGGCGGCATCCGCGGAGTCATTGCCGCCGATGTAGAAGAAATAGCCGACACCGCGGTGCCGGAAGGCGTCGAAGATGCGGCGGCAGTCCTCCGGCGTGGGCTTGAGGCGGCAAGAACCAAGCGCGGAACAGGGGGTGAGCGCAATTGCCTCCAACTTCTCGTCGGAGGGGCGGCGCAGGTCGAGGTAATCGCCGGCGAGAATGCCGGCGATGCCGTGACGCGCACCGAGGATGCGTCCGAACCGCCCGCTCCCGCGCGCGGCGAGCGCCGCGCCGACCAGCGAGCAGTTGATCACCATCGACGGACCACCCGACTGGGCGATCACCACGTTGCTTGATTCGCGGTTCATCCGCTTCACTTCACGATGGGGGTGAGGACGATGTTGCGGAAGTCGGCGTCGGAGTGGTCGCCCTGCAGATAGATGGGACCGGGCACGAACTCGTCAGAGGTGATGGCGCCGCCGGTGCAACCCACGATGGGCTTGTTGTCGATGATCTTCACCCCATTGAGCGTGACCGTGATGTGGCGGCCGTAGAGGATGGCGTCCACATGCTGCCATTCATTGGCCGGCTTTTCGGCGGCGACGGTGGGGACAATGCGCCCGTAGAGCGCGGCCATGTGGTGGCTGTCAACTGGGCGCCCATAGCTATCGAGGACCTGGAGCTCGTAGATGCCGCGCAGATAGACGCCGGAGTTGCAACCGGGAAGCACGCGCACGTCGTAGGAGATCTTGAAGTCGAAGAAGTCGCTGCGCTTCGTCATCAGATTGGCGCTGGCGCCATCGCGTTTGCCTTCGGCATTGCGCTTGATGCGATTGGACAGTACGCCGTCCTTCACGGTCCAGCCAAAATAGTTGCTGCCCATCGCCTTCCAGCCGTCGATACCATCGGCGAGGAGATCGACGGGCGCACCATAGACCGCCTTGGAAAGATCCGGCGCAGGCGGAAGGGCGGGAATGCGCTTGGCGGTGACGTTCTCGACCCCGAGCTCCTTGCCGTTGCCGTCCACGGTTCTGAAGGCGATGGACGCAGTGGCGCCATCGGCCTTGAGTTCGGTGACGCGGTAGCGGGCGTCGGCGGGATTGTCGCTCTTCTTGATGCACTGCCTCATGGTGGCGTTGGCACCGTCGATCTTGACATCCTCCTGCGGCACGGGCGAACCGCCGGCCCAGAGCAGGGAGGCGGTGGGCTTGCAGTCCTTCTTGCAGATGCCAAGCCAGAATGCGCCGGGCTTGGCGATCGCCCAGCGGCCAACGGCACTGCCGCACGGGCAGTAGGAGCAAGCGCCATCGGCGCAATTGGCGGGCTTGGCCTTCGCGCAACAGGCGGCGTAAGTCTCAAGGACAAGGCCGGCGCACAGCACGCCGGCAATCAGGACGAACGATGATGTTTTCATAGGGCTATCTCCTGAAGTTAAACCAGAAACGCATTAGCGACCCAGCACCTTGCGGTAGTGGGCGATGAGGGAGTTGGTGGAGGAGTCGTGGGTGCCGGCGAACTTCGGCGACGTCAGATCCTTCAGCACGTTCTTCGCCAGCACCTTGCCGAGCTGCACGCCCCACTGGTCGAAGCTGAAGATGTTCCAGATGATGCCCTGGACGAACACCTTGTGCTCGTAGAGCGCCACCAGGGCGCCGAGCGTCTCGGGGGTGAGCTCGTCCGCCAGCAGCGTGTTGGTGGGACGGTTGCCGGCGAAGGTCTTGAACGGGACAAGTTCCTCGCCGTCGGCATCTGCACGGCACGCGTCGGCCGTCTTGCCGAAGGCGAGCGCCCCGGTCTGCGCGAAGAGATTCGCCATCAGCTTGTCGTGGTGGTCGGCGATCGGGTTGTGCGTCTTGCAGAAGCCGATGAAGTCGCAGGGAATGAGATGGGTGCCCTGGTGGATGAGCTGGTAGAACGAATGCTGGCCATTGGTGCCGGGCTCGCCCCACTCGATCGGACCGGTGGAGTAAGTCACCGGCTTGCCGTCGCGGGTTACGCTCTTGCCGTTGGACTCCATGTCCATCTGCTGGAGATACGCCGGGAAACGGCTGAGATACTGATCGTACGGCAGCACCGCGTAGCTCTCGGCACCGTAGCCGTTGGAGTAGAGGATGCCCAGCAGCGCGAGGGTGACGGGCAGGTTGCGCTCGAAACGGGCGGTACGGAAGTGCTTGTCCATCTTCCAGTAGCCCTTGAGCAGGCGGCTGTAGTTGCGCGGGCCGATCGAGATCATGAGGGAGAGACCGATCGCGCTCGGCAGCGAGTAGCGTCCGCCCACCCAGTCCCAGAACCCGAACATGTTCGCCGTGTCGATGCCGAACTTCGCCACCTCCTCGGCGTTCGTGGACACCGCCACGAAATGGCTGGCCACCGCGCGGGGATCGCCTAGCTTGCCGACCAGCCAGTCGCGCGCCGACATGGCGTTGGTCATCGTCTCCTGGGTGGTGAAGGTCTTGGAGGCGACGATGAAGAGCGTCTCCTCGGGCTTGACCGCAAGCAGGGTTTCGGCGAGATGGGTGGAGTCCACATTGGACACGAAGAAGCACTTGATCGAACGCTTCGAGAACGGAGCGAGCGCGAGGTTGGCCATCACGGGACCGAGATCACTGCCGCCGATGCCTATGTTGACCACGTACTTGATGCGCTTGCCAGTGAAGCCGCGATGCTCTCCCTTGCGCACACGCTCGGCGAAGGCGCCCATCGACGCCAGCACCGAGCGCACGTCGGGCATCACGTCCTTGCCGTCGACGATGACCTTCGCCGCGGGATCGCAGTTGCGCAGCGCTGTATGCAACACGGCGCGCTTCTCGGTGCGGTTGATCTTCTCGCCGGTAAACATGTTCTCAATCTCGGCCTTGAGGTTCGACGCCTCGGCTAGTCCCCGCAGCGCCTTCATGATATCGGCGTCGATGCGGTTCTTCGAGTAGTCGAGCGTCCAGCCCGCCGCCTCGATCGTGTACTTGGACGCGCGATCGGGATCGGCCGCAAAGCGTTCCTTGATCGTCATCTGCCTAGTGGCGGCAATCGCCGCCTCGACTTTCTTCCATGCTTCCTGATTCATTTTATGCCTGTCTTTCGGTGTAGTTTCAAAATTGTCTGGTTCAATGTCTTCAATGGGCGATGCCGCAACTTCACAGAGAGGCGAGCAGTCCGCCGCAGAGCAGCAGATGCCGCTCGCGGTCAGAAAGTGCCGCCTTCACCGGGATCTTGCGCCCGCCACACTCGAGCGTGGCCGCGCCATCGCCCTCGATCGCCGCCCGGATGCCGGGCAGACGCACCAACGCTCCTTCGGCGAGTGCATCGTAGTCGTCGGGGTTGGCGAAGACAAAGGGCACGATGCCAAAGTTGATCAGGTTCGCGCGGTGGATGCGCTCGATCGACTTCGCAACCACGGCCTTCACGCCGAGGTACATCGGGCAGAGCGCAGCGTGCTCGCGGCTAGACCCCTGACCATAGCTCTCGCCCGCCACGATCACGTTCGCCAGGCTCTTCTCCTTGTTGGCGAGGCAGATGTCGTGGAACTTCGGGTTGCAAGGTTCGAAGACGAACTTGGCATACTCCGGCACGTTCGAGCGGAATTTGAGCCGGGCGCCGGCTGGCATGATGTGATCGGTGGTGATGCGGTCACCCACCTTGATTGCAACGGCGCCCTCGTACGATTCAGGCATCGGTGCGCCAGAAGGAACCTGCGCGATGTTGGGCCCGCGCACGATCTCGGCGCCCTTCACGCCCCTGCCGGCGGTGCTGCGATAGAGGAACATCTCGTCGTCGATCGGGAACTTCTTCGGCGCCGGCACGGCCGCCACCGGATTCTTCCGCGGATCCTCGACCTTGCCGGTAAGCGCACTGGCGGCGGCAGTCTCGGGCGACACCAGATACACCTGGGCGGACTTCGTACCGCTGCGTCCCTCGAAGTTGCGGTTGTTGGTGCGCAGGGAGACCGCGCCCGTACGGGGACTCATGTGTGCACCGATGCAGAAGCCGCAGGCGTTCTCGAGAATGCGGCAGCCCGCCTTCACCAGGATTGCGAGCGAACCATCCGCCGCCAGCATGTTGACCACCTGGCGGGAACCGCAGGCAATGCCCACCTCGACGTCGTCGGCCACATGTTTGCCCTTGAGATACAGCGCCACGGTGCGGATGTCGCGATAGGACGAGTTGGTGCAGGAGCCAATCATAATCTGGTTGACGCGCGTACCCTTCATAGACCTTACAGTGACGATGTTGCCAGGCGAATGCGGCGCCGCCATCAGCGGTTCCAGCTTCGCGAGGTCGATCTCGAAAACGTCGTCGTAGGCCGCTCCGCGGTCGGCCGTAAGCTCCACCCAGTCCTTCGCGCGGCCCTGCGCTGCGAGGAAGCGCTGCGTCACCGCGTCGGAGGGGAACACGCTCGAGGTCACGCCGAGCTCGGCGCCCATGTTGGCGATTGTTGCACGGGACGGGACGTCCAGCGTCTTGACGCCAGGACCAAAATACTCGAATATCCAACCCACATTGCCCTTGGTGCCAAACTTCTCGAGCACCTTGAGAATCACGTCCTTGGCGCTGCAGCCGCGGGGCAGGCGGCCAGTCAGGCGGATACCGCGCACTTTCGGCGTGGGGATGTGGAACGCGCCGCCGGCCATGGCAACCGCGATGTCGATACCACCGGCGCCGATGGCGAGCATCCCGATGCCGCCGCCGGTGGGAGTATGGCTGTCGCTACCCAACAGGGTCTTGCCCGGGCGCCCGAAGCGCTCGAGGTGGAGCTGATGGCAGATGCCGTTGCCACACTTGGAATACACAATGCCGTATTTTCTGGCCACCGAAGCGAGGAAGTCGTGGTCATCGGCGTTCTCGAAACCGATCTGAACCGTGTTGTGGTCGACGTACGACACAGCGAGTTCATTCTTCACCCTTGGCACGCCCATCGATTCGAACTGGAGATAGGCCATGGTACCGGTCGCGTCCTGGGTGAGGGTCTGGTCGATGCGAATTCCCAGTTCCGCGTCCTTCGCGGGATCGCCCTCCACAAGATGGGCCGCGATGATCTTCTGCACGGCGTTAAGCGGCCGCACGCTGACTGCTTTCTTCATTGGCATTCCTTCGTTTGAAACCAATATTATACCAAAAATAGTTAAATAGTTAAATGATTAAATGGTTAAATGGTTAAATTGAAATGGCTAGTCTACATCTGGGTATTTCACACTCTCTTCTGTAAAGGATTCCATTCCAACGCATTGCACCGCCCCTCTCTCCCGCCCGCCACACACCACTACACCATCTCGCACTCCCTCATCCATCTCTCCAGTCGCCACTATCTCCATCCATCACTCCAGCAGCCACTATCTTCATCCATCTCTCCAGTCGCCACTATCTTCGACCCTCTCTCTCTCAAGCACCACACGCCTCTATTTCCAGTCGTCCAAATTCTACCATGTCTCAACCATCCATATCTCCTTCACTGTGCCAAACACCCCGTCTCTTCTTCTGAAGTAATTCGTTCCGAACTAAAATCCAACTTTTCCAAAAACGCTCGAACTGCCCTCTGGTCGAAGCTCCATTGGTCAATTCACGCCGATTGTCGTCGTCGCAGCCAGTCGAGAATCCGCGGCGCCGTCATCTTCGTGCGCACCGACGCGGGATCCGCCAGCGCGGGGATGCAGTCCGGATCGAGCCGCAGCGCGAGCGCCGCCTCCAGCGCAACCACCGATCCCGCGCCCTCCGCGAGAATCTCCGCCGCCTTCTCACACGCCGCCGTCGGTGCGCCACGTCTCTCGGTCGCCGGCGCGGCTTTCCCATTCTCTACCGGAGACACATCTCCCTTCGCCACCATCGCAGTGCTTTCCACCGCCGTGCCTGGCAGCAGCGCGTCCGCCGGCACGGGATCGGCGACGCCCGCGGCCTGCCGGAAGCGCCTCGCGATCGCCTTGTAGCGCATGAGCGCGGAGTAGTGCGCGAAGAGGTCCGGCGCGTGTTTCTGTAGATGCCGCTTGATGCCGCCCGCGCGGCCG
>JAZRXT010000111.1:0-27266 GCA_045600365.1 Kiritimatiellia bacterium | reverse complement strand
TCTCCGGTGAGGCCGCCCTCTCGGTAACGGGGGCCGGTACAGTCGAGTTCAACCACACAAGCACGCATTCGGGCACGAAGGACCTTTCCGTCGCCAATGTGACGATTGCCGCCGACAATGCGCTCGGCACGGCGGCGGGTGCGATCACGTTCCACCATCTCAAGACGAAGCTGTCGTTTGCGGGCGACATCACGCTCGATCCGTCGTTCTACAGTCCGGACCAGTGCGAGTCGTTCACCTCCTGCATCGCCTTCGAACCAAACTCGCACGTGACGTTCAATGGCAACTTCGGTGTCCTCTCAGAAGTCGGCATCACCTTTGGTGCGAACTCAGTGACGACCTTCCGTGGCGGTCTCCAGTTCAGGACCGATGGCATGAAAGGCCGCGTCAAACCCTATGGTTCGGGTACAGTTGTCATCACGAATAAGCCGCTCTCGACCTGCCGCAGCTTCATCGGCCAGGCGAACAATCCGATCACACTCGTTCTTGCAGTGACGGGCAACCGGCTCCACGACACTTCATACTGGGCGCACTTGCCAAGCGGACGGCTCGTCACCATGGCCGACAACGCAATGTACAACAGTGACTGTCCTGCCTGGCTCCATCTCGACGACATCGAGTTTGATCTTGCGGGACACGATCAGATGATCGACCTCATCCACACCTCTGCCAGAACCCGCGTCACAAGCGCGGATCCCGCGACGCTCAAGATACAGTCGGCAAACACCGGCGCCTGTCAGGACGGCGACATGGGCGGTCAGAACCGCGTCGACCTCGCGTTATATTCTGGACAGGTCAGCGTCGAGAAGGGCGGGGCCTATCCGCACATCTTCGGCGCGACGTCGACCTCTACGGGATCCGTGGCGGTCACAAAGGGCGTCATCACGATGAACGCAAACGGCAAGTGGCCGAACGCGACCGAGGTGCGTGTCGCGGGCGGTGCGGTGACTCTCCAGAACAACGAGGCGTTTGGACCGAACGCCGTCTGGCAGGTGACGAAGGGGACAGCGCCGGTGGTGACGCTCGACTTCACAGGCGAGATCACGGCCAACAAGTTCTTCGTCGACGGTCAGCGACAGCCGAGCGGGATCTGGGGTGCCGTTGGAAGTGGTGCCGCCCACGAGGCCGAATGGATTTCGGGTACTGGCTTCATCAGGGTCGTCAGTCACGGCACAACGCTCATTCTGAAGTAAAACCTTCGCTGCGGATTTGGCTTGCTATTGCACTTAATTTTCGCTATAATAATCACCAATGACCTCCAATGACGAATATGTGCTGCAGCTCCTGAGGGAGAGCGGCTTTGTTACTGCCGAGCAGCTGGAAAGCGCTTCGCAGGCAATGCGCGAAGGCAACGAGACGACGCTTGACGTCCTCGTCGCCTCCGGCGCCATTTCCGAGGACGATGTCCTTGGCACGATCGCCGAGCAGTTCGGCCTCAAGTATGTGAACATCGACCCCGGCGCCATCGACGTCGAGGCGGCAAAGGAGATCTCGCCCGAGATAGCGCGCAAGTACGGCGTGGCACCGGTCATGCATGATGCCGACTCGGTGACCGTGGTGCTGTCAGATCCGATGGGCTACGACGCGATCGACTCGCTCCGCTATGTGCTCCAGGGCAAGGATGTACAGGCGGTGCTCGCGCCGGCGGCCGAGGTCAAGGCGGTGATGGACAAGTTCTATCCCTCCGGCGCCGAGGAGATAACCACCCGCAACGACGACGGATATGGTGGCGACGAAAGCGCCAATGGCGACGATGCGCCGGTGATCAAGCTCTGCTCGCTTATCCTGTCCAACGCGATCAAGATGAAGGCGTCGGATATCCATCTCGAGCCGATGGAGAAGGAGTTCCGCGTGCGCTACCGCATCGATGGTGCGCTACGCAAGATGGAATCGCCGCCGAAGCGTCTGCAGGGTGCAATCCTCTCGCGTATCAAGATCATGTCGAAGATCAAGATCTCCGAGAAGCGTATTCCGCAGGACGGCCGCATCCAGATCAACGTCTCGGGCCGAGACCTCGATCTGCGTGTGTCGACGGTGCCAACGAACCATGGCGAATCGATCGTCATGCGTATTCTCGACAAGACGAACCTGGCGCTGGGTCTGCCGCAGCTCGGATTCCTCTCCGACGACCAGAACAAGTTCGAGCGCTTCATCCACCTTTCCGACGGCGTGGTGCTGGTGACCGGGCCTACTGGTTCCGGCAAGTCTACGACGCTCTACGCGGCCCTGGGGCAGATCAACCTGCCGGACCGCAAGATCATCACCGTCGAGGACCCGGTGGAATACCAGATGAGCGGCATCAACCAGGTGCAGGTGAACCGCGACGTCGGTCTCGACTTCTCCGCCGCGTTGCGCTCGATCCTGCGTCAGGCGCCAAACATCGTGATGATCGGCGAAATCCGCGATGCCGAAACGGCGGACATCGCGATGGAAGCCGCGCTCACCGGCCACCTTGTGTTCTCCACCCTGCACACCAACGACGCCCCGAGCGCGGTGACGGGTCTCACGGATATGGGCGTGAAGCCGTTCCTCGTGGCGTCTGCCCTCCGCGCCGCGCTGGCGCAGCGTCTCGTGCGCGCCATCTGCGTCAATTGCAAGGAGGAGTACCAGCCCACCGAGCGCGACCTCAAGATGCTGGGTTCGATTGCCAAGACGATCCCCGACCACATGTATGTGGGCAAGGGCTGCGCGAAGTGCAACAACGGCTACAAGGGTCGAAAGGGCATCTTCGAGATATTCGAGGTTGACGACACGATCCAGCGCCTGATCTTCGACCATGCACCGAGTTCGGTGATGCGCCAGCGCGCCCGCGAACTTGGCATGCGCACCCTGCGCGAGGACGGCATGCTCAAGGTCGCCTCAGGCATGACCTCGCTCAGAGAGGTGCTGCAGGCGACAATGGGCGATGCCGACTGATGATCCGCCGTGATGAGTATACTTTAACTTTGAGTGGTGATATTGCATGGCTACAGACATCACGATGAAGGACCTGCTGCAGGCAACGATCGACGAAGGCGCGAGCGACCTGCATGTGCGTGCCTACATGCCGCCAGAACTGCGAGTGCATGGCGAGCTGGTGGCGATTGCCGACGAGTCGTTCGATGAGGACGACGCCTTTCGTCTCTGCCACGAGATCATGACGAAGGAGCAGTCGGACGAAGTGGAGAAAAACGGCGGTGTCGACTTCGCTCTGGCGCACGATGACGGCACACGCTTCCGTGTGAGCGTGTTCAAGGAGCGCAAGCGCTGGGGATGCGTGCTGCGTATGATCCCGTCCGGCCTGATGTCGCTGGCGCAGATCGGCCTGCCAGACTCGGTGCGGGAACTGCTCTTCAAGCCGCGCGGGCTCATCCTTGTCACCGGCCCCACCGGTAGCGGCAAATCGACGACTCTCGCCTCGATGATCGACGTGATCAACCGCGATCGCGGGGTGCATATCGTCACAATCGAGGATCCGATTGAATTCTACCACACCTCGAAGAAGTCACTCGTAACCCAGCGCGAGGTCGGCGGTGATGTGCCGTCGTTCGCCGAGGCTATCCGCCGTGCTCTGCGTCAGGATCCCGATGTGATCCTCGTGGGTGAAATGCGCGACCTCGAGACGATCTCGGCGGCGATCACCGCGGCCGAAACCGGTCATCTGGTGTTCGGCACCCTGCACACCACGGGCGCGGCCGAGACCATCGACCGTATCGTGGACGCCTTTCCCACCGACCAGCAGGAGCAGGTGCGCACCCAGCTCTCGGTGAGTCTGCAGGCGGTGATCTCGCAGATACTACTGCCGCGTATCGACCGTACCGGCGCGGTGAACGGACGCATCGCGGCCTTCGAAATCATGCTCGCGACGCCGTCCATCCGCAGCCGCATCCGCGACAACAAGACATTCCAGATCCGCTCCGATATCCAGACCGGGGCGAAATTCGGCATGGTCACGCTCGACACGTGCCTGCTCGACCACTTTCATAAAGGGCTCATCTCCTACGACGAGCTCATCACCAAGTCCCAGGACCCGGAAACCGTGGTCTCCAAGCTCAAGGAAGAAATGGGGAAGCGCTAATGGCTGAAGAATTTGATCCGCTTATTGACCTACTGGTCCAGAATGGCGTTCTGGACGAGGAACAGGTGGCAACGATCTACGACGAGCAGAAGAACTCCGGTGGAAAGGCGGTCCGTACCATCCTCATAGAAGGGGAGTACATCGCCGAAGACGACCTTCTCGGAATGATGGCTGCCTATCAGGGCTGCGAGGTCATCGACCTAGCCGGTATGGAGATCGACTCTGAGGTGATCGATGCTATTCCCGCTTCGATCGCCCGCATGTACAGAGTGCTGTGCGTCGATCAGGACGAAAGCTCGGTGACACTCGCGACCGCAAATCTGGTCGACCCCAGGGTGTCCGACGAAGTCGCGTTCGCGCTTACCAAGGAAGTGCGCTTCGTGATGGCCCGCGAGCGCGACGTGGAGGAGCGCATCTCCCAGCACTATGGCGACGCATCCGACTCGGTTGCCGACATGCTCAAGTCGCTCGGCGAGGGCCTGGACGGTGACGATACGCTGAAGAGCGACCCCAACGACGTGGCGGCGCTCGAGGGCGCGGCGAACAACAACGCCATCGTCAAGTTCGTCAACATGATCCTCTATCAGGGCGTGGTCGACCGCGCGGCCGACATCCACATCGAGCCGTTCGAGCACGACTTCAAGATTCGCTACCGCGTCGACGGCGCACTGTACGAGGTGAAGGCCCCGGACGTCTCAATGGCCCCGGCCATCATCTCGCGCGTCAAGATCATGGCCAACCTGAACATCGCCGAACGCCGCATCCCGCAGGACGGACGCATCGCGATCAATGTGGCCGGTCGTCCGGTCGACCTGCGTGTCAGCTGCCTCCCGACTTCGCATGGCGAATCGGTGGTTATGCGAATTCTCGACCAGAGCGCCACGTCGCTCGACCTCGAAAACGTGGGTCTGCCCGAAGACGTCTACGAGCAGGTGACGATGGACATCGAGAAGCCCAACGGCATCATCGTTGTCACCGGGCCTACTGGCTCCGGCAAGACCACCACCCTCTATTCGGTGCTGCGCCGCATCAACACCATCGACTCCAAGCTGCTTACCGCCGAGGAACCGGTGGAATACGACATGGAAGGCATCGTACAGGTGCCGATCAACCATGAAGTGGGCAACACCTTCGCCAAGGTGCTGCGCGCCTTCCTGCGTCAGGACCCCGACATCATCATGGTCGGCGAAATCCGTGACCTTGAAACGGCTGAAATCGCCATTCAGGCCGCACTCACCGGCCACCTTGTGTTCTCGACCCTTCACACCAACGACGCCGCCGGCGCAGTGATGCGTTTCGTGGATATGAACGTGGCGCCGTACATGGTGGCATCCACGCTCGAGGCGGTGCTGGGGCAGCGTCTGCTTCGAACCTGCTGCAAGGAGTGCAAGCAGTCGTATGAGCCCGATGACGAGCAGCTTGATCGCATCAACCTCACCCGTGACCAGATCGGCGGGAGGCCGTTCTACTTCGGCAAGGGTTGCAAGATCTGCAACGGAACCGGCTACAAGGGCCGCAAGGCGATCTTCGAGTATCTTCGCGTATCCAACCCGATCCGCGAACTCATCAACGCCCGTTCTCCCACGCTGATCATCCGCGAGAAGGCCCGCGAACTTGGAATGCGCACTATGCGCGAAGATGGTGTGAGAGCTATTCTCGACGGCTACACCACGGTCGACGAGGTTCTGCGTTACACCTGAGGCGGCCATGGAGGAGCTGGAAAATGCGCTCGAAGCGGCACCCGCGACCGCACCTGCGAGAAAGGTCGCAGTAGTCGGGGTCGTGGGGCGTACCAACGCCGGCAAGTCCACGGTGGTCAATCGCCTGGTGGGCGAGAAGGTGTCCATCGTCAGTCCTGTGGAGCAGACCACCCGCAACACCATACGCGGCATCGTCGAGGATCCCCGCGGTCAGCTGGTGCTGCTCGACACACCTGGTCTCCACAAGGCGGTGGGGCCGCTCGGCAAGCTGCTAAACTCGATGGCGCGCGCTTCCTCGGCAGGCGTGGACGTGCTACTCGTGGTGTTTGACGCGGGACGTCCGCCGCAGCTTGAGGACGAGGGCTGGATGGCCAGAGTGGCGCGTGAGCATCCGGCCAAATGCGTCTTCGCACTCAACAAGTGTGACCGTTCTCCGTTCATGGAGACAATGTTCCACGACGCCTGGGCGGAGGCGGCCAAGGCCGCAGGCTGCGACCTCCAGCCAGTATGGGTGAAAACCTGCGGGGTGCGCCCGAACGGGTGCAATGCGCTCATGGACGCGCTCTTCGAGCTGGCCGAACCCGGACCTTCGCTTTTCCCCGAGGACATCGTCACCGACTATCCCCGGAAACTGGCAATAGCCGACGTAATCCGCGAGAAGCTGTTGCAGCGGCTGCATGATGAAGTGCCACACGAGGTTGGGGTGTCGGTGGCGCGGCTCGACGAGAATCGGGCGGGGACATGGGATGTGTCGGTGACCATCTATGTGAACCGCCAATCGCAGAAGGGGATGGTGATCGGTCCGAAGGGCTCAACGCTCAAGGCCGTCCGCCTGGCCGCCGAACCGGAGCTTTCCGAAACCTTCGACGTCAAGGTGCGCCTTGAGCTCTGGGTCAAAGTCGTACCCAACTGGATGAAGAACAACCGTCTGCTTGCCGAGATGGGCTATCTCGGCGCGAACCGATGAAACGATTCGCCGCCATATTCATTTTATCGGCGGCGTTTGCCGCCCATGCCACCAACGACCTCGAAGTCGCCCGTGCCGCGCTGGACGACGGTCTCTGGCGCATTGCGGAGTCACACGCCAAGCTGGCCCAGAATGACCCAGTGTCACGTGATGATGCTCGAACCGCCGAACTTGAGGCGCTGGCAGGTCAGGGGCGCTTTCTGGAGATTCCCCTGCGGATCGACTCTTGGCTGGACGCTCGTGGCGAGCGTTTCCGCTATTGGCGTGCATGGGCCGAATTCTCGGCAGGCCATGTAGCCGAGGCGCGCCGTCTGCTCGCCGAAAAGTTCACCGAGGACGAATATGCGGTGCGTGCCCTGCGACTTTCGGCCAGAGTGGCGGCATTGGAGGGAAAACTGCCTGACGCAGTTGATCGCTTCTCGAAGGCACAGACCATGGCGAAGGGCCGGGATGCGATTGCCAATGCCGTAGAATGGGCTAGGGTCGTTTGGAACGAGGATGGCGGCAAGGCCTCGCTCAAGGTACTGCTCAGCAGCAAAGCGGTCGACGGGGAGGGACCATGGGGCGATGCCGCGAGGATGCTGGCGGCGAGACTATTCAAACGCCTGGGTGACAATGAGGGGGCCGTAAAGCTGCTGCGGCGTCTTTGCGATGGCGGGATGAAGACCGAGGAGTCCGCCTTCGTAGAAGCCGCTTGTGCCCTGGCGGAGGCCGGCGTTGAAGACGCCAAGGCCATTCTCTCCAACGCAGTAGTGCGCGCCGAGCGTAGAGACCTTGTCTGCCGTGCCGGTTTCGCATACGGATTCATCCGTCTAGGAGACGAGAAGGGGGCTCAGGCGGCGGTGGACTCGATTCTTTCGCTGGTCAATCGTTTCCCCGATGAAGCCGAATCGAAGCTGGCGCTGAAGCGTCTTGCCGACGAGCTGCTGCAGCTAAAGGACGCAAACGGAGCGTTGCGGGTACTGGACATGCTCCCGCGCACCTATCCTGAATTCTCGCATGATGTCCACGTGGTCGAGGGGCGGGGATGGGCGTTTGAGGCACTTGGCCGGCATTCGGAGGCCGAGGGCGCGTTTGCCCGCGCCGCCGCCATGGCGTCAAACGCCGTTGATCGGGCACGCTGCACGTTGAAGCGCGCCGATGTTCTGCTCGCCAGCGGCAGAAGCGCCGATGCGGCGGCAGTGTACGCCGAGGTAAAGGACAAGAGCTTCATCCAGAGGGCACGCTTCGGGCGCGCGGACGCACTTCTAAGATCGGGCGAGAAAGCCAATGCACTCACGCTATATCGCGAGATATCTGGCGAGGGTGGCGAACTGGCAGTGGAGTCGGGCCTGAGGGCCGCCTCAATCGCCTCTACGCTCGGTCGCTACGAGGAGGCGGTGGATATCTACACTGGAATCCTCAACACCGGAAAGGAACCTTCCGATGAACAGGCGCGGGTGCGCTCGCTGGAGGGTAGAGGAAGGTCATATTACAACTCATTCCGCTATCGCGAGGCAAGAGCTGATTTCGACGAGGTGGCGAAACTTCGTCCGGCGCGTGCTGCCGAGATGAAGTTCTTCAACGCGCTCTGCTCGTTCGGCGAAGGCCGCGGCGACGAGGCGGAGGCGGCAGTGCGCACCCTGCTTGGCGAGACCGGCGACACTCCATTCCGTAACGATCTTTCCATGTGGCTGGCCCAGTACTGCGCGTTGAAGCGCGAAAACAAGACTGCAATGGCCATCTTCGAGACTTGCTCCACCAACCGCTTTGCCCCTCCCGGCAGACGCATTGAAGCACTGGTGCGCGCTGCGCGTTGCGCCTCCGCCTCGGCAGACTATCAGGCAGTGCTCGACTTTGCGCTGCGCGCCGCCACCAACGCAACGGCGGTCACCGCCGCCAAGTCGGCCACGTCCGAGACCCCATGGGTCGCAGAGGCCATGGTGCAGCAGGGCGAGGCACTGATGGAACTAGGCCGTGCCGACGAAGCGGTGCTGGTGTTCGAACGGGCGTCCGCCATCCCGGCCGATCGGGCGCTGCTGAGCAGGGTGGCGGTACAGCGGGCCGACTGCCTGATGGCGATGGGTGCCGATGACGACCGCCGATACAATCAGGCGCTTGAAGCCTACAGAGCCGTGTTGCGGGAGGAGGACATATCGGCCTCAATGCGTCTTGAGACGTCATTCAAGATCGGGCGAACCCTGGAGAAGCTGCGCCGTGGCGACGAGGCGATGGACCAGTATTTCGCGAACGTGGTGGTAGCGTATCATGACGCCACCCACCCGGCGGATGGCGAACGCATACAGTATTTCGATGGCTCGGCCAGGGCATTTCTTGCCCGTGCGGTCTTCATTCTGGCCGACCACTACGAAGGCCGCGGAGAACTCGACCAGGCTATTCGCGTTCTCGGCCATCTCGAAGACGCGGCGCTGCCGTCATCCGATGAAGCGAGGCGGCGCATTGCGCGCCTCAAGGAAAGAAAGGTAGGTTCGCCATGAGTTTCTGGAATTTCTCCGGAGGACCAGTGTTCTGGATTCTAGCCCTCGCGGGCATTGCCTGCATCTTCGTGTTCTTCTCGCGTCTGCTTGACCTGCGCCGCGCCCAGATAGACTTTGCCGACTTCATCCGCGGCGTTACCCTAGTGCTTGATCGCGGGAATGCAGACGAGGCAATCGCCATCTGCGACGACACCATCGCCCCCGTGGCCCGTATCGTTGGCACCGCAATCCGCCACCGCGAGGGTTCTGCGCGCGTGCAGCGCGAGGCAGTTGACAACGTGGGCCGTTCCGAGGTGGCGCGCCTCGAACGCCGTCTCGCAGTGCTCGCCATCGTGGCCCAGGCGGCGCCACTGCTGGGTCTGGTGGGTACGATCATCGGCATGATGCGCGTGATCCTTGCGCTCAACACCGCTGAACTCGTCACTCGTGCCGATCTGCTGGGCGGCACCATGCAATCGCTTGTCTCCGCCGCCGCCGGTCTCATCGTGGCGGTCTCGGTCCAGGTGATGTATGGAATGCTCCACGTGCGCCTCGACCGCCTCACGGTCGATCTTGAAGCCGCAGCAAGCGAGATACTAGCCCATCTGGCGGCCCGTAGGGAGACGGCCCATGAAGGTTGAGTCCCAGTGGGGATGGCGCCCGAACCGCCCTGAGGGTATCTGGCGGCACGGATGCGTATGGGCGCGCCCGTTGCTGGCGGCTATTCCGTGGATAACGCTCTGCCTACTGCTGGCGCTCTTCGCTCTGGTCGACGGACGCATCGCCGCAGCCCCAGGAGTGTCTTTTGAGCTTCCAGACACCTTTGGTCCCGAGGCGGAACAGCCCGGACTCGTCGCCTTCGCCATGCCCATGCAGCGACAGGATGTAGCTTCGGGCGAAAGTACCCTAGTGTTCTTCGATGATTCCCGCTATATGCTGGCAGACGATTCATCCGAGGAGGCGCTGCGTTCGCGCCTGGCCGAGTGCGCCGCCGCAGATTCCTCCGGCGTTCTGCTCCTAATAGCAGACCGCAGAGTGCAGTCGGGTGCGCTGATGCGCATTGCCGGGATAGCCAGAGATGCAGGCGTTGTACATATGCAGATCGCCGAAAAGAAGGAGGCGTCAGGCAGATGACGCGCGGCATCCAAATAATGTGGCCAGTCGCGGCCATTTCCGCCTCGGTGCTCGCGATCTCCCTACAGATACCTCGCAAGGCGCTTTTCTTCCGCGCCTCAGAGCCAAGATATGCTCGCCCCTTCGCCTCCTTCGTCACCTACGACGCAAAGACGCTGGATTCGATTCTCCGCCGCGCCCGCATGGCCTGGCAGATACCTGTGCGGGCAGGCAATGCCGGCGGCGATATCAGGGTTTCGCTTCTAGACGAGGAAAAGCAGCCGCCTAGCACCTTCCTACCCCTGCCGAAGACGTATGCCGAAAGAATCCGTCCCCCTGATCTTCCGGGAATGCAGGATCCCATTTCACCGCCATCCCAGGCGCTTCCCCTTGGTTCGCTTACCCCATCGGCGGTGTTGAAGGAAAACGCCACTTTGAGCGAGGATCTGCTGGCACTTCCCCCATCGCTGCAAGGTGAATGACGAAACCTCAACTTAACCCAATAAACGACTTCTCGAAAGAAAGGACTACCAAATGATGACCGAAGAAGAGATTCTCAAGATATTCGCCGACACCGGAGCGCTGCTTTCCGGGCACTTCGAACTCCGTTCGAAGCTACATTCCGACCGCTATTTCCAGTGCGCCAATGTACTGCGCTACCCGCGCATCGCCTCGCGCCTCTGCGACGAAGTGGTGGCCAAGATGAGGGCTGGATGCGATGTCGGCCACGTGGACGGCGTGATCTCGCCCGCAGTGGGCGGCATTCTCGTCGGCCACGAGGTGGCGCGCGCGCTTGATGTGAAGTGCGTCTTTGCCGAAAAGGTACATGGCGAAGGCGTTGATGCGACTGGCAAGCCAATAACCAAGCTGGCGATGCGCCGTTTCGCCATCAAGCCGGGAGAACGCTACGTCGTGGCTGAAGACGTGGTTACGAAGGGCGGACGCGTTCAGGAGACCATCGATCTTGTCCAGGCAGCTGGCGCGGAAGTCGCCGCCGTGGTACTGCTGGTGGACCGCTCCAAGGGCGCGGTGCACTTTGGCGACATTCCGATGTTTGCGCTAGTGTCAATCAGCCCCGTCACCTGGGAACCCGCCACGTGCCCGCTCTGCGCCGCCGGTGGCAAGCCCGTGCATCCAGGTTCGTGAGGGCCGGCAAATGGCAATGCCCACCATTGAGCGGTATGGTAGCGGACACATCAACGAAACCTACAAGCTCGAGACTCCGGACGGTGTTCGCTACGTCCTGCAGAAGATCAATACAACAATCTTCCCCGAGCCCGACAAGCTGATGGAGAACATCTGTCGCGTCACCGAGCATATTAGGTCGAAGGGTGCGCGCACGCTTGAGGTGCTGGACTACCACAATCCCTGGCGCATCTACGCCTTTATCGAAGGCGCGCACACCGTCGATGTGATCGAACGCCCCGACCAGGCCTACAAGGCTGCCAGGGCTTTCGCCGCCTTCCAGAACGCGCTTGCCGACCTGCCGCCGCCGCGCCTACACGACATCATCCCCGCGTTCCACAACATCGAAAGCCGGCTTGCCCAGCTTGACGCGGTAGTTGCGGCGGACGTTAAGGGCAGAGTGTCGCAGGTGGCGGATGAGCTTGCCTTCGTCGATGCCAGGCGAGATGAGATGAAGCGCGTTCTTCGTCTCATCGAATCTGGCGCCATCCCCGAACGCATCACCCACAACGACACCAAGATCAACAATGTAATGCTCGACGACGCGACGGGGGATGGAGTGTGCGTCATCGACCTCGACACCGTGATGCCTGGATCTTGCCTCTACGACTTTGGCGACATGGTCCGCACCGCTACCGCCAACGTCGCAGAGGACGAGCGCGACCTTGACAAGGTGTTCTCCCGCAGGGACTACTTCGAGCAGCTGGTGCGCGGTTATCTTTCCGAGGCGAAATTCCTCAATGACGCCGAACTCGAGAATCTTGCGTTCTCCGGCCGGCTCATAACATTCACCATCGGCGTGAGGTTTCTCACCGATTTCATCGCAGGCGACGTATACTTCCACACCACCTGCGACGACCACAACCTTGTCAGGGCCAGAACCCAGTTCAAGATGGTGAGCTCCATGGAGGAACAGGCCGACGACTACGAGGCCATCGTTCGGGATGTCACCAGAACCACCATTCGCCGCGCATGATCACATGCAAGGCGAGAGCGAGGTTGGTGACCACGTGCGCCGCAATCGCGGCGCCGATGCCGCGCCTTATCGCCAATAGACCATAGGCGGCACCGGCAAGCGCCGCCACCAGTGGACGGTCGTGCTCCAGCGTGAACAGGAGAACCATCCACGTGAACGCCGAAGCGTCGAAGCGCGATAGTGGCACGCTGGTGAAGTCATGCGCCTGCAATCGTCGATAGAGGAAGGATCTGAAGAACAACTCCTCCGCCGGTGCTATCACAAAAGCGCTTCCAACCAGTTTGGCGATTGTCAGCGGCCAACCACAGACGGTTGGCTCGTAGGGAGAAGGGGACGACACCGGCGGAATTCTCCCGATTGGGTATTCCAGCCAGGTGCGGTAGAAGTCGCAGTATTCCGGTACCACCCAAATCGCGCACACCACTATTCCAACAACCACACCAGCCACCATGTCGACAATTCTGATGCCACGGATAAACTGTGTGAACGCCTGACGCGCCCAAATCAGGCACACTATGCCCGCCGTAGCCGCAGCCACAGTGCGTATGGTGTAGTTGACCGCCGTGGGGGCAAGCAGATTCTGGATGACGATCCAGACAAGAAATGGAAGGGCGTATATGACCCATTGGGGAGGGCGTGGCATCATCATGCTAGAATCCAAGTGAATCCATTCGCTTGCCGATGGTGAGCTCGTAACCCTGGTCGGAAGGGAAGTAGTATTTTACAGGGATCCGCAAGTATGCCTGTTCTGTCCATGCACCCTTGTACGAATGCGGATACTTGTAGCCCGGGTTCTTTTCGGCGCCGATCGCGTCGATATGCACGTTCTTGAGATGTTCCGGCACTGGCTGCACCGCGCCAGTCTGCACATCATGCCAGGCCTTCTCCAGTGCCTCATACGAGCGGTTGGACTTTGGCGCCGTTGCCAGATAGGTCGTTGCCTGGGCAAGTGAAATCCTTGCCTCCGGCATACCCACGAACTCGACAGCGTGAAGGGCGGCCACCGCAATTGTGAGCCCGCGAGGGTCGGCATTGCCTATGTCCTCCGAGGCAAGGATTACCAGACGGCGAGCGATGAAACGCGGATCCTCACCGGCCACCAGCATCTTCGCGAGCCAGTAGATGGCGGCATCCGGGTCGCTGCCCCGAACCGATTTTATGAATGCGCTGATGGTGTCGTAGTGTCCGTCTTCCTTTTTGTCGTACTGCACCATTCGCCGCTGTACGCATTCCTGGATGACGTCGAGAGTGAGATGGATTACACCATCCTCTCACGCCGGCGTCGACCTTACCGCCACCTCCAGCGCGGTCAGCGCGTGGCGCCCGTCGCCGTCGCAGATTTCGGAAAGGAACTTGCGGGCGTCGTCGGCGAACTCAATGCGAAGATCGCCATATCCCCTTTCCGGGTCGGCAAGAGCATGGTCGAGAAGGGCGGACGTCTCGTCGGGGGTGAGGGGTTTTAGTTCAAAGACGAGCGAGCGGCTGGTGAGCGGGGTGTTGACGAACATCGACGGGTTGTGCGTCGTCGCGCCTATGAGCACCACCGACCCATCCTCAACGTATGGCAGAAGAACGTCCTGCTGGGATTTATTGAACCTGTGAATCTCGTCCACAAAGAGAATCGTCCCCGTGCCACCGAGCTCCTGGCGTGCGCGTTCGCACACCTTGCGGATCTCGGCAACGTTGGAGACCACGCCGGAACAGCGTACGAATGCTCGCTGCGTGGTCTTGGCAATAACCTCTGCAATTGTTGTCTTGCCGCAACCTGGAGGCCCGTAGAGAATGATGTTGGTGAGCCGGTCGGCCTCGATGACGCGCCGTAGGAGCTTGCCTTCGCCGAGGATATGGCTCTGTCCGACAACTTCGTCGATATTACGCGGACGCATCCGTGCCGCCAGTGGTTCAGTAGATAAAGAGGGCATAGACTAATATTATATCCAAAAATCCTACAATATGCTAGTTGACATAACAGACATTATGCGCAAGATGCGCATGGGCTTGATCAGTACCCTAGGTCGGCGTCGACGAGCACAACCTCGCATGGCACACCGGTAGGAGCGCGATCGAATATCGCAGTGACCTTGCACATGCGCTCGGGAGAATCGCAGTCGTTGCATTTACCGGTAAGCGCGCAGGGAGTCTTCTTGCCGAGACGTCGGGCATTGGGCGGGCAGGCACAGCGCTTGATGCGGGCAATCGCATCGTCGACGCCCCCTTCCACGAGCTTGTTGCGTCCGATGATGTACAGCACCTTCTTCGGACCATTCACCGATGCCGCCACGCGATTGCCGTAGCCGTCGATATTGACGATGCGTCCATCGACGAGCAGCGCATTGGCGCTCAAGATGAAGATATCCGCATCGGAACGGCGCTCGATCGTCTTGCCAATGGCTGCCAGCGCATCCGGAAGACCAAGATCCTTCGCCGACATGCAGCCACCCATCCCGATGGTAGATGCCGCGCGGGCGAGTCCAAGCACATAGGCAGCCGCCTCATCCTTGCTGGCGAAGACGGATGCCTTGAAATTGCGGCGCTCCAGCGCCGCGCGAACGTTTTCCAATATCATTTTCTTCAGTTGTTGCAGTTAGTGAGAATGACCTGGGTGCCAAGTCCTGCGGGAACAAGGCCCTTCTCGATGATACAGGTTGCGGGGGGGGCAGATTGTGGCGAGCAGTAGCGGAGTGTGCCTCTCTCAACAACATTAGTGCCAGTGAACAGGGAATTGTCGCCGCACAGACAGAGACTTCCCTTACCCTGAACATACAGCGTGTGCAGACTCCCCAGCATGGCATTTGAAACACCGCCAAGGAAGATGCGGGAATGGAACGGCATTGAAATCCAGCCCACAAAGTTCCCGGCATCATTGTCTATTGCGCCCTTCTTCATTAACACCGAATTAGACTTGTCGTCGGGGGTGAGCGTGTAGACTGTGCCAGCCGTTCCGTGGACGTGGATGCCGTCGATGGCCGTGGCAGGGGCGGCGATTGGCGCACCGCTAGTCCAAGTGTCAGGCGGACGGATAGTCAATTCACGCACAGGCTGGCCAGTGAACTCAATCGGCGGCAGAGCCGGCGACGCCAGACGCGGTGCGATGACGAGCGACGCCCCTTCAGGGATGTCGCCAGCCACGATCTGCGCGCGCTTCAGCAGCTGTACCTCGTCACCAGCCGTGGCTGCCGCCAGCGCGGCCGCCACATCTCGATAGTAGTCAAATGTCGCGTTGCCGTGCACAACCGCCGCGGTGCGCTCGGGAAGTTCACATTCGGCTCCGAAGGCTGCGAGCTTCATGATTCCACGGATTCCCACCGAAGGTGACACCGAAGAACTTGCACAGGGGAAGGTTGCCACTGCGGAGTTGGTGGCGGCAACCAGCCGCACACCAGCGACACTATAGCTCACCTTCGCCGGAAGCGTGCTTTCATCGATCGAGATGGTAACATCGGCGAAGTCATCGTCGGACGGCACCGCCCCTTCCAGCACCGTCCACCCCTCCAAAGACCAGCCGCAGTAGCGGTTGACACCATCGCGGCACCCCATCACGAGCACGCCCGCACGGCCCCCTTCTGCGGCTAGATCAGGCAGCTGCTCCCAGAAACCATGAGGATACATTGAAACGCGGAGCTTGAACTCGGTCAGCGTACCGGAAACAGCTGGGGTTGACGGACTGAACGAAAGCCAGCCGTTCGTAAGCGCATTCAGCTCGACATGCGAGGGCACGCCCTGGGCGGCAGCGACGAAGGTGCAGATCGCATCGGGATCGACCGGGGCGCTCAACGTCCAGCTTCCGGACGCGTCACTCCAAGCGGATGGCAAGGTATTAGCCGCATATCCGGATGAATAGTCAACGCCGAACCAGGCGGCGAAAGGAGTGGGTTCGGCCGCCGCAAATGCCAGCACCGGAAGGACGGCAACAACTTCAGACAACTTCAACACAGAACACCTCCTTGTTATAGGCGGAGTCGTATGCCACCACCACGCCAGAACCAGGTGTTCCGGCTGTAAGCTTGCCATTGTCGCCGATGGAGACGAGATGGTCGTTGTTGAAGACGACGTTCTGCTCAACGGTGGAATAGCTTTCCGAAATCGTACCGCGATCACCGTCGTAGCAAGCCCAGGTAACGCTACCTTTCAAGCGGGTGGTGGCAAAGCGGTGCGTGCCGCCGGCTGGCACCTGAACTGCGCGCGTGTGGAAAAGGCGATCCTGACTGCACCCGCCGATGCGGGTGGCATAGATGTTGCGCGTGCGGGGATCACACTGCCAGCAGTCGAACGCCTGCTCGTTTACCGAGCCGCTATTCCGATTGAGTTCATTCCCGCAAAACGGCGATCCCTTCTTGTAGTCGTTGTAGGCGGCATCGCATACCTGGGTCACGTGCAGAATGCCGTTAAGGTTCGTGAAGCGGTCTACGTGCCAGTGGCCGCTCAGGCAAAAGAGGATGTTGCCTGCGGCGTTCGAGAAGTCGCGGGTGATGCCGAACGAGGTGACCGTGCCGCGGTTCTGGTAGGCCTCAAGGATCGAACGGAAAACCGATAGGTTGTAACCACTTACACTGTACTCGGTGCCAACAATCGGCGCGATGGGGATGTGCCCCATTATGACCGCGCTCCAGCCAGCCGGCATGGTGGCGAGGGCATGGTCGGCGAGCCAGTCGATCTGCGGCTGATGCATGCCGTAGCCGACTCCCCAGCTAGCGTTCGACTCGGCCTGGGTGGAATCGCTGGTGTCGATGACGATGTACCGGATACGCGAATGCGGCGCGTCGCGATAGTAGTAGCAGGCGTAGGGGTCATCGGCATTGGTAACGACGAAGGGAGCGGGGCGCGAGGCCATGATGTAGTCGCGGGCCCAGAGCGCGGAATAGGTGTGGCTAACGCCCGTGCCGTATTTGATGCCGTTGTAGTTTGCGTTGATCGAGAAGTCGTGGTTGCCCTTCGCGCCGTAGTAGCGTCCACCGGCCGCCAGCACGGGATCGACCACATAGTCCATGTATTTCGCCAGCGCACCGTCGAGCGAAGTCGTGCTGGCGGAGGCCTTGTCGCCGAACGCAACCGGCACGTCGCCGCCGCAGTAGACGTTCTTCACCCCAGTCGAGCCAATGAGCTGCGCAATTGCCTTTCCGCTATACAGCTTGTTGGCGTGCATGTGAACGTCGGTGAGGAAGAAGAAGGCATCGCTGGTGCGCGCCTTGTTGCGATTGATCTTCTCGGCAATGCCTGGCAGATGGGATGACCAGTACGAGGGAAGCGGATCAGACTGCGCTGCCGACGCTGAAAGCGGACGCATCGTCGCCGTCAGCATTGCGCAACAACCGTCAACCAGAAACCCCCTTCTGGAAACGCCTTGGGAAATAATGTTTTTTCGCATGGCAAAATTATATCAAAACCTGCCGGCAAATACAATAAATTTCATTCGTGCCTTGCACACCCGCCCTTTTTTTGATATAATATTCAGCAAGTTTTTCTAAACCAAGGAGATTCAATCAATGTCAGGTCACAGCCACTGGGCGACAATCAAGCGCGCGAAAGGCGCCGCCGACGCGAAGAAGGGAAAGATCTTCTCGAAGCTCGGCAAGGAAATTACCATCGTCGTTAAGGCGAAGGGCGGGGATCCGAATACCAACCCCACGCTTCGCACGCTTATCGCGAAGGCCAAGGCCGCGCAGATGCCGAACGACAACATCGACCGCGCCATCAAGAAAGGCACCGGCGAACTCGAGTCCGCCGCGCTCGTCGATGCGCAGTACGAGGGCATCAAGGGTAGCGTCGCCATCGTCGTGACCGTGCTCACGGATAACAAGAACCGCGCCGCCGCCGAAGTCAGCAACGTGTTCAAGAAGAACGGCCTCGAGCTCGCCAAGCCCGGAAGCGCTTCGCGTCTCTTCGACAAGCTCGGCCAGGTGATGATTCCCGCTGCCGATGGTCTTGACGAGGACAAGGTCATGGAGGTCGCCCTGGAGGCCGGCGCGGAGGATGTGGTTGGCGAAGATGGCGGTTTCACCGTCAAGTGCCAGCCTGCGGATTTCGTCACCGTCATGGAGGCCATCAAGGCCGCCGGCATCAATGTCGACGAGGAGAACTCCTCCGTCGGTCTCGTGCCGAACATGACCGCTCCCGTGAGTGACGTCGCCGTCGCCAAGGCGATGAACAAGTTCACCGACATGCTTGAGGACCTCGAGGACGTTCAGGACGTCTACACGAACATGGAGACGACCGACGAGGTCGACGCGGCGCTCGAAGCCGAGGGCTGAAACCGATGAAGCTGGAACACATCGGCTACAATGTCCAGGAGCCGCAGAAGCTCATGGACTGGTGGTGTGCGAACCTCGGCTTCAAGCAGGTTCATCCCGCATTCATCGTCGATTCGACTGGAGCCATGGCGATTGAATTCTATCGCAACGAGCAGGCTCCATTCGTCGACTGGAAGTCCACCAGCCCCCTGGCCATGCACATCGCGTTTCTTTCCGAGGACGTTGATGCCGATGCCGCCCGTCTCGTCGCCGCCGGCGCCGAACTGCTCGAGACTGTCCACAAGGATGGATTCGACATGGCGATGCTGCGCGATCCCTTCGGGATGGCGATCCAGTTCGTCAAACGCGGAACGGCAATCCTAACCGCGTAGGCAGAAATGGCGAAGCATCTTCACTTCGTCGGAATAGGCGGGGTCGGCATGGCCGGCCTCGCCTATTTGCTCCACAAGGCCGGCTTCATCGTATCCGGTTGCGATGGCCACGCCTCGAAGCGCACCGAATGGCTTGCAGCCAACGGGATTCCCGTGGCGGTGGGTCACTCCCCTTCCCATCTTGAAACTGCCTTCTTCCCGGGAATGCAGCCGCCCGACGAGCTCATTGTCACCCCGGCAGTGCGCCCGGAAGAGCCAGAACTCGCCTGTTCTCTGCCTGTCCATCGGCGGGGCGAGATTCTCGCCGCCACCTTCAACAATGCAAGAATCGGCGTGGCGGTTTGCGGTACCCACGGCAAGACCACCACCTCAACGTTCACCACACGCCTATTGCAGGAACTTGGCGCCAGGCCCTCCTGGTGCATTGGTGGCGAAACTGGCGCCATGCAGGTTGCCGGAGCCGGCGATGACGAGGCTCCGTTCGTCGTAGAGGCGGATGAGTCGGACGGCACTCTGGCCCTCTACCATGCCTCGATTCTCGTGATCATGAACATGGACTGGGATCATCCCGACCATTTCCACGATGAGGCCTCGTACCGCGCCTGCTATGACGCTGCCGCCGCCAATGCGCATCAGGTTATCCGAGCCTGGGAACTCCCAACTGACGACTTCCCGGAAATCGTCCCCCTGGTCAATGGCCAACACAACGCCGTCAACGCCCGCGCCGCCGTCGAAGTAGCATTGCGACTTGGCTATGACCGCAATGCGATAGCGTCCGCCCTTCCTGCCGCCCTCGCCGCTCTTCCAGATCGTAGATTCCAGCAGATATACCCTGACCGGCGGCAGACCGACAAGTCGTCGGAACATCCCCCGTTCAGGGTGGTCACCGACTACGCCCACCATCCGCGCGAGCTTGCCTGCGCCGTTTCCATGGCGCGAGCGCTCAATCCACGTCGTCTGCGCGTACTCTTCCAGCCCCATCGCTACTCGCGTACCCGGGCGCTCCTGAATGACTTTCCCGATGCCTTCGCGGAGGCGGACGAAGTCATCCTCATTCCCGTCTACGCCGCCTTCGAGCAGCCAATGCCTGGCGGCGACATCGCGGATCTCTACTGCGCCTTCCGCGGAAAATCGAGCCGCATCGTACGTCTGGCCCGCTCTGCCGACGAGGCGTGGCGCCATGTGCTGACAACCCGGCAGGACGGCGATCTCGTGCTCATTGCCGGAGCCGGCGATGTCATCGGTCTCGTTCCCCAGATCGAGCGCGACCTTGCACCGTGTGCCCCCATGCCCCAAACTCGGAAGATATTCATCGGCGCTGGTTCCAACACATGGAAAAGCGACCTCGCCACCGGAGAGGAATATGTTGCGACGGATGGCCCCGCCGGTCGGTCGGGCGCCTCGCTCGGCATCCCGTGGATGGCCGGAATCCCCGGCACGATCGGTGGCTGGGTCAAGATGAACGCCGGCGCTTTCGGACATTCCATCTCCGAAGTCATCCGGCGCGTCAAGGCGAACGGACGCTGGCTGGACGCGTCAGAATGCGGTTTCGGATACCGCACGTCTTCGATCGAGGGCGAAATCACCGATGTCGAATTCGACTTTGCCGCCGCCGGGCTTGCCGAACTTGAACGCGATGCCCACGCCTACGTCGATGAATGCGCAGGCTACCTTTCCCGCCGTCGCCGTTTCCCGGCCGGCACCAAGGGAAGCGTATTCAAGAATCCTTCGCCCGAACTACCGGCTGGACGTCTGCTGGAAGAGGCGGGATGCAAGGGGATGAAGGTTGGCGGCGCCGAGGTGTGGAACGAGCACGCCAACGTGATCGTGTCATCGCCCCAGGCCACCGCCTCCGACTTCCTGGCCCTCGCCCGGTTGATGGCGCACGCCGTCTATTTCAAGAGCGGCATACGCCTCGAGCCCGAGGTGCGCGGGATAGAGAACTCGATGTTCAACTAATGGCTATTGCTGCCCGCCGCTCTGCCACGTCGAACGGCAGCTTGAAGGTGCATGTCTTGCCCTTGACGCTCTTGGAGATGGAGAGCAGGAAACGCCCGGTCTTCTTGGGTGTGCCAGAAATCTTCAACTTCTTGGCAACGAACTTGAGACCGGAGGGCAACCCCGACACCTTCGGACTCTTCCCGCCGGAGAACCGCCTTGAACGAAGTCACATTCTCAGACACCAATTCCCTGAGGAAGTTCTCAACGTTGCTTTCACTTACGCTCGGATTCAGAAATTTTCACTGGCAGGACTTGGAGACCTGTTCCGCCTGCTTTGCGATTGCAGAAGGCCTGAAATGGAAGTTGTCGGTCCAGAAGGCATTGCGAGCGAGCGGTGCCAGGAGCGAGTAGAGATCGTCAGTGGCAATGTTCCCCACTTCCTTGACGACCTTGGCCGCAATCGCGTTCAGCTCCTTGATCTTCCGGTCGTGGTTCTCATCGCGGTTCGGAGTTGTGGTACACCATACCAGTTTCGCCTTTGGCTGCTTCGCCCTGATGATGGCGAATGCCCGCCGCAGACCCTTCTCCCAGTCCTCGTTCGGAGTGGAGAGCGAATGGCATCCATTGTTGAAGTGTACTACCTCGTACTGCGCTTCATCAAGAAGTACGGAGAGCAGTTTCATGTAGCAGGGACTGGTCATGCAGTAGCTCGACGCCCAGTAGGTGACGTTCATCTTGCCCTCGAGCAACGCAGCCACCTGATTGCAGTATCCACCAACAATCGAATCCCCCACCAGCAGCACGCGCGGAAGATCCTTCTTCGCGTCAGTCAGGTGGAATGCATAGCTGGTCGACCATTCTATGTTCTCGTGTCCGCGCAGGTTCGCGGAAACAGGCTGCGACACCAGCTCTTCGGGGCCCGCCAGCGTGCTGACCGCAAGCGCAATTGTCATCATAATAGTGATCATCTTTGTATTCATTGTTTTTCTCCTTTGCCTTGAATGTTCTTCAGATAGCCACGTTCGGAATCTGTCGCCGAGACAAGTTCAAACCCGAAACGGTCGAAGAGCTCCCGCACTGGTTCGTTCTTCCCGGTGCGACGCCAGCGGGCATGGAGCGATCTTACGCCTCGCTCCCACAGTATGCGTTCAAGCTCTGCTTCCAGCGCAAACTCAATCCGCCGGTTCATCGCTCGACAAGACATCACCCAGTCCAGCACCGTCGCCTCCGCGCCGGCGAACCGCGCCAGAACATAGGCGACAAGGCCAAGGTCGCCGAAGCGGTCACGCGAAGCCAGCGTCAGTAGCACGTGATCGCCATCCGCCGCCAATTCCCGCACCTCTTCCTCGGAACGACGGTTGGTGCAGACGTTGAACTGATTCGTCTTCTGGGACAGCTGCGCCACGCGCCGAATCTCGCCCTTCGTGACGGAGTGGATGTCGTTGTGAATGCAAAGGCCATTCAGATATTCGTCAATGTCCATTGCCGCGCCGAACTCCCTCCGCCGGCTCTCTGCCTGGTACTGCGCGGTTCTGACTGCGTCCTCTGCCGTCATCGTGCGCGCAGGGAAGCGCAGCTCGAGATCGGGCGGAAACTCTGTCGTGCAAACCTCGGGGAGACGGGTTCTCATGGCCGCACGATTCGCTGGACTGTCATCAACGAAGACTATGGAATCAATGCCCAGGTTGAGCTCATTCGCGATGCTGACCACGGAGTCCGGCTTTTCGCCCCAGTTGATGCGGAACGCCATGAAATCGTCCCTGGTCAGGACCATGTCCGCACGCTGCCAGACCGGCTCCACATCCTCTGGATTGTTCTTCGACACAACTGCCAGCAGCACCCCGCGCTTTCGAAGCTCCTTGATCCTGCGCTGGAACTCGGTCTTGGGCCTGATGCCTTCGACGCCGACTTCGCCGATCACGCCGTCCCAGAGGGTTTCATCGAGGTCTAGCGCCAGCAGCTTGTTGAAGCGGAAGCACTTGGCCAGCTCACGCATTCCAGCGAGGGAGAAAGGCATCTGCGCCAGGCGCCACATCCGTTCATCGTAGAAGGCGTCGCCAAGATCGGAGGCGATTGCGGCCACGTCGGGAACCAGCACCTTTGTTTCCGGCAGAAACGCCTTCAGTGAACTGGCGGCGGCGGTGACATCCCCGGCCGACCAGTTGCGCGCTCCGGCAAAGTGGCGGTCAAGGAGAATGCACACCACGTCGGGCGCGAAGGATCGCAGCTCCTCGGGCGGGTTAAGCGCAGTTTCCATCCAGGCACCGAAGCCGGCGGGGGTCCATACCGAATTGCCCTCGCGGAGCATTCCCGCCAACACCTCAATGGTCACATTTGAAAGAAGCGCGATCTTCATTACGGGGCGAATTAGAGGCAGGATACGATTCCAATGTACTTCACCGCCTCGCAGAAACCATCGACGGTTATCGGAAACGGATCGGAATGACCCACGGTGGCAGCCACAGCGTCGAAAACTCCCGCCATGCCAGAGGCGACTCCGTTCGGGAGCGAAATGGTGGCAGTCTCTATCGGGACCTCCTCATGCATATCCGCAAGCCCGGGATGAATGCAGGTGCGTCGGCGTGGGAAAACGAAACTTGGCGGCACAAAGCGCAAGGTTCCATCTCGAGCTCCACTTGCGACTTCAAGGACACCGCGGTTGCCGCGCACCGTGATCGCGGGCGGGTATGGTGGCAGCAGACCATTGCAGATGTCTATGTCCACTGTAACCCGTCCCCGGGACTTGAGCACCGCGTGCATGGTGTCGTCCGCATCGCCACAGGACACCACTCGCTTCAATTCGCCCCAAATGTGCGCCGGGGCGTCGTCAAGCATGGCGGCGGCCTGAATCATCGCATCCACGCCCTCGCAGAGCGCACTTCCCCCATGGCAGCGGGAAAGGCTCTGCCAGTCATTCCGGCGGATCCAGTCGTGGCGACGGAGGCGCACTTCGAACACCTCTCCTAGGCGGACATCCCCGAGCACGGAGCGTGCAAGCAGGAACTCGCTCGAGAAGCATCCGCGCGCCAACGGCAGCAATCTACCTCTTGCCCGCTGCGAGGCGGCTCGCAGACGCGCAGCCTGTTCATCGTCTTTCGCCAGGGGAAGTTCGCAGAGGGTCCAGCGACCGCGTCCGAGAGAATCCAGCGCGAAGCCGGTGGCCAGATCCGTGGGCAGCGAATCGAGTACAACGTCGATTTCTGGATCGTCGAGCATGTCGTCGAGGCGGCGGTAGGTGCGAACCTGGGGCAGCTCGCGCTCGACCAGATCGCGCCGTTCCTTGGCGAGATCACAAACTGCGATTAGGCGAAGCGGACAGTCAGGGGCGCGCAGCGCAGGCATGTAGTCGTTGAAAAACGCCCTTCCAAGCCCCGCCACGCCGATGCGAACTTGCCGCATCGTGGTGCTCCCGCCGACGGTTGACGCGGTCATGCCTCAGCCACCTCGTCTTTGGCGTCAGTGGCCTGGGCCGTCATGGCGAGCAGCCGCTCGCACAGAGGACCTGCACCGGAATGGTGCCAGGTGTCGATGGTCACGCATCTGCCATCTTTCGCGTAGACGCGGAGAATGCCTTTCTTCTCCCACTTCGCACGATCCACCGCCACCTCGGCGAACGCCAGGGGACGCCCGGATGTCAGCGAGCCAGTCATCGCATTGTCATCCCATTCAAGGGTGGATCGCCAGTTGCGGAAAACGCCGAAGCCGATAATCGCCGCCGCCGCCGCGCAGAGCACCGCGAACTGGAACTGGCGATCGAAGTCCGACGGAAGATGCGGCAAGCCGTCGCGCTCCTCCTTGAGGTGCGAATTGCGGCACTTGGGATTGGCGGCGACGTATTCGGCGGCAGTGATGCCACGCTCCTTCTCCCAGGCCTTGTTCTCGTTAGGCCAGGCGATGGCACCGTCGAAGACGAACCATAGCGACATCGCAAGGAAGAGGGCCGTCACTCCGAGATGGCGGACGGCATATTCACGGTTAAGCGTTATCCTGTTGTTCTGCATGCGTTCCTGCTTTATTGCCGGGAATTGAAGATACTGCATATTATAGCCAAAATCTCCAACCAAAGCAAGGAAAAAGAACGCAGGGGAATCCAACCGACATTGGCTCTTTGGGAATGGTTGTGGGGAGTGGATTCGAACCACTGAAGGCGTAAGCCAGCAGATTTACAGTCTGCCCTCGTTGGCCACTTGAGTACCCCACAAATGGTGCTCGGGGCGGGACTCGAACCCGCAAGGATCTCTCCACATGCACCTCAAGCATGCGTGTCTGCCAATTTCACCACCCGAGCAGGCGTGAAAACGGGATATATTATAGCAAGTTTCCCCGATGAATGCAAGCATGTTTTTTTGAAAAAATCTTACATCGCCGAACATGGGTTGATCAACGGGCAGTCGCCTTGTCCGCCCACTTGCGGAACACCTTGCCTGCGGGCTTGCCCTGGATCATGAACCCCTGATCCTTCATCGGGTCCTCGTTCCGGAACCACCGTGATTGCGACTCATCCCACTTCCAGATGCATACGCCGCCGCAGTATGGTCTTGCCGCAAACACTTCGAAGAAGGCGTCGATGTAGTCCGCCTGTTCCTGATACCCTTCCTTGACGCCCTTCTCGCTCGGCCACATCCCATCCCAGGGGCGGCGGCACCAGCCATGCGTAGAGGTCATGCCGGCCTCTGTGATCACCACCGGCAATCCTCCCGAGGCCTTCTGCAGTTTGTCGAGTGCCGCTACGGCATTCTTCTTCAACCACGCAACCATGTCCTTGCGGGGCACGTCCGGCAAAGCGCTCCACTGCTCGGCCGAACGAAAGTCCTCCGGTGGCAGCGGAGCGGCGCCGGGATAGTAGCTCAAGCATACGAAGTCGAGTGCATCAAGCCATGGATACGTATCGGTTCCGCCATTCTCGTAGGAGACGGGCCCCGAATAGCGTTCGCGAACCTGACGCACGGTCTCGCGCCATTCCCGGTCTCTGAAGATTGTATTATTGTATTCGCAGCCGATGATCATCGCCTCAACTCCCGTGCGCTCGGCGAAGTCGGCCAGGACGTTCAGGACCTCGCGGAAGCTTTCGAACCAGGGCTGCCAGTACTGTGGATGGCGTCCCTCGATCTGGCAGGTTTTCTCGTCGGGGAAGCCGAGACTACAGGCCATCGGCGTGCTGTCGAGCGCCATGACGCAGGGCTGGAGCATGACGTGGATGCCGCATTCGTGCAACTTGCGGATCATATCCGCCGTCTCCTGCTCGCCCACGGTGAACACGGGATCGAAGAACACCTTGCGCGAGCAGAACGTCTCCATCATGGGATGTATCTTCAAAACGCACCAGTTGACGCCCATCGCCTTCATCTTCTCGGGTTCGTCCAAATGCGCGGCATAATATCCGCGGCGTCCGCCGTAGCCGAAATTCATGCCGACGACGGGGCGGGTGAAGAGTGGATGGTTCCGGAACCGCTCGGGAATCTTGCAGGATTTGGGAGCGAACGCGAATCCCGCCTCGCCGGGTCCGGCCACGGCATCTGCCACGGAAGCCAGGGATCCGCAGGCCAGAAGGCACGCCATCGCAATAGTTTCGATTGGTTTTCGACGAAGAATTGAGTTTGTCACTTTGTGGCATTCCTTTCTTTTCAACAGTAGCTGCCGGATGGCCGGGCGTCGTAATTGCGCATAGTATAGCAAAACAGCCGCCCCGCGTCAAACCCGATACGCAAGGCCATAATACGGCAATGCAATGAAGTCATTTAGTTCTCGGCGTAATGCGGCATGATGCACAAGACGAGTGGACATGAGCTTCTGGAACTCGGCGCCATGATTTGCAACATCAAGGTGGGTCAGCTCGTGAACCACGACATACTCGACACAACGGGACGAAACCCGAGCCAACGCCGTATTGAAGATAATGGCGCGTTTCGTACGATTACAGCTCCCCCAACGGGATTTCATGCGCTGCAAACGCCATGAAGGTTCCTCGATCTTGAGCTCGGCGCACCATTTCCCCATCAACCGCTCAAGTTCCAACTTAAGCATCTCCTTCTGCCACGACTCCACGATTCTGCCACGATGATCGCGCGAACTTCCCTCACGGACAATTAGCCGAAGCGTCGTCCCTCCCCACGCAATCCGCTCGACCGCCCCTTTATCTTCAACCGTAATTGACAGTCGATACCGTTTGCCAAGACAGTAGATGCTCTCCCCGCCGACATACTCCCGTCGGGTCTGCCGGGGTTGCGAACGAATCCTTTTCACCTCTCGCCG
>JAZRXT010000110.1:0-21164 GCA_045600365.1 Kiritimatiellia bacterium | reverse complement strand
CTCCAGGACTTCTACGGCGAGAACGAGAACGCGGTCAAGTGGCAGATCTGGGCCGCGCTCCTGACGCACCTCGTGCTGCGCTTCCTCAAGTTCAAGGCCAGGGCGAACTGCAGCTACACGCGCTTCGTCGGGTTCGTCCGCCCGGGCGTGTGGCTCAAGAAGGACCTCATGTCCGTCCTGCGGGCCTATGGGATGGCACCGGGCGAAAACCGGGGTGACACATTGGAGAACATGCCGTATTTACTGGGGTTTGAGAAATACTTCGCGGCGGCTATGGGATGGCAACGCGCCAAAACAGGGCATGGAACGAAACGAATCGGCACACGCATCGAAGAGACTGAAACCATAATCGCCTAAAAATCAAAACCGCAACGGAATTATCGTCCGTTACGGCTCAGAGGATTTCACCTATGGGATGGTAGTGATAATAAATGTAATAAATGCAATCGCTCTCCCTCCCACCAGCCAAAAATCGTCAGCAGGTCATTTATGAGCGGAGCTAATTTATAATAAGATTTATTCGCGAAGCGAATTTAACTATTTACCTACTGTATCAATAAGCTCTGACCCTTCCACTTCTGATATAAATTGTTCCGAACTAAAATCAAACTTGTTCAAGCCGCTCGACCCACAGCATGTCGAAACTCCATCGGTCGATTCACGCCAAACAACGTCGTCGCAGCCAGTCGAGAATCCGTGCCGCCTTCTCCAGCGCCGCCACCAAAATTAGTTTGCATTTCAGAAAGTTTCTCCCCCCGTCCCAAAGTTAACCCATTGATAAAGAGCGTTTACTTCTGGAAACCGCTGCGCGAGATTATGATGCGGAACAATTTCATTTCATATCTCGAGCATGCGGAAGAAGATCGGATGCCCAGTTGTTCGGATGAACGATGACCTACCGCGCTTCAGCGTAAACTGCGCTGGATGTGATTAGTCATCGAGCAACCAAGCAATCGAACAATCAGAACAATCGAACAATCGATCCATCGAATGAGTTATCTACAGACTTGTGAACAGGATATCTTCAGATGAGGGGGTGAGTAAAGAAAAGGGTAAGGAAAAGAGACCTTCCCCCCTATAACCTCCTATAGAAAAAAAGCAACGGGAAAAGAAACAAGCCCCGGGTTCTTAAAGAACCCTCCTAAGCCAAGACCGCGCGCGTGGGCGGGGGCGTGCGTGCGAGGGAATGTTAGTTTTCAATTTTCAGTCTTCAATCTTCAGTCTTCAGTGTTCAGGGTTCAATTTTCAATCTTCAATCTTCAGTCTTCAGGGTTCAGTGGGCGGAGGTCAGTGGTTAGTCTTCAGTGTTCAGTCTTCAGTGTTCCGTGGCATTGAAGATTGAAGACTGAAAACTGAAGGTTGAAAATTTTCGCCAGGCGGTCAGTCGCGGACAGCCGAGAGAATTGATTCGGCGGTTATCGGCCGGTTCTTCATGCGCAGCGCCATGATGCGGCCGATAAGCGCCGATTCGATGTCGGAAAGGCACACTCCGTCCTTGCGGTCCTCAAGGATGCGCAGAATGTCCTCCGACGTCAGCACCGGGCGCTTCTCCGTCCCCTCGCGCATGAACGCATTGGTGAAGAATATCGCCAACGAGGTGAGCGGGCGGAGCGCAAACTCCACGGCGGAATACGGACGCGCCAGCACCAGCGAACGCCGCAGCGGACGCGCCGAGCAGAGCAGTTTGGGCAGGAACTCCGAGAAATACAGCACGATGAACGCCGCCACAAAGCTCCAGAGCGAACGCAGCACAGAGTCCGAGGAGGATTCCGCGATGATCGCAGCGGTGGCGGTGGAGTACGCCACCGAGGCGAGATTGTTGCCGATGAGCATCACCACCGTGGTGCGCGACATGTCGGACAGCGCACGCTGCACGATCATCGCCTTGCGCCCGCCTTCGCGCGCAAGGTGCAGAATCCGCTCGCGGCTCACCGAGAGGAAGGCCGTTTCCGTGGCGGCGCAGAATGCCGCCGCCGCCAGCGAGGCCACACTGGCCAGTATCAGCAGCAGCAATGTCATTCGTCGTCCTCCAGCGTCTTCTCCACCGCCTCGTCGGTGTCGGCGATGATCTCCTCGTCCGAATCGGCCTCGGGGCGGTCCAGCACCTCCAGCCGCACCAGCGTCACACGCCGGCGGCGGCGCTTGAGCACCGTCACCCGGCAGCCGTCCGCCTCCACCACCTGGCCAACCGACGGCAGCATCTCGGCATGGAACTGCACCCAGCCGGAGACGCGGTCGGCATCCTCCGCCTCCAGCTCGATGCCCACCTCGCGGTTGACCTCGTCCAGGCTCGCCCTCGCATCGATCTCCCAGGTGTTGGAATAGAGACGCTCGATCCGCGGCTCATGATGGCCGGCCCCGAACACCGCCGGCCCCACGATCAGCTCCAGGATGTCGTTGGGCGTGATCAGCCCCGCAGTGCCGCCATACTCGTCAAGCACAATAGCCATGGGCTTGCCGCTGTTGGCAAATGTAACCAGCAGATCGTCGAGCGTGACCGTTTCGGGCACGAACAGCGCTCCCTCGACCTTGCCGGTCGCCACCTCGATCACCCCCTCCACCACATCGGCCGTGCGGCGTATCACCGGCAGATACCGGTGTTTAGCCGTCTTCAGCGCATTCTCGCGCTCATTCTCCGCCAGGTCAACGTCGTAGCTGTCAATGTCGACGCGCGGCGTCATCCCGTCGTTCGCGCACAGCCCGGAAAGCCGCAGCACGCCCTCGATCATGTCGGCGTCAACCGGGGAGATGTTGCCCTGCTCGGCCGCCTCCGCCATCACCGAGACGAGCTCCTCGTCCGAAAGCGCCCTTCGCTCGCGCTCCAGCGCGGGCGAGAAGGCGCGCGAGGTGAAGCGCAGGAACACGTTGAACGGCGAAAGCACCATCCGCCAGAACGACAGCAGCCGGGCGCAGAACGGCGCCAGTGCCGCCGCATGACGCAATGCAAGGCGCTTGGGCGTGATCTCGCCGAACACCAGCAGCAGCACCGTCATCACCGGCACCGCGAGCCACCCCCATCCGGGAAGGATGTCGCGGATGAGATTGTAGCCAATGGCCGAGATCGCGAAATTGACGAAGGTGTTGCCCACGAGAATGGTGGAGAACAGCACCGCCTTGTCGGCAAGGCAGCTGTCGATCCGCCTACCGGCCGCAGGATCGCGCTCGGCTATCCGCGCACGCTGGGTGACGGTGAGCGAGAACAGCACGGTCTCGGAGCTCGAGAAGAACGCCGAGAGGAAGAACAGCAGCGGCAGCGGCAGTACCATCAACATGCCGCCTCACCCCCATGGCGCGACGACATCCGCATTCTATGGTTTCGCGAAGACACGGTAGAATCTACAGTTGCCGACACGGGGCGCCTCCAGGGGCTTCGCCAACTGTCCGCTGGAATCGGCACGCATCCAGCAATCCTCGATGGCAATGAATTCCCCGTCAAGAGTTTCGCTGCTGCCAATTCCATACCATAGATCCGGCTTCACGTTCGTGGGCGTTATCTCCACCCTGCCACTGGTCTTCGACTCCTCGACGACTACAATGGACACAATCACCGGAATGGCGAGATCATTGAGCTCGGTGCTCACCGTCAACCCGTCGGTCGTCACATCGAACCAGTCCCTGTCCTTGATCGCCGCCGCCGCGATTGCCTGCGCCGCGCCGAGCAGCGATTCCGCATCGGAACCAAGCGTCAGCGAATCACCAGGTCCGTAGAGCGAAGCGACGGAATCCATCGCCTCCGCCGCCACCGAATAGGCGACGGCGATTCCGTTCTTCATCTTCAGCACCGCGCCGTCCGACTCCGGTTCGGGGGCCGCGTCCACCGTGGTTATCGTCATCGAGGAGGCGATCATCTCGTCGGCCGGCACGGTGACGACAACCGTTCCGGCGGGAACCGGGATCGAGCCCTCGCTCTCGCAGTCCTCGCTCAGGCGCACCAGAATGTCGCCGGCATTGGGTTCGATCGCCGCAAGCGCATCCGCCACGTCTTCAAAGTAGTGCATCGTACCGTCCCCACCCTTCACCACGGCGTAGAGCGGAAGCGGATAGATGTCGGTCACGGGCAGGGTGCAGCCACGAACCCCGAGCTCGCCATCGTGGTAGATCGAATCGCCCAGACCCAAGCACGAGGAATTGCCGGAGAAAACGCAGTTTTCGAACAGCATGGACGAAGCCAGTCCCTCCTGCGACACCGCGCCGCCGTATCCCCAGTCGGACTCCGAGCCGGCCGTACACGCCGAGAACGTGCAGTTGGAGCAGTAGAGACGGGAGGCGAGATTGCCATCCTCGCCGGAATCGACGCAGATGGCGCCACCGCCCTGCCCGGGGCCAGCCGCCCCGTTGACGATCGTGATGTCGTACAGCTCCACCTGATTACCCCCGAAGACATCGAGGAAGCGGCCGAGGCCGTGGAGGTCGATCGTCATCGGCCCCCTTATCACCAGGGTGGCGTCGTGGAAGGAGGTGATTGGAATGTTGCAGTCACCTTCCTCGAAATCAAAAATCGCGCCGAGCGCGTCCTCCGCAGCGTACACCGTAATGCGTCCCTCCTCGGCAAGCGAGGCGACGTTGCCGGCGGCATAGGCGATTGCAGACCTAAGCGCCGAGGGCGGGGCCACGGTGACGGCAAGCGGATCGTCAACGTGCGGCGGGGGATCAATCGGCGGCGTGGTGCGCTCGTCGGTGGCGAACACGGACCCGATGTGGACAGATTCGGCATCGGTGCGGGCCTCAGAACCGAGCTGGTCCACGCGGTCGATCGGGGCCTTGCGGGCCTGTATCGAGGACGATCCGCGCACGAGCGTAACCTCGTCTCTCGCCGTGGTTCCGGTCGTGGTGGCCACCAGTGAGTAATCGGCATTCGCCCGCACGATCGACGCCGCGGCGGTGCAGTTCGTCACCAGCGGAAGATAGGAGTGAACCGTGCCCTGCCCAAGCACCGTCTCCCGCACCCCGACGCCGCCATCGGCGGTGAGGTCGGCAAAGAAGTCCGCCACGCTCATGCCGCCTTCGCTCAGGCGGTCATTCCAGCGCGCATCGGCTCCATCGTTGCGGAGGCCGTAGCTCGTGTAATGGAGGTCCATCCGCCCCACGGACATGATGTCGGGCCCGGTGGCAGCGGAGTTGCCGACCACGATCGAGTTGACGAGCCGGCAGGTGGAGGCGCCCTGCGAACCCTCGAGCGATACGCCGCCGCCACTCCCCCAACCCTGGCCGCCAGAGCAGGAGTTGCCGACGACGGTGCAATTGACGAGTATGGAATCGGGTGCCGATCCAGCCATGTAGATCGCGCCGCCGGACGGCATTTCGACACCGGCCGACCCGATGGCGGTGTTCCCACTGAACGTCGAGTTGGCATAGGCGGTGCGCGAACCGCTCTCGTCGTACACCGCGCCGCCGCGCACCGCCCGGCAACCGGCAAAGGAACACCTCACCACGACCGCCGTGGAGCCGGAGGCATTGTAGAGCGCTCCGCCATTGCCAACCGGATCGCCTGGCATCGCCTGACCATTGACGATCCGGTGCCCGGCCTGGGAGTTGCGGAACGCGCAGTTGGTCGCCCTCAGCATACCACGGTTGAGCACACAGCCGCCATCGGCGGGCGGCGGGTTGCCCGTCAGCGCGTAGGGAGCGCCAAAGCAGTTCTCGAAGGTGACATTCTCAAGCTCGAGCACGTTGCCGGAATTGACCGTGAACGGACGGTACCGGTCATTGCCGTTGATGATGAGGGTCTTGTCCGCCGGGCCACGCACCACGAGCGCGCCATTGGTGTAGTCGCCCACCACGATGCCGGACTGCCCGAAATTGATGGTGGCCACACCGGTGGAGTCGAAGAGCTTGTCGGAGAAGGTTATCTGGTACTTGCCGTCGGCGCTGCGGTTGGCGGCGCTGGAGATGGCATACTCCACCGCCTCGCGCAGCGAAGTGCGCAGATTGGAGTTCGCGTAGTTGTCGTCGGGGCCCGTCACCACCATGCCGCCAAGCTTGACGGAAGAGAAGGCATAGGCGCCGAGATAGTAGTGGAGAATGCCCTCGTACTGCGTGACCAGATCGTTCTTGTCGGGATCCGTCCAGTGGTTGTTCTGCGCCAGATTCCGCCCCGAGCCAGATCCAATGTACGCGGTCTGGTTCTTGCCGGGATGCAGGTGGAAATCGCCGTTCGAGGCGTCGTAGAAGTAGCTGCTTGCGAGCGTCTTGCTGGCGGAGTCGCACCCCTGGGCCGGCAGCGCATTGTTCGAGAACAGCGAGTCGGTGCAACTGCCCCCCGAGAGGGCGGACTCGGGCTCGACGCTCACGCTATTGGCCGAATTGTAGTAGAAGGTGCAGTTGCGGTAGACCGTATCGCCCGAGCCGGCGCCACCGGCATTGGTGGCCGCATTCTTCGAGAAGACGGTGCCAATGACCTGGGTCAGGCCACTCGCGCCACCACCGGACGCGGACGAATTGCCGCGGAGCATGCATCCTTCGAGACTGCCCGCTCCATACGCGCCACCGCCATTGTCCAGTGCGACGTTGGAGATGTAGGTGCAGTACTTCACGGCATCGCAGTTGTAGGTGCCGCCGCCATTTTCCTCCGCCGCGTTGGTGTCGAACACCGAATCCTCGATCCGCGTGCAGAGCGCCGCACCGCCACCGTTGTTCGCGATGTTCCTGAGGAACGATCCATCCGCGACCGTCCCCACCCCGTATACGCCGCCGCCATGACTGTTGGCGGTGTTCTTCTGGAAGGAGCACTTGTTCGCCTCCTGCACATTGGCGAGGCCACCGCCATCGTTCGCCGAGCATTCGGTGAAGGTGCAGCTCGTGTACACGCCGAGGGGAGTCACGCCGCCGTACGCGCCGCCGCCGACGGAGACATCGTTGGTGGCACGGCAGTTCTCGAACATGGTATCGGCCACAGCGAGCGCACCACTTAGGCCACCACCGCAACCGCCCGCGACGCAGTTCGCGAAGGAGCACCCGCGCACATCCTCCACATCGGCCGCACCGCCACCGCTCTGCGTGGCCTCGCACTGCGTGAACGAGGAATCGTAGAGGCCGACTACGCCGACAACGCCGCCACCGCTGACATCCGCGCTGTCGGCATAGAACGTGCAGTTCGAGACCACGGTCGCGAGCGCAGACGAACTTTTCACGCCGCCGCCGCTGTCACCCCTGCCGTTGCGGAAGTTGAACCCCCCGATGAACACGTTCGTTGCGAGCACGGTGAGGCAGATGTCCGCATTCTCGCCATTGACCACGCACGACGCGGAACCGGCGCCGAGGATGACAATGCCTGTCTTGTCGGCCCCCACGATCGCGGTGTCGTAGATGTCGGCGGGAACGGTGCAGACTCCACCGGGCGGAGTCGCGTCGATCATGTTCTGCAGGGCGTTGTAGCGGCGCGCCCCCATGTAGGCGATTGCCGCCGGGCAGTCGAAGATGTCGGTGTCGATGATGACGGGCAGGCCGGCGCTGTCGGACGAAACCACCGAATAGTCCACATCCGCGTACAGCTCCACGCCCATGCGCTTCGCGGCCCCGACCGGCGGATACCAGGTGTGCTTCACGCCAACGTGGGTGTAGTCCCGGCTGCTGCCAAGGTAGACCACGGAGGACGACACCGGGCATTCTTCCTCCGTCACGCCCTGCCGTATGGTGCTGATTGCATCCCCCAGGCAGAGATGGTCCTTTACCAGTTCGAAGTCGTCGCCATCGACAAAAGGACGCATGCCGTCGGGAACCTCGGTCTCGCTGACCAGTTCGTATCCTTCCGGACCGTTGTCGGCGACGATCGAATTGCCGAGGTAGCCGCTGGCGCGGTAGTAGAGCAGGGCCGTACCGTTGGTGGAGGAAGTTTCGTTCGCGGTAACGGTGCAGTCGGCGAAGCGAAGCTGCGCCCCGTCTATCGCCGCCGCCGCCGAGCCGCCGCGAACCCCGTCGCCGTTGGTGGCATGGTTATCGGCGAAGGTGCAGTTGACGCACGTCACGTCGCCGCTTTCGACGAAGATGGCACCGCCGTCCGCCGCCGAATTGCCGATGAAAGAGCAGCCGAAGAACCTCGCCCTGGCGCCTGCGCGGTCCTGATACGCGGCGCCGGCGCCATTCGGCGACGACAGCGCGGTGAAGAGCACGTTCGAGCAGATGAGCGCACCGCGGTTGAAGATCGCCGCCAGCCGCCCGTCGGCGGGCTCAATGTTCTTGCCGGTGATGGTGAGATTGCGCAGAACCAGCGTGCCGCCGCGCTCGATGCGGAAGAGATTGGATTCGGCGGCGTGCAGGATCGTGCGACTGGAAATGTCGACCGCACCGTCGATGACCATCTCCACCCCCGCGCCGACGACGACGGTCTCACGCCCGTCGATGCCGCCCGCGGCAGCCGCAAACGCAACCGCCACCGCGAGCGCGGACGCGAGCGCGCGCGGAACGCGGCGTGCGAATCTGGCGAACAAGGACATCATCCGAACTTCTGCCTCCGAAACATCCGTGCGCCCGCCGCGTCAGGTGAACAGCACTTCCTCGCCGTGGAACATGAAGTTGCCGCCCACCACGTACTGCATGGCGGTGGACGAGAAGCGGTCCTGGACGGTGATGTGGAGATGCCCCGCGAGAATCGCCTTCAGCAGCGGCTCGCCGCGCAGATACTCAAGGAACTTGCAGGTGACGGGATCGTCCAGCTGGCGACGGTAGTCGCTTCTGGGATCCGGCATTTCGCCGCGGTATTTGCGGTTGGGCATTCCCCAGAAGCGGGCATTGAGACGCCAGATGCCCTCGGTCATGAACGGCGCATGCATGCACAGCACCATCGGGAGCCCCTTCTTCGCCTCGGCATGGAAACGCTCAACCTGCTCGGGAAGCACCGTGCCGTACACCTGTTCGATGGTTATGAAATTGACGCCGTTGAGCACCGTGCTGCTGAACTTGACATCGTAGGGATAGGCGGTCTCCAGCCGGGCGCGGCTAAGTTCGTTGTAGGCGGGACTGCTCTCGATTTTATCGCCCTTCAGCCGACGCTGGTACTCATGGTTGCCGGTGGAGCCAATCATCGCGCCGGCGGCCTCGCCGTAGTACTTGCGCACCAAGGCAAGATTGGCGTCGGTGATGAAGTCGATCAAATCGCCAGTATGCACAACATAGTCGACGTTCTTCTTCGCCCAGGCGAGCGAATCGCGCAACGCCTCCTCCTGACGACCACCAAAGGTACGCCGGCGTCGCTCGGCGAACTGCATCAGTTCCGGCGGTTCGCCGGAATTGCACTCGGTGAGATGGGTATCGGAAATATGAAGAACCGAAAACGGCTTCTCGAGCCCGATGTGCACGTGCTGACTTGCGAGCATGATACGCTCGAATGTGCCCCGACCGGGGAAAAGCGCGGGGTCATCCGCCGCAAGGACTGGAAGAGCTGCGGCGGATACCAGGCCACCTATGAATGACCTGCGGTCTATCGTGTTGTTCATGTGGAACATTATAGCGAAAATACGACAAAAAGTCAAATTAACATTTCAGAGGAAGCGAATAGACGCGGATGGGAGTGTCAACTCCCATCCGGACAATCGTGTGCTCGCCGCAGTCGTTCGCGCCAACGTGTTCGCTGAACGCCAGCGCCGATCGATTATCCTTGAGGCAGCACCAGGCCACGCCGTCGCGACCAAGTTCGCGCGCACGGTTCAACATACACTGTATGAACACGCGCCCCACGCCCTTCCCGCGGAACGCCGGTTCCACAAAGATGCCCGATATGTAGAGAAAATTGTGGAACTCGTACGACTCGGCGGTAAAGCACGCAACGAACCCCGCCGGGCGACCATCCACCTCGGCGAACACAACCTCGGCCTGGCATTCACCAAACCATTCACGAAGCAGAGTTTTCGCGTCGATCCACAGTCGGATGGGCACCCCCTCGGCCTCGCCCAGGCGGCGAAGATACACATAGACGCGCCAGAAGTCGGAACTTCCGGCGCGCTTTAGGGTGATATGTGGACTCGGTGCGGTCATGCCCGCACGACGTCGTCCGCCGGCGCCGCGCCCGTATTCGCATCGGCCTTGAACCAGCTCTTCCACTCCAGCATCGCCTTCATGAAGAGCTCGGTGGTCTTGAAGAACTCCTCGCCGTCGATCTGGTTGAGGCGGTCGTAGCGGCTGAGCATCACGCAGTCGTTGGTCGGGTCGACCGACAGCGTGGCGCCGTGCGTCGCATTGTACATGAAGTTCGCCTCGAGCAGCGTGCGGAAGAACGCAGCCGAGGGATCGAACCCGAGCTCGCAGACGAGGCCCGTGGTCAGCACCATTCCCGTCTCCGGCACGTGCTGGAAGGTGACGGTGAAGTCTTCGGTGTCGATCTCGCACAGACCCTCTTCGTCGGGCTGGTAGTCGTCAATGCCGAGACGCTTGCCGAAATCGGCGATCAGTTCATTGTATTCCATGGTGTCTCCTTGTTAGATAGTTCAAATGGTTGGTGATTAGAGATTGTTCAGCGATCCATCCACCGGGGCGATGGTGTAATGCAGCATGATGTCAACCACGGCCTTGAACGCCTTCATGCCGGGATCTTTTTCGTATGCCCCAAGAAAGATGGAAAACATCTTGGACGCCTCACCATCCATTTCCTTCGACGTGGCCAACTGGGCATTCGATGATTTTTCCTTCATCGCCTTCTCGAGATATCGTTTCGATATGCTTTCAATTGCTTCATCCCTCTTTCTGCAATACTTTTCAATGAAGGGGATGAACAACGCGGGGTCAGGAGTCTTACCATGATACTGTGCTATTTTGTTATTTTTGGTCTTCTCCCCCGCAGCCAACTCGATCGCCTCGCGATAGTCCTTATACATGTTTACAACATGCATGGGGTCGGCGTATTTCCGATCTATTGCAAGCATCCTCGTGTACTCGTCATTTTTACCACTGCTACCAAAGACTTTTTTATAGAAGCTAGCCGGCTGACAGTACGTCAAGAACATCTCGTCAAAGCGGGACGAGATCCCCGCCCTAAGATTGTTATATGCAGCATTGATTGTGTCAACCCCTTGACTGGCCTTGGTTTGATCAAGATTCTGGGCCTCGTATTCATTCGTTATCTTCGCCAAGCGGGACATCATGTCCGGAGAAATCAAATCAATTTCCTCCGCAGTCATCTGTTCCTTGGCATCCTTGCTCAGGATACCAGCCATTGTCTTGTCCCAATCGGCCTCTCCACCTTTGCTCAAGACGTTGGCCATGAGACTGCTCTTGATAAAATCAAGCATCTCCGCTCGCGCCTTGTTGATTTGAATATTGATGGGATCCGAGGGGTTCTCCCTCACATAGAACATTTCAGGGGAGAGACTGAACACGCGGGACGCAATCTTGTCGATGTTGGCGTCGAGCCATTTCTGCCGCGCGACCTCTTCGAGATATCGCGCATACCGCTTTTCGAGGCGTTCGGTGGCCGCGGCGAATGTCTTCTCGACGTCGATGGCAACCTCTTCGGGCTTGAAGCTCCTGGCGACATCTCGGAAATTCTCCAGGTCGATCTTCTCGTCGAGCTGCTTGCGCACGCTCTCCATTTCATTCCTGACGTCCGGCATGACGTCACCGACGACCTCGTCGTTCCAGCCACGTTCCGCTGCCAGAGTCCTCACCTTCTCTTCGACCTCGGCCATCTGCGCGTCGACGCGGTTGCGCGCCGCATGAATCTGATACTGCAGGTTGAAGGCCGGCACCAGGGTTTCATCGATGAAGCTGAAATCGCCGATCCCACGGAAACGCTCTCCCTCCTTGAGTTCACGCTCCTCGAGAATGCGCTCGCTGATCACGTCCACCTGTGCAGCTTCAATCTGCAGATCGACGAACTCACCGGTGAGAATCGACTTCAATGCGGCATTGAACGCATCTCCATCGGGGAAGTCTTCGCGCTTTATGTTTCTGGAGGCAAGCATCCGCTCGATTCCCTCGATCGAGGCGACCACGCCCAAGGCGTCGATAACCTTCACAAAACGCTCCGTCATCTTCTCGACATCTTCACGATAGTCATTGCAGGCCTTTATGCACGCATAGGCAACATGGTATTCATCGACTTCCAACGATTTTATGGCACTGTCCAGTCTCTTGGGCAGTTCATCCTGCAGCTTCTTCCACTCGGTTTCCAGTGCGCCAAGCACCGCCGGCGAAGCCCCGTGCGCAAGAAGCATCGCCTTGCCTGCATTGCTTGCGTCGTTGAAGACCCTGGTGGCGTTTTCGAAGAACTCCTTGCGTATTTCCTCAGAACGTTTCACTCCCGCAGCGACGACTTTCGTGAAACCATCGACCTTCCCATTGATCATGTCATCCATTATGTTCTTCTTGCCGCTATTACCAGCTACGGAATAAAAACAAATAGATTCTACGCCGTCCTCAAAACTCTTGTCGTACTGATTGTCGATGTAGTCCCTAAGCGCCTGGTTGTCCTGGGTGTCGATCTTCTTCTGCTCCTCAGTCAGCTTTTGCGACAGCGACGAGACCAAATCCTTGTACTTGGAGGCGATTGCCTTCAAGTCGGCCAACGCCCTCTGCTTCAGTTTGAGGTTGAATTCGCTGAGTTTATCCTCGTACATTTCGATGGGGTGATCGGCAGCGTATCCAACCGCACGATCCACGGCCCATTTAATTGCCAGCGAAGCCGCCTTCTGGAGCGTCGGGTCATCGGACTTCAGTAACTCTCTGAACGTCTCGAACCCGGACTTGTCAACGGCGTCCCTCAGCTCCAGCTCAACGCTGCCGAGGACATCCTTTCTGATGTCGTCGTTACCCGTACGCTGGGCGATTATTGTCTCGCGATTTTCAATGGCCTGTCCGAAAGCTTCCGTTATCTCCTTGAAACCGTCGGTATTCTTGACATCATTCGTATCGCCCCTCAAAGCGAGTCCCAGCATATCGCGCGCCATTCCACCGAGATTCTTCGCGACACCGGCCTTGTCGAACGCATCGGGCGTGGCGATGAAACGCTTGAGCAAATCGCCGATTTTACCCGAGAACTTGTCGAGAAGGTCGTTCTGCAGCCGTTCCCTCACCACCTTGTTTTGAGACGTGTAACGCTTGTCATCCTTGAGAACATTGTCAACCTCCTCACGGCATGCGTTCACCAATGAACGTTCGAAATTCACGTATTTGTTGACAAGATCGGACATGTGTTTCTTGAAGTCGGCGGCACGATCACGAAGCCAATCGTCATTGATGTCTTTGAAGCGACTCGCATCGCCCACCTTCAGGACATCCTGAATAATGCTTATGACCTTGTCGATAATCTGGAAATAGGAGCTGCCGGGTGCGCGCGAGATCACGTCGTTGCGCCAAGTGCACATCGCCTGGAGTTCGAAACGGGTGACGAGCTCCTTTTCCGCCAGCGCATGGAACGATGTGCGCTTGAGGTCTGGGCTGGTCAGACGCGATACGAGACCGAATTCTTCGAGCGCTCCCGCAAACTCGCGGGCGACTCTTTGCGTATTGGTGTAGCCGGTTTTCTGATCCACCACCTTTTTGCCGTTGACTTCCTGGACATATTCAACGTTGTCCTCGACAAGCGTACTGAAATGGAGCGCTCCTTCGTAGAACTGCTGCACGAGATCCGCCTTGAGAGCGGACAGCGACTCCTCCGCCCGCAGATTGAGCCGCATCTCCGCCTGCTGCGCGAATTTATCGATATCGGTCTCGGCGAAGAGCTCGGAAATGTCCTGCTCGATGAACGGCTGCACGAGGTTGATATGAATCGTCTTCCGCGCCGCATCACGGTACTTCTGGATTTCGGCATTCTTCGTGAGCTCGTCCACGCCCCTCTTGAGCCTGTAGCTCAACACCCCGCTGGCGAAACTGGACAGCCCCGAGATCTTGTCTTTCTTGATCTTGGCGAAAAGGTCCGCCAGCTTTTTCACGATCTTTTCGCTCTGCTCCTTGACCGTCTCAAGCTGTTCGGCGAAGCTGGTATCGCTTTCCGCTTTTCTCTTAACTGCGCTGTTGACGGCCTCACGCACCACGGACTCGACGACTTCCATCTCCGTAGAGCGGGTGGCGTTGAATTTCTCCGCCTTGGGATTCGTATCCATGACCTTGATGTCGTCGTTGGCCAGCCCCTTCTTGTCGAGTTCGAACAACAGGAAGTTGCAGAGTTTGGCGGCAAAGTCATTCGCGCCGTAGTCACCCTCGTCGCGCACGTTGGCCGCCAAAGCAATGTTGACCGCATCTTCAAACATCGCGGTGACACCATTCAGGATGTCCTGCAGATCAGGATTCTTGACCTTGAAATCCTTGCAGATGTCCGCGCATGCGTCCTGGAGACACTGGTGGATGTGAAAATCACGCTGGAAGAACTCTCCCAACTTCTGGGCGCCCTTGTTCAGCTCGTCTTTGAGCGCCTCCTCCGTCCATTTGGTTTCTGCCGGCTCTTCCTTGTTCTTGCCATCCAAGACCTTCTTGTCCACCTTGGCATAGAGATCGTCGAGGAATTTGAACGTACCATCCTTGAATTCGGGCTCACGCTCGCCAAGCCACTTCAGTTCCCTTTCAATGCGGTCGATCTTCTCGTCGAATTTTCTGGTGACCTCGTCATCGAGGTTCACGTTCTTCTTTTCTTCGCAGTGTTTGCTACGACCCTCTTTGGCCTCTTCCAGCTCCTTCTCCTTGCAGATGATCACCGCGCGCAACGGCGTGATATCCTTGTCTTTAGCCAACTTCTCCTTGAGCTTCTTGTCGAACTTCTTCAACTCATTCACAACGCCATCGAGAGACAAATGCTCGAGAAAATCGGCGTCAGCGTCTTTGCGCTCTGTTTCTGCCGTGGGGCTGTTCTCGACTATGGCGTCAAGCCGCGCCTGACGTTTGGCCTGGTACGCCTGCACCAAAGTGGAGAACACCTTCTTTTCAAAGAAAAGATTCTGCGTATCGCCTCCCACTTCCGGCAGACGGCGCAGCAACGCACTCTTAAGACGCTCAAGACCATTGCCTTTTGAGCAGAAATCCTCCACGCTGGTCGGATTCTTCGCTATCTTTGCGAGGAAGTTCTCGGCGGCCCTGTCCTGCTGATACACGGCGTTCATCTCGCCGAATGCCTTCGCCACCTCGGCCAACGCCGCCTTGAGCTTCTTGCCGTCCGTGATCTCGGAATTGCACAGGTAACTCTTGACGTCGTTGAGTGAATTAAATTCTCTCCCCGAACACTTCCCGTATCTGCCGAGGAATTTATCTATATCGACGTCTTTTCTCGCCAACCATTCACATTGTTTCTCCAAAAGCGTGGTGACGAACGACTTCGCGATATTGCTAAGGGAATCCTCTTTGAATAAGCTCTCGTACTCTTTGATGCAATCGCGCACCGTTGTACGCTCGAGCATTTCACCGGGATTGGATTTGTTCAGGATGTTCGCCTTGATATTCGCGAGTGTGTCCTGCAGCGCCGCGCCGTACTCGGTTATATTTCCGGCTTCATCTACACCGGCAAGACCACCGAAATCGGCCAAGAGAGTCTCGGCGAACAACAAACGCATCTGACGGTTGTGCTCCGGCGTCACGTTCACGCGCCAGCTCATCATCCCGCCAAACACGTTTCCTACCTTGCCCAGGGTCACTCCCTTGCCGTCATCGCACTTCACAAATCGCACAAAACCCTTGTTCTTGGCGACGTCCTTGCCGGTTTTCGAATCCTTTTTGACCGTCACCATCCGCTTGAAGTCATCAAGGGTGATCGGCTTGTTGACCGTTTCATCGCTCTTCACATCCTTCTCGGACAACCCATCGCCCTCTGAAGCGCCTTCCTCGCCCTTCTTCTCAAGCGCCTCCAGCCCCGGCTGCGACACCTCGGTCATGCCTTCCGGCTGCACATTAACCCCGCCTTCCTGCTTCGGCGCTTCAGCCTCGCCCTCCTTAGGAGCTTCAGCCTCGCCCTCCTTCGGCGCTTCAACCTCGCCGTCCTTCGGTGCTTCGACCACCTCCTTTATCACCTTGACATTACCGTATTCGTCACGCTCAACCACCGGCATATCAATGCCGTATCCTCTGTTGTCGTAGTTCTGGACAAACTGGTCATACAACTTTTCATCCAAATCTTTAGCGTCGATCACGCTGCTGCCGCAGAAGAACTTCAACAATCCAGTGGGTTTAGGATCCTTGAACATCTTCAGACCGCGGAAGTCCGTTTGGTTGGTGACTTCTGCATCACCCCCACCCACTCGCTCGCCAAAGATGGCCTTTCCCGCCTTGACCATGGCCTTTTCCTTGACCACCTTGATAGCCGAACTCTTGGCATACGAGAGGCCAGCCGAGGCACCCTTCTTCAAAGCATATTTACCAATTGTCAACATTTCTCGACTCCTTCTTTTTTGTTTTGAAACTACCGTAGAGCGGTTTTCACCGCCGATTTCTGAAATGATTACCGATTGACTTCCTAAAGGTTACACATGAAATGTCGATTATTCTACCAAACCCGCCGCCGACTGTCAAGAATCAGGATCTGATTTCCTGGAGTGCAGCGGCTGCAGCAGCCAGCGCTTGTTGTACCAGAACCACTGTCCTGGATGCCGCTTCAACGCCACGTCGAAAAGCCGCATCGCCTCCGCGGTGAGCCGGCGGGCCTCGACCCTGCGGTCGGGCGCGGCGGGGTTCGGACGAAGCGTGGCCAGATGGTCGAACACGTGCTGGCAGCCCTCGCGGCGCATCACCGCCACCACGATCGGTGCGCCGGTGGCCACGGCGAACATGGCCCCGCCGTGCGATACGTTCGCCGTGCCGTTGAGGAAAGGCACCGTCACGTCCTCCTGCGGCACGCGCAGATCGGGGAGAATGGCGAAGCCGCGCCCGCTGCGGATTATGCCCAGCACGTCCCGCATCGTCGAGGCGCTGCCGCGCTCGATCACGTGGATCGAGCCGTAGCTGCGCTCCATCCAGGCGTCCACGTACGGATTGCGCTGGCGCGCCGCCACCGCGGAAAGCGGCAGCCCGCGGCTCGCCATCGCCCAGGCGGCCATGTACCAGTTGCCGGAATGCGGCACCATGATCACCGCGCCTTTACCTTCGGACAGCACCTCGCCCAGCAGACCGGCGTACTTGTCGACCTCCCGAACGTGCCGCGTGACCCACGCGCTCGTGAGACTAGGCGCACGCATCATCTCCACCGCGCTCTGGAGAACATTCGCAAGCGACTCCTTCGCGATTGCCACCGCCTCGCGCCGCTGGATTCCGGGGAACACCTCGGCGATGCGTCCCAGCGTGCGGGTGCGCTTGAACCCGAACGTCACCGCGCACGAGGCGATTCCGCGCGCCATCGCACAGGCGATGGGATAGGGCACGGCGTTCACCACCGCGCACGAAACGCGCAGGGCGGCGTATTCCGCAATGCAGGAGAGCCGTGACTTCTTCGACATCTACCGTATCCGCGCTTCGATGCCGTCGGGGGCCATGTCACTTGGATGCGGCGAGAAACTTCTGCAGCCGTGCGCGCGCGCTGTTCACCGCGCCGCAAACCGCGCGCGAGGTGATGGTGGCGCTGGTTATCGCCTTCACCTCACCGCCGTCCTTCTCCACCGCCAGATCCTTGGCCGCGCTCATGCCGCCGAACTGCTTCATGAAGTCGGGGGAGGTGAGATTGGAGCCGAGGCCGGGCGTCTCGGCCGCCTCGAGCTTGCGGTAGGTGACAACGGTGAAATCGGCAGTCAGACCAACCATCAGCCGGATTTCGCCGCCATAGCCCTTGGGATCGCTGCCGACCACGGCGTAGGCAATCGCCTTGCCCGCAGAGTTCTTCCCCGCGAACACGCCGTCTTCGACCTCCTCCACCTTCGTCGCGCTCTTCGGCATCACCTGCTTCGCGGCATTGAGCTTGGCCTGCGTCTTGATACCGGCAATACGCTCCTTGGTGACGGCGTTAACGCTGGCAAGCACCGCCGCGCAAACCGCCGAGATTATCGTAAGAGAAAGAACCAGATGCACCATCTTCTTCATGACTTCTAAACCTTTCTTTTATCGTTAAATTGTTAAATTATTTAACTATTTAACCATTTAACTATTCAACTATTTAACCATTTCCGAACGCCTTCGGCTGGGTGAAGCGGTTGATGAGCGGGGTGAAGGCGTTCATGATCAGAATCGAGAACGAGACACCCTCCGGATAGGCACCGCCGGGTGCGGTGCGGATGAGCATGGTCACGAGGCCGCAGCCGACACCGAAGACGAGCTTGCCCCGCGCCGTGGTGGGGGAGGTCACGTAGTCGGTGGCCATGAAGCACGCACCCAGCACGGCCCCGCCGGAAAGCACGTGCACCAGCGGCGGCACGCCGCCGTGGACGAGGGCGAAGAGGAATACCGTGCCCAGAAACGCCACCGGGACGTGCCAGGTGATAACGCGCCGCCACAGCAGATACGCAGCGCCCACCAGCAGCGCGAGCACCGAAACCTCGCCGATGCAGCCGTTGACATTGCCAACCAGCAGATCCTGGAGGATCTGCACCTGCGAGAAGTCAAGGCCCTCTGCGCCCTTCTTGATGAACGCAAGCGGAGTTGCGGTGGTGGCGGCCTCGAGCCCGCCCGCCGAAACCTGCCATGACGAACTGCTCCAGGTGGTCATGGCGCCGGTGAAGGACACCAGCATGAACGCGCGCGCCGCCAGCGCCGGGTTGAACGGATTGTAGCCAAGCCCGCCGAAGACCTGCTTGCCGACCGCGATGGCGAACACGCCGCCCACCACCGCCATCCACAGCGGGAGGTCCGGCGGCAGGTTTAGCGCCAGCAGCAGGCCGGTGAGCACGGCCGAGAGGTCGCCGATCGAATTGGCGCGCCTCATTGCCAGCCGGCAGGACGCCTCGGTAACCAGGCACGCCGCCACGGTCACCAGCACGAGGACGAGCGCCTTCAGACCGAAGAAGTACACGCTGCAGCACAGCGCTGGCAGCAGGGCTATGATCACGTCGAGCATGATGCCGCTCACGCTGATGTTGGCGTGGGTGTGCGGCGAGCTCGAAAGCATGTAGTGTTCGGCAGTGTCTTTCGGTTTCATACCACAATCTCACTCTTCACTTTTCTCTTCACTTTCCACTCGCGGCCTTCGCCGCACGGGCCTTCTCGGCGACGATGCGCGCCCGGATCGAGTTCTTCGCCCGGCGGCAGAACTGGGTGATCGTGCGGTAGGCGGGGCAGCCGAAGCTGCACGCACCGCACTCGATGCACGTCATAACGTGCGCTTCCTCGGCGGTCTTGATGTCGTCCGCCTCCACGGCCTTCGAAATGTCGGCCGGGTTGAGGTTCATCGGGCACGCCCTCACGCACCTTCCGCAGTTGATGCACGCCTGCGAGCCGTACTGGAAGACACGCGATTTCGAGAGGAACAGCAGACCCGACGTCGTCTTGGTCGTCGCGATCTCGAGACTCGGCACGGCGAAGCCCATCATCGTGCCCCCGGAGATGACCTTCGCCGGCACGCCCTTCTCGCCGCCGCAGAAGGCGACGAGGTCGGCATACCTGGTGCCGCACGGCGCGAGGATGTTCTTCGGCTCCGCGACCGCGTCGCCCGAAACGGACGTCACGCGCGTGAGCAGCGGCTCGCCCTTCTCGACGGCATCTGCTATCGCCGCCACCGTGCCCACGTTCTCCACCACGCAGCCAACGTCGATCGGCAGGGCCGGCGGCTCGGGCACCACCCGGCCCACCGTCGCGTTGATCTGGTGCTTCTCGCTGCCCTGGGGATACAGGACCGGCAGCACCACGATCTCGACGTTGCCTTCGATGTCGGCAAACGCCTTCTCCATCGCGGCGATCGCATCGGGCTTGTTCGCCTCGATGGCGATGCGCACCGCGCATCCCCCGAGCACCTTGCGCATGATCTCGACGCCAACGCGGATGCGGTCCGCCCGCTCGAGCATGACATGGTGGTCGGCGCAGAGATATGGTTCGCACTCCGCCCCGTTCAGAATCAGATACTCGCAGTGCTTGCCGGGCGGTGGATTGAGCTTCACGCACGTCGGGAAGCCGGCGCCGCCCATACCGCAGATGCCGGCATCCTCGACGCGCTTGAGGATGTCCTCGCGCGAGGCGGCCTTCCAGTCGAGCGGCGGCAGAACCGGCGAGGCGGCAGCCACGCCCTCGGGGGCGGGGGCGGTGGTGTCGAGAATGACGGCTGGCGCCATGCCGCCGGCGGCGCCGGGGCGCGTCTCGACGGCCTTGACGAGGCCGGAGGCGCTCGAGCGCACGCATACGGAGATGAAGCCGTTGCGCTCGCCGATCAGCTGGCCGCGCGTCACGTAGTCGCCCGGCTTGACAATGCATTTCGCCGGCGCGCCGAGGTGCTGGCTCATGGAGATCACGAGCTGGGCCGGCGTGGGCATCGTCTCGATCGCCTTGTCGCGCGCGAGCTCCTTGTTGTAGTCGGGATGAACCCCGCCCTTGAACTTGAAGTTGCTCTTGACCGTTTTCATTCGATTTCCTCGGTTAGCGGTTCCTTTTCAATCACCATTCGACGAGCGCGAAGGAGTTCGGCTGCATACGGACCATGTACGAGCCGTCTTCAGTGCGCACGAGCGGCACCTCGGTGTAGGTGCGCACGGCGTCGGTCACGTGGCAGCGCGCGCGGCGGGCGTCTTCGAGACCGGGCAGGACGAGATACGCCGTCGCCGTGTCGGTGATGTTGTTGTCGTCGGAATACCGGGCTACGAAGAGCGCCGACGAGCCGCCCGCCCCCTTCGCCGCGACGGCATGGAAGCCAGCCCTCCTGGCGGCGGGCAGCGGCTTCTCGAACGTGACGCCCGTCGCCGCCGCGATCTTCTTGCCACGCCCCTCGCGCACGGTGCAGGCCACCTGCGTGCCGCAGTCGACCAGGCGCGACCAGGCGTAGAACGGGTAGTAGCCCTTCATCGGCTCGAGCGTCGTGTAGTCGAAGAGGCCGTTCATGCCGACCGGCCGCGCGTCGTAGTACATGAGGTGGTCGAGCGGCGCCAGCTGGCAGTCGATCATCGTAGCGGCGACGAAGGACGCGCCCTTCTGGTTGAAGCGTCCGCGCTCGACGTCAAGCGAATACGGCCAGTCGTCCACCCAGCCCTTCACGTAGTTCCACTCGTTCAGGATCGACTCCGTCTTCGCAAACCCGTGGCGATCCAGCATCTTGCGCATGCGCGCGCACTTGTCCACGATCTGCCCCGGCTCGACGGCGTAGACGTGCCACGAGAAGAAGTCGAGCGGCGCCTTGCGGTCCTCGCACCACT
>JAZRXT010000109.1:0-7142 GCA_045600365.1 Kiritimatiellia bacterium | reverse complement strand
CTGGCGCACGAGATGAACGTCGAGGCGCGCCCGGTTGCCGCCCCGGTGGAGGAGGAGGCCGAGTAGCGCGTGGACCGTCTCAACGAGTCGGTCGCCCGCGGGGCCGTGCCCGAGCTGCCCGCCGCGGCGACGGATGCTCCTGCAGACGCCTCGGTGGCCGTGCCCGCGAAGGTCGAGGCCGCGGAATGGATGCCGCGCCAGGAGATCGTCGCCATCGAATCCCCGGTGGTTCCAGACGAAGCGGCGGCGCTGCCACGCCTGGTCATCCCCAAGGTGGAGCGCGCTGCCAGCGCCCCCGACATCACGCCCGCATTCGATCTCATCGCCGCGCCCGGCGGCACCGGCGGCGGTCTGGGGGCGGCCGATGCTCCCCCGGCGGCGCCAGTGGGCGAAAAGGCTGCGGCTGGGATCGCCCCCGTGGCCGCGCTGCCTCCGGCGGCATTGCCGATGTCGTCCGTTGGCAGCGCCCTGGACCAGCCGTCGCTTTCGTCCGCCGCCGAGACCTTCGGCAGTGGCGCCGCCGAGGAGAAGGCGCTCACCGAATCTCCCGCCGAGAAGAAGACCGCCGTCCTGCCGCCGCCGCCTTCGCCGCCGGCCGCGGCCAAGGTGGACGAGAAGATCGGGGCCGAGGAGAAGAAGGCCGTGCGCGGGCTTCGCGACGATGCGGCCAAGCCGGGAACGCCGTTCGAGAAGAACGTCGACGCGTCGCTGTTCCAGTGGGTCGATCCCGCACGGCCCGACATCAAGTACTTCCGCGTGCGCCTGGCTTCGCGGGAAGTCGATCCCCTGCCCGTGATCTCGAAGGACATCGTCTTCCTGGTCGACGCCTCGGGCTCGATCGCGAACGACCGCCTGAAGTCCTGCCGAAAGGCGATCAACGAGGCGCTGCGCACTCTCAACAGCGGCGACCGCTTCAACGTGGTGGCGTTCCGCGACAAGTTCGAGTACTGCTTCACCGACACCGCGTGGAAGGCGGTCACCCAGGAATCGCTCGACCACGCCGCGTCATGGCTTGCCAAGCAGACCTCGCACGGCCAGACGGATGTGTTCCGCACTCTGCGCGGCGTGCTCGCGATGCCGCGCGATCCCGCCCGCCCGGTGGTGGCGCTGGTCATCACCGATGGTGACGCGACGAGCGGCCTCACCCGCTCGGCGGAGATCATCTCGCGATTCTCCGACCTCAACGGCGGGCTGGTATCGGTCTACATGTACGGCGTCAAGCCCAATGCCAACGCCTATCTCATGGACATGCTCACGCGCGGCAACCGCGGCGACTGGGCGCGCCACGGGAGCAAGTTCCGCTGGAACGCGGCGTCCGGCATTCCCGAGCTCGCGCGCAAGTTCGCGCGCCCGGTGCTGGCCGACATGTCGGTCATCTTCTCCGCCTCTTCGAATGCCGAGGCCTATCCCCGCCTGGTCACCAATCTCTGCGAGGGCGAGCCGATGGAGATCTTCGGCGTATGCCCGGCGAAGCAGAAGGAGCTTGTGTTCTCGGTGCGCGGCCTCAACGGCACCGACGTGTACGAGAGTCTCTTCCGCCTAGACTTCGCGTCGGCAGGCAAGTCGGACGACTCGCTGCGCGGTGAATGGGCCAAGCGCCGGCTCTACGAGATGGTGGCCGCCTACGCCGCGCGCCCCGACCGCAAGCTGCTTGCCGACATGCACTCGTTCGCCAGGAGCCATGGCATCCAGGTTCCGTACGAAAAGGAGATGAAGAAATGAGATTGACCACGATGGGCGTGTTTCTGGCGGTGGCGCTTGGCGCCACGGCCGGTGAATGGAAGGGTTTTGAGGATTCCAACTGGATTTCCGGCCCCAAGATCAAGCCGGGCGACCTGCGCCGCAAGGTGGTGCTGGTGGCGGAGTGGGGCATGGATGCGGCCGCCGAGTGCGCCGAGTCCCTTGCCTTCGCGCAGAAGAACGCGCTGGGGCAGAAGGCAAACGGGCACCCCGTGGTGTTCATCTGCTCCCATCGCCAGGGCGGCGATCTCGAGAAGATCCGCGCCGCCGCCGCCTCGCTCAAGCTGGCGGGCCCGGTCTACCAGGCGGCGGAGTATTCCGAGGCACCCGGTGGCGACAAGTACCCCGGCTTCTACGTCGTCGACGCCATGGGCGCGGTGCGCTACGGCGGCACCGACCGCAACGACGCGGTGGTGGCGATGGTCAACGCCCTTACCGACATGCCCGCCCCCGGCCAGCTGATCGACCCCGCGCTGTCGCTCAAGAAGCTGCGCAATCTGCCGAAGAAGCTGCGGATGGGCCAGAACGTCGAAGGCGCGGCGCTGGCCCCGGTGCGGGCGATGCTGAAGAGCAAGAAGCCGGGCGAGGCCGAGGAGGCCCAGAGCGTGATCGACTCGATCGAGCGCGCGAAGAAGAATCTTGAGGACGAGATCAAGGACGACCTCGCCGAAAACGACAAGGGCGCGGCGCTCAGGGACATCCGCTGGTTCTGCACCACCTGGCCGTCGCAGAAGCAGAAGTACGCCGAGGACTTCAAGCGCCTGCAGGCCGATCCCGAGGCCGTGAAGGCCGAGAAGGCGTGGTTCGAGTCGCGCAAGCAGCGCCGCCGCAAATGACCGGAGAAGAAGCGAAGTGAAGTTTGATTCCGTAGAGGACTGCCTTGCCGCCCTGAAACGCGGCGAGATCATCGTGGTGACCGACGACGAGGACCGCGAGAACGAGGGCGACTGCATCTGCGCCGCCGAGTTCGCCACCACCGCCAACGTGAATTTCATGGCCACCTACGCCAAGGGCCTCATCTGCATGCCGATGAGCGCCGAATGGTGCGAACGGCTCAATCTGCCGCAGATGGTGGCGGATAACACCGACAACCACCATACCGCGTTCACGGTGTCCATCGACTCCGTCAACACCACCACCGGCATTTCCGCCGCCGAGCGTTCGATCACGGCTCTCGCCTGCGTGCGCGACGGGGCGAAGGGCGGCGACTTCCGCCGCCCCGGGCACATGTTCCCGCTCGAGGCGCGCCCCGGCGGCGTGCTCCGGCGCGCCGGGCATACCGAGGCGACGGTCGACCTGTGCCGCCTCGCCGGTCTCAGGGAGGTTGGGCTCTGCTGCGAGATCATGCGCGACGACGGCACGATGGCGCGCATGGAGGATCACGAGCGCTTCGTGAAGGAGCATGGTCTGCGGTTCATGACCATCGCCGACCTCATCGCCTACCGCCGTCGCACCGAGAAGCTGGTGGAGATGGCGGTGGACGAGGTTGATCTGCCGACGTCGTGCGGACACTTCCGTCTGCGCATGTACAAGTCGCTCACGACGGGGCTCGAGCATCTGGCGCTCCTGAAGGGCGATTTCTCCGACGGCGCGCCGGTGCTGGTGCGGGTGCATTCCGAGTGCTTCACCGGCGACGTGCTAGGCAGCGAGCGCTGCGATTGCGGTCCGCAGCTGCACACCGCCATGAGGATGATCGAGCGCGAGGGACGCGGCGCAGTGCTGTACATGCGCCAGGAAGGGCGCGGGATAGGTTTGATGAACAAGCTGCGCACCTATCATCTCCAGGAAAAAGGGCTCGACACGGTTGAGGCCAACGTGAAGCTGGGTTTTGCGCCCGATCTTCGCGAATACGGCGAGGGTGCGCAGATGCTCGAGGATCTCGGCATCCGCAAGATACGCCTCCTGACCAACAATCCGTGCAAGGTCAAGGGACTGGCCGGCTATGGCATCGAAATCGTCGAGCGGGTGCCGATCGTGATTCCGCCGAACGAGCACGACCGCCACTATCTTGAGACGAAGCGCGATAAGATGGCGCATCTGATCTGAGGAGCGCGACGGGTCTGCTAGCTCGCATATCGTCGTTTCGCGCCGCGCAGACTCCTCTGTTCGTCGCGCTGGTGGCGTTGGCCGCCATCGTGGGCGGAGTGGTGAGCGCCCAGGGATCGCGCATAGCGCGCACCGGAGTGCTGATCTTCGCCGCCGTGCTCCTGCACAATTCGCTCGGCTAAGTCTTTGGCTACCTCACCGGCGTCGTGGCGAGGTTCTCCAATCCCAAGCGCCGCACGATCGCCATCGAGGTGGGGATGCAGAATGCGGGGCTGGCGACGGTGCTGGCCACCAGTCATTTCGCTTTCGACCTAAGCCCAACATTGAGCTGGGGCGTTTTTTTTGGTATAATATACGGTGTTCGGGAGGTTCCGGACACTTGTAATTTTTCAAAGGAGTTTCAATGGGCGGTTTCTGCGGGGTTGTTTCGAAGGAGGATTGCGTTGCCGATATCTTCTTCGGAACGGATTATCATTCTCATCTAGGCACTCATCGGGGTGGCATGGCGGTGCTGGACGGCGGCGTATTCCAGCGCGCCATCCACAATATCCAGAATTCGCCGTTTCGTACCAAATTCGACGACGATTTCGCGAAGTTCCACGGCAACATGGGTCTGGGCGTCATTTCCGACACCGATCCCCAGCCATTGATCGTGGCCTCGCATCTCGGCACCTACGCGCTTGTGACGGTGGGCCTCATCGCCAACATCGACCTGCTGATGCAGGAAATGTACTCCGCGCGCCGGATGCAGTTCCAGTTCTCCACCTCGTCTGGCGTCGTCAGTCCCACCGCCGTGGTGGCGGCGTTGATCGACTCCCAGGCGAGTTTCGTCGAGGGCATCAAGTACGCCCAGGAGAAGATCGAGGGTAGCTGCTCGCTGATGATTCTCACCGCCAACGGCTCCTTCTTCGCCGCTCGCGACCGCTACGGGCGCACCCCGATCATCTTCGGGCGCAAGGAGGGCGCCCTGATGGCCACCCAGGAGAGCTGCTGCTTCGCCAATCTGGGCTACGAGCATCTGCGCGACCTGGGGCCCGGTGAGGTGGTGGAGGCCACTCCCGATGGTCTTGTCACCCTCGTGCCGCCTCGTTCCGAGATGGCGATCTGCTCGTTCCTCTGGGTCTACTACGGCTATCCCGCCTCGGCCTACGAGGGCCGCAACGTGGAAATGGCCCGCTATCGCTGCGGGGGCTATCTGGCGCGGCGCAATCCGGTGGAGGCGGACAGCGTAGGCGGCGTGCCCGACAGCGGCATCTCCCACGCGCTTGGCTACGCCCACGAGGCCGGGCTGCGCTATTCGCGTCCGTTCGCCAAGTACACCCCCACCTGGGCGCGTTCCTTCATGCCGAGCGACCAGCGCCAGCGCGAGCGGGTGGCGTCCATGAAGCTCATCCCCATCCCCGGCCTCATCCGCGACAAGCGCCTCGTCTTCTGCGACGATTCGATCGTGCGCGGCACCCAGCTCGGCCGCCAGGCGCGCCGTCTCTACGAGGCCGGCGCGAAGGAGGCGCACATGCGCATCGCGTGCCCGCCGCTCCTCTATCCCTGCCGTTTTCTCAACTTCTCCCGCTCCCGCAGCGTGTACGATCTTGTCACTCGCCGCTTCATCCGCGACAACGAGGGCGAAGAGGCCGATATCTCCCTCTACCAGAATCCCGATGGCGAGCGCTACGCCAGAATGGTCGAATACATCCGCCGCACGCTCAATCTCACTTCGCTCGCATTCCAGCGGCTGGAGGACCTGGTGGCGGCGATCGGCCTGCCGCAGGAGCGCATCTGCACCTACTGCTTCAACGGACGGGACGTCTCGTTCGGCGACCGCCCGTGCGCGAAGGGGTGCGCGGGATGTCCGCACCGCTGCGCCAGCGAACTTTCCGCGTCGAAGGCATGATTTCCCCTGGTTGACCGGCAATGCAGGATTTCGTCCATCTCCACGTTCACACCACCTATTCGCTTCTTGACGGGCAGTGCGCCATCAAGTCGCTCGTGAAGCGCGCCCGCAAATGGGGCATGAAGGCACTGGCGGTCACCGACCACGGCAACCTCTTCGCGCTCAAGGCGTTCCACGACGAGTGCCACTCGAAGAAGGGCTACGATGACCTGCCGCCCATCAAGCCGATTCTCGGCTGCGAGGCGTACGTGACGCCGTCGGGCGACCACCGCAGCCGAGACAAGTCCGAACGCCGCCACCATCTGATATTGCTGGCCAAGAACCTCGTCGGCTACCACAACCTGGTGCGGTTGCTGTCCGAGGCGTGGATCGACGGCTTCTACCACAACGCCCGTATCGACCATGCCCAGCTCGAGAAGTACCACGAGGGTCTCATCTGCTGCTCCGCCTGCATTGCGGGCGAGGTCGCCTACTATCTCGACGAAGACGCCAAGGGCGGCAACAACGACGCCGAGGCGGAGCGCATCGCCAGCTGGTACAAGGGCGTCTTCGGCGACGACTACTACCTCGAGGTGATGCTGCACAACTCGCGGAAGACCGAGGCGGGCGGCATTCCTGGCTCGGCGGTGGACGACCACCGCCGCCTCTATGCGCGCCAGCGCCGTGTGGCCGAGAAGATGATCGCCCTCGGCGAGAAGCTCTCGATCCCGGTGGTGGTGACGAACGACGTGCACTTCCTGGAGGCGGATGACGATCCCGCCCATGATGTGCTGCTGTGCCTTTCAACCGGCAAGAAGCTCTCCGACGATTCGCGCCTGATTTACACGGGCGAGGAGTGGTTCAAGGACGGCGACGCGATGGCGGCGATCTTCCCCGACCACCCCGAGCTCGTCGCCAACACCGTCGCCCTGGCGGAGAAGGTCGAGGACTACAAGCTCGACCCGCCCCCGATCATGCCGAAGTTCCCGATCCCCGAATCGTTCGGCACCGAGGAGGAATATGCCCGGATGTTCGACGAAGCATCGCTCGCGAAGGAATTCAACACCGCGGAGCAGCCGAAGAACTTCGAGCGCCTCGGTGGCTACGAGAAGGTGCTGCGCATCAAGTTCGAGTCGGACTACCTCGCCTCCTTGGTGTGGGACGGCGCGAAGCGCCGCTGGGGCGATCCCGTGCCGGCCGAAATCGCCGAGCGCGTGCAGTTCGAGCTCGACACCATCCGCACGATGGGCTTCCCCGGCTACTTCCTCATCGTTCACGACTACATCGCCGCCGCCCGCAACATGGGCGTGTGGGTGGGCCCGGCCCGCGGTTCCGCCGCCGGCGCCGCCGTCGCCTACGCGCTCGGCACCACCAACGTCGATCCGATCAAGTACGACCTCCTGTTCGAGCGCTTCCTCAATCCCGACCGCACCCCCATGCCCGATATCGACGTCGACTTCGACGACGCCGGTCGCGGCCGCGTGCT
>JAZRXT010000108.1:0-2984 GCA_045600365.1 Kiritimatiellia bacterium | reverse complement strand
GGAACTCGAATTCCTTCCCGGGCTCCTGGGGCTCGAGACGCAGGCAGACGTGCGCGTACTGGCCGCGGCCGCCGGACTGCTTGACGTGCTTGTACTCGCTCTCGACCGAAGTCGTGATCGTCTCGCGGTAGGCGACCTGCGGGGCGCCCACGTCGCACGCGACGTTGAACTCGCGCTTCAGACGGTCCACAATGACCTCGAGGTAGAGCTCGCCCATGCCGGCGATGATCGTCTCGCTCGTCTCCTGGGCGAAGGTGACGACGAAGGTCGGGTCTTCCACCGCCAGCGCGTGGAGCGCGACGCCGAGCTTCTCGTTGTCCTGACGCGACTGGGGCTTGACGGCCACCGAGATCACGGGCGCCGGGAAGTCGATCGACTCCAGCGTGATCGGATGCTCGGGATCGCAGAGCGTGTCGCCCGTGCGGGTCTGGGTAAGGCCGACGCAGGCCACGATGTCGCCGGCGTGCGCCTCTTCGAGCGCCTCCTGCTTGTTCGCGTGCATGCGGAAGAGACGGCTGATGCGCTGCTCCTGGTTGATCGTGGAGTCAAGCAGCTCGCCACCCAGCTTGAGCGTGCCCGAGTAGACGCGCACGAAGGTGATCTTGCCCATCGCCTTGTCGGACATGATCTTGAACGCGAGACCGCAGAACGGCTCGCTGTCGCTGGGAGCGCGCTTCTCGTCGGGATTGTCCTGCGAGACCGCGTCACCCGCGTCGAGCGGGGAAGGCAGATAGTCGCAGACGCCGTCCAGAAGCTGCTGAACGCCCTTGTCCTTGAAGGCGCTGCCGCAGAACGCAGGGGTAATCGTGCGCGCAATGCAGCCCTTGCGGATCGCGCCCTTGATCTCGTCGATCGTGAGTTCCTCGCCCGCGAAAAACTTCTCCATCAGCGCGTCGTCCTGCTCTGCGGCGGACTCCACCATCTGCTGGCGGTACTCCTTGGCCTTCTCGAGCATGTCGGCCGGGATATCCTCCTCGATGACCGTCTTGCCGAGAGTCTTCATATCGTAGCGAAGCGCCTTCATCTTGATGAGGTCGATGATGCCGTCGAAGGTCTCGCCGGCGCCGATCGGCAGCACCATCGGCACTGGATTCGCGCCGAGCTGCTTCTTCATCTGGTCCATCACGCTGTAGAAGTTGGCGCCCACGCGGTCCATCTTATTGACGAACGCGATCTTCGGGACGTTGTACTTCTCGCTCTGACGCCACACCTGCTCGGACTGCGGCTGCACGCCGCCTACCGCGCAGTAGAGCGCGACCGCGCCGTCAAGGACGCGGAGCGAACGCTCCACCTCGGCCGTGAAGTCCACGTGGCCGGGAGTGTCGATCAGCGAGAGACGGAAGTCGCCCCACTGGACGCAGGTCGCGGCGGACTGGATCGTGATGCCACGCTCCTGCTCCTGCACCATGAAGTCCATCGTCGCGGCGCCGTCATGCACTTCGCCGATCTTGTAGTTCTTGCCCGAGTAGAATAGAATGCGCTCCGAGGTGGTGGTCTTGCCGCCATCAATGTGGGCCATGATGCCGAAGTTGCGCACGCGCTCGAGCGGGAACGGTTTGGTAGCCATTTTCGGTTACTCCTGTTGGATTCGCGTCGTCAGGCCTCAGGCCTTCTTCGCGAGTTCGACGATCTGCTTGAAACCCTGCGGATCCTGAATGGCGATCTCGCTGAGCATCTTGCGGTTGAGCGTGACACCGGCCTTGAGCAGCCCGGCGATGAACGCGCTGTAGCTCATGCCCTCGGCACGGGTGGCGGCGTTGATGCGGGCGATCCACAGATGACGGAAGTCGCGCTTCTTCAGCTTGCGGTGAATGGTCGCAAGGCGCTGGGCGCGGTCAACCGCCTCGGTGGCGGTGCGGAAGAGTTTGGAACGGGCGCCGCGAAAACCCTTCGCAAGTTGCAGACGGCGACGACGACGTGCACGTGAAGCGGGTGCGTTGGTAGCTCTCATTTTACACTGTCCTTTCTATCAGGCATACGGCTGCATGCGATGCATGGTCTTCTCGACGGTGGCGTCGGTGGCGGTGATGCCACGGAGGTTGCGCTTGCGACCACGGCTCTTGTAGCCGTTCAGGTGGGCCTTGCCACCCTGCGAACGCATCACCTTGCCCGTAGCCGACATTTTCATGCGCTTGGTCGCGCATTTCTTTGTTTTCATCTTTGGCATTTTGTGTTTCCTTTTCTTTTGTTCCTCGCCGGCCGGGCAGTCGGTTTTTCTAGCCCGGACCAGATGGAAGTCAGTATTTTAGCAAATATCGGGGTCAAAGTCAATCAATAGTTAAATAATTAAATTCGCTGCGTTCATAAATCTTATAAATCCGCTGCGCTCATGATTTTTTCCAGTTTTCGATTTCTAGGACGAGGAAACGAAGGGGCGCATCTGAGTAATTCACCACATCCTCTCTTCCCTTCCGGCACGAGCGGGGCACCCGTCGTCCGCTCACCTCACCACAACCCGTCCACCTCACCACAACCGGCACAACCCGCCCACCTCACCACAACCGGCACAACCCGTCCACCTCACCACAACCGGCACAACCCGTCCACCTCACCACAACCGGCACAACCCGGCAACATCAACATCCGCGCCAACAACCTGTTTCGTCCGTGTACGATTTAATTGTTCCGAAACAAAATCCAACTTTCTGCTTGAACTTTCCAATCGAACCTGCTATACTGTTATCCGTCGAACCGCAGGATTACCAGATGAACCATTGCACTACCAGATGAACCATAGCATTACCCGATGAACCACAGGATCAGAAACCGCCTCGTCGCCCATGGCCACGCGCTCGCCCCGTCGGCGGAGGAGCCGTGCGCGGCCGCAGACGCACACGCCGCCGCGGACGCACACACCGCCGCAGGCGCGAAACCGTTCTTCGAGTGGTTCGTGCAGGACGTGCTCGGCCTCGACTCGGATGAGTACCGCCGCGGCTTCTGGCGCGAAGCCCGCCGCTCGGGCCATTCGATCGGCCATACCCCGC
>JAZRXT010000107.1:0-12994 GCA_045600365.1 Kiritimatiellia bacterium | reverse complement strand
CGCCCGTGCCCGACACCGTGCTGTTCACGGCGGCGAACTGGTCGCTACCGCTTCCGGCGCTGCCGCGTCCCGTGCCCTTGATGAACGCATCACCGGTGAGCGTGAGCTTGCCGCCGGAAATGGCGGGGCAGTTGTTGCCGAACTTCACGTTGCCGAAGTCGATGCCCCGCAGCGTGTATGCCAAGCCGAACGACAACGTTGGGGACTGGGTGCCGGTGAAGTACGCCACTCCTCCGTCAGCGGCCACGACACCGTCCTCCCAGTATTGAGAGCAGAACGCATCGAATGGAGCATAATAGGCCGGCCCCCACTGAAACCCGTCCACGGGTTCTGCATTGACGGCCATACACGCCGCGAAGGCGGTGGCTACTACGATTGCTGATGTTTTCATCCTCGTTGACCTCCCTTGAAATTCAAGTTACGGGTTTTCGTGCAGATACTTTCGCAGAAGCTCGAGCATTGCGCGGTCGAGCTTGTGGCCGCGGTAGTCCTCGTACTTCACATCCTCGCGCCCGGAATCGAGAATGCCGTTGTGTCCGCGCAGGTTCCACAGCGCCCAGCCGAGCTTCTTCGAGTTCCATAGCTTCAAGCAGTCCTCCATCCACGCGAGCGTCACCTTGTGCGGGGTGCGGTTGCGGCAGCCGAACTCGCCGACCATGCACAGCTCGCCGGCGTCGATTGCATCCTGGTAGAGCGCAACCGTCGCCTCGGGCGTGCGCCGTCCCCACTTGTCGCCGTAGCCGTCGGCGAGCGGCCAGGTCGGCGGTTCGGCCGGCGTCTTGATGTAGCCCGAGAGATAGTGCGTGAGCACGTGGGGCGTGTAGCCGCGGAAGGCCTGGCCAAGGGCCGGAACGGAGTAAAGTTCCTTCACGGGTCTGGACGCGCAGGCATCGCCGTCGATCATGATGAAGCGGTTGGGGTCCTCCGCGCGGATCGTCTCGATGAGGAGCTTTGCGACCTTCAGGTAGTTCTCGCCCGCGGCATGGCGAGTGGGCTCGTTGAAGAGGTTGAAGGAGAGGCATTCATTCGGGATGCCCTTCCAGCGTCGCGCCATCTGCCGCCAGAGTGCGCAGGCAGCGGACTGCGCAACCGGGCTGGTGCCAAGCGGGAACGCCTCCGTCTTGTCGAGGACGCAGTAGCCGGGAATGCGGTGCAGAGCCACCTGGACGTGGATGCCGTATTGGCGGCCCCATTCGACCGCCTGGTCGACGAGCTTCATCTTCTCTCCGTCGAGCTTCGACCAGTCGTCCTCCGCCATGAGGATGCGGTAGTCGATGGGCAGACGCGCGAAATTGAAACCCCATTCCCGCAACGCCTGGAACTCCCACTCAACGAAGTGCCCGTCAACCCGCGGATCGGGCATGAGCCCTATCGTGGGCGCTCTGAACATCCCCAGCAGATTGAAGCCGCGCCAAGGCCCGGCGGGACGCCAATCGGGGGTGGCGCCAGACGCGACGACGGCAACGGCAGCAGCAACTAGCGGGGCCGCAATGCGGAGGATGTCAAAGCGATGTTTCATGAGTGATTCCTCTACCATCCCACGTGGTGAACCCTTCACCGCGTTGGTTGTCGGTATTATACCAAACCAGCTCGCGCCGTGTCAACATCAAAATTACAAAAGCGGCCGCCGTTTAAATTCGCTTCGCCCACAAATAGTTAAATTCGCGAAGCGAATTTACATGATTTATGATCACGGCAGCGGGGACAGACCCCATTTCACGTCGGCAACATCTTCACAACCTCTGGCCGATGCCCGTTGTCCGGCACGTGAAATCCATCGCTGTAAAATCCAACCCGCTTGTTGAGGAAGATCAAGGCCTAAACATTTCCAGATTTGGTATGGGGCCGACTCTGATGATGTTTCCATTTCTGTACTGCCGTACACCATGAATACCAATGAAGTTCGTCGTCGCTATATATGCATCCAGCTCACCATCTGCGTCAATCTGATAGATATTAAGATCACCCAGGCGTATCCCCTCTATCTCAATCATTTCAACATTTCCCTGTTTGTCGTACGTGTACCGGTAGACTTCGCCGTTTAGAAGATGTTGGCTTACTTGCGTCAGGTTTGTACTTACGACATTGGTACTCACGCTGATGAGATCAACATCATACACGATGTTTGACGTAGAGCCATCATTCCTTGGAATAGTGAACCGTTCCCCCTCTTCATCCCAGCCGTTTTTCAGTTCAGCCATGTTATTGGATACACTATGATAGAATGCCACTCTTTCATCCGAACCCTTTTGTTTTAATCTCAAGAATTCATCGTACACCGCGTCGGCCTTCGCCAGCAGAGGAAGAGCGACCAGTACAACCAGTATTTTCGTCATTGTTTTCCCTTTCATTTTGTCATTTTATGTAATGCCACTTTTCAGCCATCAAATCATTGCCTACCTGAAGAGGACAAAGCCCCCCTCCTAACGGCCAGTCTTTTGTTTTGCGCTTGATCCACACCCCGCTCGCCGCCGCCGCGTCGATCGTCGCATTGCAGCAGTTGTAGGTGGACAGGTTGTACCTTGGCGTCGATCTGCGAAATGACTCGCAGAACCTCATCCCCGAGAGGAACTTCGCCTTGGAGATCGGCAACATCTTCACAACCTCCGGCCGATGCCCGTTGTCCGGCACGTGAAATCCATCGCTGTAGAATCCAACGCGCTTGTTGAGGAAGTCGCTGTTGGAGATTCCTTCGACCGACTCTGGGAGCGGTCGACAGCGCATCTCCCAAAATGCATGTCCAACATCCACACCAAACTCATTCCAATTCCAGCCATATGCCTTGTTTCCCTCCCCATAGTTCGGCAGATCGACATAGGCGATGAAGTAGCAGGCATACACCGTGAACTTCGCCTCGTCCGAGTCGCCGCAGCAGGTGGCGGTGACGGACTTGTCGCGGGGAGTTACGGACGCCGTTCTCGCGCAGAGGTAGAAATTCTCGTCTTCGATGCCACTGACAGGGAACTCGGTACCGCTCTGTACGGCAGAGTAGTGTTCTCCGTTCTGGCGAATCAGTCCGTCCGACGCGATCTGGACCTTCACAGAATCCGGCATTCCACTCGGCTGGCACGTGACCCTGACCGGAACGAGCGAGCCTGTCCAGTCAGCCTCGCCTTGCTCCACATGGGCGGGCACCATCGGCACGTACGCACCCAGCGTCTCCTCTGCATCCTCACCAATGCCATCGATCTCCACGTCGACTTTTGGCAGATAGAGCGTCGCCTTCAGACCTTCAGCTACTTTTCCTCCACCTTGGCCATTTGCGTCGGGGTCATGCATGTGGACATGGTCAGTGAGAAGACCATCCGCATTCTCGACCACCCAGCCGTCACCGATGAGAACCTCGTTCCCGGACAGCCGCTCCGCCGAGTAGCTCGTATATGAGCGCGTGGACGGAACACCGTCAATCTTCGCCTGCCAACAGTACCAGCTATACGGCACCGTGTGCCCATAACTGTTCAACCAACGCATCGTAAGACGATAGGAGTTGCCCCTGCGCATCTTGTACGGAACGTCTCTTGGGGCATCAGGCACACCCATGGATATCTTCCTAATGCGAGTATCGTCTGGGCCAAGGCCTTTGATCGTCATTTCCCACGCAGCATAGTCGCCATAAATGTTAAAAACAAGTTCCTTCAATTCCCCCGCAGGTGGAGCGACGCCATGGTCGGATTGGTCGACAGGATTGGATCCCTGGCCTACCTCGGTACCGTCATCAACATTGTCACCGTCACTGTCCGGCAAGAGTGGATGGCATCCATGCTGGTATTCATCAATGTTTGAAAGATTGTCATGGTCTGGGTCGCCACTCGCACCGTTGTCGCCGACTGCCACAAGCGGATCGAGGCCATTGTCATATTCCCATTTGTCGGCAAGGCCATCACCATCGGTGTCAACAAGTAGCGGGGAAGTGCCGAGAGCGATCTCCTCGCCGTCATCGAGACCGTCACCATCCGTATCGCCAACAAGCGGATCGGTCCCATAGCCGAAATGGTATGATATGACCATACCGTTCGTCACGGCACCGGCAACATTATAGGTGAACGGCAGATTCGGCATTCCGCCAGGTCCCTGTGCACCAAGAGTGGCGGATGCAAAGCTGAAGTCGTTGGAAATAGAGAGATACCTGACGTGCACCGTCGTGGGATCTTCCTCAGAAACTGCCACCTGAAACGTCGCAAGCGGCGGATCGTCATCCCATTCGTAACCGCCCTGGGTGACATCCGCATACTCGACAACGAACCAGCGGGTGGGAGTCGAACCGCACACCGCAGCGCGGACAGCCGTGCCGGCAACGCCGGAAATGCTGTCCCAGCATGCGGCTACAACAGCATGGTCGTCGTCGTAAACGAAGCCGTCTGCGGCGAAGTCAAAATTCCACGCCCCTTCCCATAGCCATTCATACTCTTGGCCTGCGGCAAGAAATCCAACCACCCCATTCGCAAGGACGGCGGCATTAGTGGAAACTACACCACCGCACCGGATGGTGAATGGTAGCGGAACAGCGAATCGGACGTTCCACCAGTCGACATCAGCGGCATCGAAAAGAATGGTCCCTCCCGAAAGGTCGAATTCAGGCAGTTCCACTCCTGTCTCAACCCATCCAGATTCATCACGGTCTGGAATACCATCGCGGTCACCATCAGCGACGATCTGCGCTTCCGCCGTGAAAAAGGCCATCGATGGATGCACGCCTTCCACAGCGCCAGGCAGATCCGCAAACGGAATCTCCACCGTGATCGGCGGTGCGTTCACTGTAGGTGCCTCACACCAAATCGGCTGCCACACGCCGGTAACGAGGTTTGTACGCGCCTTTATCCACACGAGCGAGTCAGATGTGAGCGAATCGGACGGCCAGACGACTCTGAGCACCGCAGAAGACGGCGTCAGTCCGAAATCAGAAATGGTCAGCGTAGGCGCGTCTGACTGCCGCGGAAGTGATGCGACGCAGTGCGGGGAAGACATCATCGACGGGGGTGCGTTCGTGTTGCCATCATCCTTTGAAACCCCAAAGGCGATGAACACCGCCGCCAGCGCGAGAAGAACCACCCTTGTAAAGACACGAGCCGTCTTTACAAGGAAGAATAGCGCAAGCGAACGACAACCAGACCTAACCGCGACGACCAGCAGAAGCAAGGCGAGCGCGACGAATGCCGCGTAGCAAACCAACCATTGGACGCTATGAAGGATACCCTGCATTGACTACGTGAAATATTGCGCAATCATAAAGTGCAATCTACCAGAAACTTGAAACCTGAAACCAGAAACCTGAAACCTTCCGTCAGTACAGTACCTTGACGACGACCTTCCGGATCGTGCGACGGAAACCGCGCGTGAGGCATGGGGCGTGCGCAACTCCCGGCGCCAGGATCACGAACTCGCCTGGTTTCACTGTCACGAGCGGACAATCCGCGTCGAAGAGCTTGAAATCCTTCTGCTCGTCGAAACCGGTGCCGTCAGCCGTGTTCACGGGCAGACCGAACACCTCATCGCACGAGAGCGGCATCTGGATGTCGAGGTAGCGGCGGTGGAACTCGGCCCGCTGCTTCGCGCCGGCGTTCTTCAGCTGGCACTCCTGAACCATCGCGTAGACGTTTTCGCCGTCGATGGGGTACTTCCCGAGTGCGAGCGTGGCAAGATCCTTCCGTTTGAGGAACTCGAACGCCTTTGCGAAACGGGGATGCAGCTTCGCGGCGGCGTCGGCATCTTCCAACCGGCAGAGAACAGCCTGCCTCGCGAGATCCTCCACCTGCGAGGGCGCGGCGAGAGCAGGACGGCGACGCGAGAACACCCACTTCATGATCTCCGCATCACCGTAGGCGGCCTCCCACACGCCGTGCCCGGCGCCAAACAGTTCACGGTAGCGCACCGAACCGTTCGCCTTCCAAAGCGCCGCCACCATATCGCGCGAGCAGGAACAGGGAACAGCGTCATCGGCACTGCCATGCACGACGTACGCGGGCAGATCGGCGAACTTCGCCGCCTGCGCTGTGTCGCCACCGCCACAGATAGGCAGCGCGGCGGCAAAGAGGTCGGGACGCCGGGAGATCGCATCCCAGGTGCCGTATCCGCCCATGGAGAGGCCAGTCACGTAGACGCGGGAGGCATCGACCGGAAACTCGCGCATCACCTTGTCCGTCAGCTCAAAGGTAAGCGCCATGGTCTCGCTCGGGGCCGCCTTCATCGTGTGGGTGAGCCGGCTCCAGTCGAGTTCTGCCCACTTGCGGCCCTCAGGCACCTGACCGGCGATGAGGAAGAACCCCTTCTCGGTGCGGTGGAGGTGTTCGAGCAGACGCTTCACGCCGTGCTTGAGCTGGGCGACATTGTCGCAGCCGCGTTCGCCGGCGCCATGGAAGAAGAGCACCAGGGGATATTTGCCGTCCGGCTCGGCATTGGCTCCCTGCGCCCAGCGGTACAGGAGCTTTCCGCCATTGGAACCGACAAACTCCTTCGCCTCGGTACCGAAGGTATCGGCGCCGTCGGCTTTCCCGCCATCTCCGCCATAAGCCGCCACGCACGCCATCGCGCCGAGCGCCATCAGTGTCTTCTTCATATCCATCCGTCCTCGATTGACTGAAAAAAAGACCCCAGTCTGCCGTAGTACAGTATCTCCGGAACCTCGGGTTCCAAAGTGGGCGCCCCCACCGATGGCGCTCGCGCCACCGGCTTTAAGCTCCCTATATTGAATGAAGGTCAGAGAAATAACCTGCCGAGTCCGCGTGCAGACCAGGATCCACGCTGTTGAAAAACGACGCCTAAATGATACCACAACGGCAGAGAAAGGTCAAGTCCGAAGTGGCGCAATTCACCGCGCAATCGCACCCGTGGGCATGGTCACAGTTCGTCGTCCGAGATGCCGAAGGCGGAATACAGCCAGGCGGTCACGGCGGCGCATTCGACGCCGAACGGAAGGTAGCCGGCGAAGCCGATGAGCGGCATCTCCCATATCTGCCAGCGATGCACCCACGGCACGGCGTACACCCACTTGGCATAGGCGTGGAAGTTCCATGTCTCCCAGCAGAAACCGCACAGCAGCGAGGCGACCATGTAGCGGAAGAACACCGAATAGTCGCCGCGGACAAAACGGTCCGCCACCGACTCCTCGTGCAGCAGCTTCTGGATCAGCAGGAAGGCGCAGAGCGGACTCATCCAGATGAATGGATACGTCCCGTCGGGGCAGAACACGATCCCCACCAGCCCTATCGCCGCCCAGCCGATCAGAAACGCGATCCAGCCGGGACGGCCGATGTTGACCTTCATCATCCCCTGGTGAACGTCGTCCGCAAAGGCCGGCGTCGTACGCAGCAGCGCCGCAATCGCCATCACCGCCGGCAGCACCGAGGAGAAGCACAGTGTCGCGTAGACCACATACTCGACCCCGCTCAGCTGCGAAATGCCCAGGTAGTACCAGTTCCACACGTAGCGGTTAAGATATTCGAAGAACCACCAGAAGAGAGAACTTGCGGGAAAAGTGCACAGATAGGCCACGGGATGATCGGTGAGCGGGGAATGTCCGCTTCTTTTGACGCACCAGGCGTTGAGGGCGATGATGAAGCCCACCCAGATCGGGAAATAGGAACACATCACCTGGTACGGACGAAACCAGGCGAACCGGTTCCAGGAAAGCCACCACGACACGGCCAGCAGCACCAGCCCCGCCCAGCCCCACCAGGGCCAGCAGCCCGACGGGCGGCGGACTCGACGATCGCGCGTCCTCCAGGCGACAAGGGCGGCGCGAACCGATCGCCGGACGAACGGGCCGACGAACCAGCAGGTGAACGTAACCATGGCAAGAAACACAAACCACGAGAACGGGCGGCGCACATTCCACAGCCACGCGGGATGCAGCTGGAAATCCTCGGTACGGGGAGGAAACTGGCACACGCTTTTGAGCATGGAAGTGTTACCGCTCGCAAGGGCGCACAGAAGCGGCACCACCAGCAGCAGGGCTGCCATCAGCAGGTAATGGACAAGTCGCTTCACCATGTTGTTCATCTCACTGGAGCGGCGGCGGCGATGGACGCCACCACGGAAACTGCGAAGATGGCCGCGGTCTCGGCGCGCAGCACGGTTGGACCAAACGACGCCGGATGGGCGATTTCAAGCAGGGACGCGAGCTCGCGGGGTGTGAAGTCGCCCTCCGGCCCCACGAACACTCCCAGTGGCGCGCCTGCGCTGGCGTCCTTCGCCATGGCGTCCAGCACCACCCGCTGCAACGGCGGTGCCGGCGGATTCACCAGCGCGCCCACGAAGACCGCACCGCACTCGCGAACAAGCTCGAGCGAGCGGGGAAAGTCGACCGGCTCGAGTATCTCCGGCATCCAGGCGGCATCGCTCTGGCGCGCGGCGTCCTCGGCGATGCGGCGCCAGCGCTCCGCCTTGGCGGAATGCTCGGCGGGCGGTATGCGCACCACGGTGCGCTCGGAAATGACCGGCACAACGCGCGTCACCCCGAGCTCAACCGCCTTCTCGATCGTCCAGTCCCAGCGCGAACCCTTGGTGACGCAGGCGAAAAGCACAATCGACGAACTTGGCCGGGGCACCTGGCGGGAGGATCCGGTGGCCGTCAGCGCACCAAGGGCGGCATTCCATGCGAAGGGACGCACCGTCCCCACCCCGTCGAAAAGCTCGACCATCTCGCCATCGCGCACGCGCAATGCCCTGAGATGGCGCAGCGCCTCGCGCGGAAGCGCGGGGGTGGTCTCGGAAAGAAGCGCTGTGGTTACTGGAATGCGATGCATGGAGGATTGCCGATCGGAAATGGTGGAGAAAGTAAAACCCCGGTGATCCCACATGGCGAATAAGCCGGATTCTGTTCACCCCCTTCGGGGCTCCGATCATTCATCTGAGCAATCAACCCGAAACCTCATCGGAACCATCCTGCGAAGGAGAATTCCAAACCGGGCGGGCCACCCGTCGGTTCCCTATTTGATCTTGCTCCGAGGAGGGCTTGTCGTGCAGGGGACGCTTTCGCGTCCCCCCGGCGGTCCCTTGCACCGCCATTTCACCCTTGCTCCCCTTGACGGGGGGCGGTCTCGTTCTCTGTGACGCTATCCATACGCGGCGCTTGCCACCGCGCTCCCGGCCTTGACAACCGGGTCCTCTGCCCTGCGGAGTCCGGACTTTCCTCACCCTCACGGGCGCGACCGGTCACTCACGCGGAATCACCGGGGAAATTTCAAAGATCGCGATAGAGGATGCGGCCGCACATCGTGCAGGCCACGATGCCCTTGTTGTGCTGCACCATCTGCTCGACGAAAGGCGGCTGCTTCATGTGGCAGCCATCGCAGACGCAGTCGGAGTTGAGCAGCACCACCACGGGCCAGCGCTTCGTGCGCAGACGCTCGTAGGCAAGGGCCGCACGGGGATCCAGCTGGCGGATCACAGTCACCTTGCTCTCGCGCTCGGCGTTGAGACGCACCAGCTCCGCCTTCACGCCGGCGAGGCGCTCCTCCAGCTCGGCGACATATCCATCCACACCGCCGCGGCTGGCGTCAACCCGCTCCTGGGCCGCCTTGACCTGGTCCTCCAGCGTGGGGATGCTGTCTTCCGCCAGGGTGATCGCACGGTTTTCGGCCGCATTCGCATTCGCCTCAAGCGTCGCGATCTGGTTGATCGACTGCTGCATCTCCTTGTTGCTCTGGATCTGCACCTGGGCTACCTTGAGCTGCTGGATCCTGGAGCGAATCTCCTCGCCTTCCGACTCCTCGCTCCTGATACGCGTGCGCATCGCCGCAAGCTGGCTCTTGGCAATCTCGAGCGCGGCATTGACGCCGTTCAGACGCGCATTCTCCTGCGCGATGCGCTGCGGTATATCCCTGGCCTCACGTTCGGCCTCACGGATCTGGCCATCCGTGCGCTGGAGATCGAGCAAAGATTCAATCACTGTCACCTGAACACTTCCTTCCATCTGTTGGACTTAAAAAATGGTCTACTATTTTATCAAAAAGGACGCGTAAGGTCAATACCGCAGTTAGTCGAGTTTACGGCGGATGACCCGCTTCGCCTTGCCCTCGGTTCTAGGCAGGGAACCAACCGGGAACACATCGCCCTTCGGCAGGAAGCCAAGGCGCTCGCGCAGGTGCTTCGCCACCGTATGGCCGGTGACGCCCGGTTCCGCCTCGACGTTCACCGTCACGTCGGTCATGCCGTTGTGCTCCTCGAGGATGATCTGGAACTCGTCCTTCACCCCGGGAATCTCCATCAGCGCCTGTTCGACCTGGCGGGGATAGAAGTTGACGCCCTTGACGATGAGCATGTCATCGGTGCGCCCGGTTATGCGGTCGATGCGCAGCGAGGTGCGCCCGCACTCGCAGCGCTCCCGGCTCACGATGCGGGAGATGTCGTGCGTGCGGTAGCGCAGGATCGGCATCGCCTCGCGCGTGAGAGAGGTGAACACAACCTCGCCGTACTCGCCGTCGGGGACCGGTTCGCCGGTCACGGGATCGACGATCTCGGTGATGTACTGGTCCTCCCACACGTGTATGCCCGCGTGCGCCTTGCAGTCCTGGCCCGTCGTGCCGATGCCGCCGGTCTCGGTCATGCCGTAGATGTCGAAGCACTCGATGTGCAGACGCCTCTCGATCTTGCGGCGAAGCTCGTCCGAGAAGGTCTCGGAACCGAAGATGCCCACGCGGAGCGAGGGAATGTCGTGGTCACCCTTCTCCTCGGCGTCGAGCTTCTCGACGAGCCGCGGAACGTACGACACCACCGAGCAGAAACCCTTGACACGGAAGTCGCGCATGAGCTTGATCTGGCGCCCGGTGTTGCCGCTGGAGGCGGGCACGCAGAACAGCCCCGCCTTGCGGCACCCATGATAGCAGCCAAAGCCGCCGTTGAAGAGTCCGAACGTGGGCATGATCTGGAATGCGTCGCCGGCCTTGAGACCTGCCATCGTGAAGCAGCGCGCCATGCATTCCGCCCACTGGTTGAGATCGTTCTTTGTGTACGCCATCACAACCGGCGTTCCCGTGGATCCGCTCGACTGGTGGAACTCCAGCAGCTCATTGCGGGGAACTGTACTCATTTCAAGCGGATAGGCGTCGCGGAAGTCGTCCTTGGTGAGGAACGGCAGCCGCTTCAGATCGTCCAGGCTGCGGATGTCCTCGGCCGAGTGGAGGCCGCGCGAACTGAGCAGTTTGCGGCTCCATTCGCTCTTCATCATCCTCGCCACCGACTTCCTGAGACCGGCAAGCTGCACCTTGGCGAGCTCGTCGCGGCTCATCGTCTCCGCCGCCAGATTCCAGAAATTCATCACACCCTCCTTCCTGCGGTCTCGATGCCACAGGCATTCTCTAACGACGCGACGACATAGCGCAGCGTCACGGCGCCACCCGCCGCCGCCGGCAGCTCGTCGGCACGAAATTCGCGGCCATCGGCCGAGCTCAGCACGGCGGCGCCGCGAAGAACGCCGGAACCGTCAACGTGCACCACCGAGCCATCGCCATACGTGAGGGTCACGCGATCAAAGCGAACAACCCCGAAATGCGTCCGCGGGCCGGTATAGTCCACCGCGCTAGGCGTCTCGCCGGCCTTGCCCATCGCGCGCAGCAGACGCGCCAGCGCCTGGGCCGTATCCTCGTTCCAGCCCGTCGTGGCGACAACAACGCCGCGGAACGGGGCGCAGCCGACGCCGCCGGCGCCGAACGCGGCCACGGCACCCGCCGCCGCCGCAATGGCCAGGAACTCCCTTCTGCCAGAATTCATCGCTTCTCCCGGCAGTTATCAGTGGCGGAACGAGCGCTGGCCGGTGAACACCATCGCCACCCCTGCGTCGTTTGCGCAGTCGATGACGTCCCAGTCGCGGATCGCGCCGCCGGGCTGCACGCAGGAGGTGATGCCCTCGCGAATGCCAACCTCGAGACCGTCGCGGAACGGGAAGAAGGCGTCGGAAACCATCGCGCAGCCAGGGAGACCGCCCTTCTCGGCCTTCGTCTGCTCCATGATCTCGGCCTGCTTGCGCGCACCGTCTTCTTCGCCGAAGACGAGACGCAGATCGTTGAACGGCTTCTGATACTTCTCCCAGGCAATCCAGTCGGCGTGCTTGGTGTAGGCCTTGTCGCGCGCGATCTCGGCAACGCCCACACGGTCCTGCTCGCCGGTGCCGATGCCAACCGTGGCGCCATCCTTGACGTAGAGCACGGAGTTGGAGGTGACGCCAGCCTCGACGAGCCAGCCGAACACGAGATCCTCGTACTCCTTGGCGGTGGGAAGACGCTTGATCCGGTGCTCCTCGAACGTCACCGCGCCGGTCGCCTTGTCGGTGATCTTGCGGTTGCAGTACGCCGGCATCAGATCCTCTGGCTTGCGGGCCTTGCAGACGAAGCTCATCTGCGCCACCATGCCGCCGTCGATCAGCGACTTGAAGTCGACCGTGGTCTTGCCCACGAAGTCCTGTAGACGCGACATGTTGTTGATGCGGAAGACGCGCAGGTTCTTCTTGGTGGCGAAGAGGTCCATCACGCCGGGCGCGAATTCGGGGGCCACCACCACCTCGGCGTAGTTCTCGATAATGAGCTTGGCGGTCTCGAGATCGCACTCGCGGTTGAGCGCAATGGCACCGCCGAAAGCGGCAAGGCGGTCCGCCTTGTTGGCGCGGAAGTAGGCCTCGGCGAGCGTCGAGCCAAGCGCCACGCCGCAGGGATTGTTGTGCTTGACGATGACGGCGGCCGGCTTGTCCGTGAGATAGCGCAGGATGTTGAGCGCGTTGTCGGTGTCGGTCACGTTCGTCTTGCCGGGGTGCTTGCCACTCTGGAGGAGCTCGGGGACCGAGGCGAGGTAGTCGGCCGGCTTGACCATCTCGACCTCGCCGAGGGCCAGGTTGCCGTTAACGAGCTTGTAGAGCGCGGCCTCCTGGCCAGGGTTCTCGCCGTAGCGCAGACCTTTCTCCTCGCCGGCGATGTTCCACGTCACCTTCTCATAGCTAAGCGTCTCGCGCTTGTCGCCGGCGATGAACGAAATCTCCATCTTCGGCGCGAAATGGTCGGCCTCGATG